>NZ_JABXKI010000301.1 GCF_017115095.1 Nostoc sp. NMS4 | reverse complement strand
CATGTTTGGGAGAAGGGGTTAGGGGATGAGGGCTATCAAGGTTTTTGCACATTTGGGATGCTGCCGGAAATTATATCACTCGATGCTAACGGATTTAATAAATATGATTACCCGATTTTTGAAATTTAAACAAAGTACTTTTCCACGCATCTAATAAATATTTCTACACCCATTCCCAAGGCGGTTTCGTCAAAATCAAACCGGGGATGATGATGGGGATATGCTAAGCCTTTCGCGGCGTTAGCAGAACCCAAAAAGAAATAACAACCAGGAACTTCTTCTAAGAAAAATGACATATCTTCAGCAGCCATAGTTTGGCATTCTGGCACAATACCCAGAGGAGTTTCTACCACTTCTTCTGCTACAGATCGCACTAGTTCTGCTATTTTAATATCATTAATTACTGGTGGATAAAGTGACCAATATTCTAAGTCATAATTTGCACCATGACTCTGACAAATTCCAGCAATAATCTGCTCGACACGCTCCTTGAAAAAGCCTTTCAAACTAGGATTAAAATACCTGACTGTCGCACTCATTCTCGCGGTATCAGCAATCACATTGCGTTTGGTTCCAGCGTGAAGTTCACCCACTGTCACTACTGCTGAATCAATCGGATTAACATTTCGAGCGACAATGGTTTGCAAAGCATTGACGATTTGGGCAGCAACAACAACAGAGTCAACAGTTTGATGGGGTAGTGCGCCGTGTCCACCTTTGCCCAAAATTGTGCAGTTAAAGCATTCTACAGCTGCCATCAACGCTCCAGCCCGCACACCCACAGTTCCCAAAGGTAAATTATTCCACAAGTGCAAACCAATAATCGCGTCAACATCTGGATTTTTCAGAACTCCAGCTTCAATCATCGGCTTTGCGCCTCCTGGTGATTCTTCTGCTGGCTGAAAAATAATTTTCACGATCCCGGAGAAGTCTTGGCGATGCTGCTGGAGATAATAAGCTGTACCTAAAGCGATCGCTGTATGTCCATCATGTCCACAAGCGTGCATCACTCCATCATACTGGGATTTATACGGCACTTCGTTGAGTTCTTGGATTGGCAAAGCATCCATATCCGCGCGAATCGCTAAAACTTTGTCAGTGCTGAGTGCTGAGTGCTGAGTGCTGAGTTTATCACCTTTGATGGTGGCAACAATGCCAGTGTGGGCAATACTAGTTTTATGTTCAATTGCCCATTCTTGCAGCTTTTGTGATACAAACTCAGCAGTCAGTTTTTCTTGAAAACCCAACTCTGGTTGTTGATGCAATCGCCGCCGCCACTCTACTAATTGCGGTTGCAATGAGCGGATCGAAAGTCGGATGCGAGATAGGTCAACAGAAGCGGGATTGGGAAAGGTGGAAACCATTATGAAGACAAACTAGTTTAAGTACAGTTAAGTTTAACGTGACTTGGATTGAGTCTTCAGTAACAAGTTACTCAGCACTGATTGCGGTCAAAAAGCCTCTAGTAGTCTGTCCCAAAAGTTTTGAGAGGTTAGTGGTGTTCAGATCCCCGACTTCTTCAAGAAGTCGGGGATCTAGCAGCCCCGCAAAATTAATGGGACAGACCACTAGTTAATAGCTGTTAATTTTCTCTCCAGGTCAAATAAAAATCCGTGGATATACTCTTCAGTCCATTCAGCACCATAGAAGCGTTTAAACATTCCTCGTGCTGGGTCTTTTTCAGCCCGATATCGCAGGTATCGCAGTTGGGCTTGCTCAATGGCTGCTAAATTTTGGGAATCTGTTACAGCTTCGGCCTGTTCCACAAAATCGAGATAAGCTTTTAAATAGTCTTTAAAAGCGGCAAACACCTGAGTTTCTACTACAGCCGTTTCTTGGGGACGAGTCCACAGAAAAGCGGGAGAGAAAAAGGGACGTGCTTCTTCTGGGAAATCTCCTCCCCAAGAAAGATGTTGTTGATGGGCGTGGAAAATGGGCAGAATTGGTTCAGTATATTTCGCCTGATATGCTAGATCGTCTCGAAATAGGGGCTGCATATCCAAAGCAATTAGATGTCCTCCGGGCAATGTCACCAAATCTGCCCCAAAAAACGGTAAATCGTAGTTGAGGCGGGGAAAAATCACAAAATTCAGCACTTGCAGCGAATTCCCACCCTGTACATGAGCTGCACGAATTTGCCGCAATTTTGAAGTTTGAAAAGCATAACTAGTGGTGACAACCTCTTCCTGATTCTTTCCCTTGCCCACAACAGCACTCTTAGACTCAAACCCAGTGGGGATAGGATAGGGCTGTAAATCCAAACGCGATCGCATATAGGCGATCGCATAATCGAGAAATGGTTGATAAAGCGTCACTTCGGTCATCTTTTGCCGGCACCAACTGCTAACGGAACAGCATCTTCAAATAAGAATTCATGGAGGAAACGCTCTGCCCATTCATGACCAAAGTAACTGCTAAACAAACCAGATGCAGGATCGCGGTCTGCACTATATTGGTCATAGTCTTTTTGGACTTTGACAATCCTCTGGATATCTTCAGGGTCTTGGAGCGGTTCGGCATCTGCTAACATTTGCCAATACAAGTTTAAATAATCCTGAAAAGCTGCAAAGACTCGCGTTGACACTGTTTCAGGATCTGTTTTGGCAAACAATAGGTATTTAGAAAAATACTGATTGGCATCGTAAAACTTCATTTCTAAGTTTTGCGCCAAATCCGGGTATTTATCATGGAGAGATTTTAGCGGAAATATATATTTTTTTTGATAATCCTCATCCTGAAATAAAGGCTGAAAGTCTAGCACAATCAGATTTTTGACTTTACCAAAGGACAAAAAGTCAATTCCTAACAGAGGTAAATCGTAGTGATGACTGGGATAAACCACGCTGTTAAAAATTTGGGCACTCTCCCCGGCATCAATGTAGGTATAGCGAATTTTCCGCAACTCTTGACATTGGTGACACCAACTGCGAATAGTTGCTGGGTTTCTGCCGCGATCGCTAACTTTGAATTCCAAACCAGGGGGAATAACCCTACTTTGTAAATCAAATCGCTGAAATAGCTCTTTTTCTAAAAATTCCAGGAAAGGCTTATACATGGAGCATGATTTATTAACCCTTGCATGAAAATAAGTTATGGCGATCATGCACGTCTCATTTATGAGAAACAAAGCAACATTCCTTAATAGGGCGTTAGGAGTTAGGAGTTAGGAGTTTTGTTTATCTCCCTTGTCTCCCTTGTCTCCCTCATCTCCCTCATCCCCCCAGTCCCCAGTCCCCACTAACGCGTAGCACGATTACGAGCGATCATTTGCTCCAAGACTTCTTGCGAAACACAGCGACGCTCGGAACAATAAGTCATCAAGTTGATTCCGTTCATCATTCGGACTGTACTGACTCTGACACGAAAATCATCGGTAACAAACCAACAGCGTTCCTGACCTTGATTGTTGTCATAGTCAGTATCAATCGTCAGCACTCCATCATCAGCAAACCGATATCGGCTCACAACTGGAATACTCTCAACATAGCCTTGGTTGCGGATCAGTTTTCCAGAACGCCTGGTTTCGTCGGGAACATCCACCAAAATCGCAGCATTATCGGTATTTGGTAGCCTGGTATCTAGATTAGCTTGCCATGCAAAGCTAGCACCGCCTGTTGCTTTACTAGGATCTATCCCTTGGGCTTTACAAACTTCTTGGACTTTCGGATCGTTATTTTCCATGACTTTTATAATCAAATTTGACTCACCCGACTCATCCGCCGCCGAGTCAAAATGATGAACGGAGCGTTCTGTAAACCATGTTCCTTCACTCTTACGGAAGAAGTCGATCATTGTCAAAGGCGGTATTATATGCATCTGTTTTGAAACCTCTTTTATCAAATTTTGGCGTTATTAATACTGAGTGATGAGATGAAGTTCTAATTTAGCTAAAGTGTAGAATAACTCCAAAAGTGATATTTTAATCAGCTGATGACAAATAGTGAAATTCAACTTATTACAAGCGATGCCTACGGCAACGGCTTTGCCGAACGCCCCAGTCCAACTCCAGAAATCTTAACAGCCCTCAAAGCTGGAATCCCTGTGGATTCGGTAGATTTGTACCAATTCAATCTAAAGGAAGTCGATTTCCGACAAGCTAACTTGAGTAAAGCCAAGCTATTAGGAGCCGATCTCAGTGAGGTGGTCTTGAGCAATGTCGATTTGAGTGGGGCTGATTTACGAGGCGCTAATCTGCGAGGAGCCGATTTGAGTGGGGCTGATTTGCAGGGAGCCTATTTAAACCGTGCCGATCTCCAACAAGCAAATCTCAGTGGCGCAAATTTGCAAGGAGCCAAACTCCAAGTAGCGCGTTATGATTCACAAACGAAATGGCCTGAAGAGTATAACTACAAAGCTTCTGGAGCGGTAGGGCCGGGTGCTAATCTCAATGGTGCTTTTCTCAATACAGCTTCTTTACGAAATGCAGATTTACAAGGTGCTAATCTGCGTGGAGCCTATCTGAGTGGCGCTGACTTGACAGGAGCCAATTTGCAAGGTGCTTCTTTGAGTGGTGCTGATTTGACAAAAGCTTACTTGACAGGGGCTTGCTTGCGAAATGCTCGATTGACTGGAGCCGATTTGCGGGATACAGACCTGCGAGCAACTGACCTTAGTGATGCAGAGATGGAGCATCTTCTAAGTATTGCTGGGGCAGATTTTTCTCTTGCCCAAGGACTCACGGAAGCAACTAAAGCCATGCTTTCCAGTCGTCCATATTCAGAACTCGACGTTTGGAACGCCTATACCCGCACAACAACTCGTGAAAGTTTGAGTGCTTGACCAATACAGTGCTGAGTAACGTTAGCGGTAGCGGGGCGTTTAGCCCGTGCTGAGTTGTGAGTAGGAATTAAAAAGTAATTTATAGGCACTCGTCACTTTTCATAATGACTGCCAGTTCTTTTTTAGAAGCGCTAAAAATGTCGCGTATCCTTCGGAAAAACCGGGCGGATCGGGTAGAACATATTGTGGAAATTCTTTATACGATCGCCAAGGTTCCGAAGCATTATGCCGCAAATGTAAGGCACATTCTGAGGAACCTGGTAGTCGCCAAGTCATTTGACCAGTTTGGATATCAGTCACAAATGCCTCCTATTCTCGAAAAAGTTGATCTTTTCTTCAAGATTTTGGCAGATTAACCGGATATTTTGGTCAAATTTAAGGTAAAATGAAATATTAACTATTTATATGATAAGTTTTATCACAATACTGATGGCGGACAAACCCACGCCGCTATTGTGGCAACAGGTCTTCTAAAGCAGCTCCAACAACTCGGTGATCTTCATCCTGTCTGAGTTGATTCAAGGCTGCTTTAGCTTCTGGATCTTCAAATCGTTTGAGGGCATAACTAACTCGCACCCGCATCCGCCAAGATTCATCATTCACCAACGTTAGTATTTGGGATAATGCCGTAGCACTTTGACTAGAATTAGCTAGTAAGCCGAGTGCATCAACAGAGGATTCCTGAACTGTGAAATCTTCATCTTTTAAACCCTGAACGCATATATCAAATAGTTCTTCAGGGCAATCCATTTCGGCGATCGCAGCCAAAATACTCCGGCGCACCAACCAATGGTCATCCTGATAATATGCCAAAACTAGATGGGAAACTGCAACTCTCCCAAATAGCGATAAAGAATTTGCCGCCTCAGCGCGCACGTTGGGAGTATCATCAAATTTCATAATTTGCATCAAAGCCGCAAAAGATTCTGCTGATTGTTGATTACCCAAACCCCTGGCCACAAAAGAACGCACCAAAAATTCTGAGTCATGAAGTTTACTTGTTAAGAGAGGAACTGCAACTTCTGATTCATAACTATCGAGGGCAGCGATCGCCTTTAGACGATATTGAAAATCTGGATTCTTCAGTTCAGCTTGGATTTTATAGATTTCCATAAGTGCATTTGGTACAGCTATTCTTTACTTTATTTTACAGATGTCACCAAATGGCGATCGCATTCTAAGAAGATTGAATCTAATCTTTGGGCATTGGACATGAGTTATTCTCCTTGTCCCCTGCCCCCAACCCCAATGCCCCATTCGCCATTCCCCATACCCTAAATCAATGACTCAATTAAGCGAAACCGTTAAAGAATTAATCGCTAAAGCTAGAATTGTCAGCTTTGCTGAGTGGGAACAGTCCCATCCAAAAGCAGCAATTGAAATATTTCAAGCTGCGGATGATGCTTTTCGTTACCTGAATGATGAAGATTTATTGCAGATTGCAACCTTGTCACCCGATAATTCTGAGTTGATTCCTGTTGCTCAATTGTTACGCGATCGCGCAGCCGAAATCGTTGATGAAGCTAGGGAACAAGTTTTAGCAACTTATCCCGAAATTATCCAGCCTGGAGGCGGTCTTTATCCACCTGAACGCGCCCAAGCTTGCTGGCGAGATTTTTGGCATTTTCTCCGATGTATTACTTATGGCATCGCAGGAGGACACACTCAATATACAAATCCCACAGGACTGCACTATATGAATTTGCTCTATCAGGAATTACAAGTTCCATTGGATGCAATGGTTTTAGGCTTAAAAAGCATCAAGGCTGCTAGTTTGAAACGCTGCCAAAGCGATCGGCAGCAAATTCTTGCTCCTTATTTTGATCATTTAATCAGCCAACTGGCTACTTTCCAAATTCGATAACTTAAGTGGGCATGAGTAATTAAAGGTTGCTAAGTATCTAGGCATAAATAAATTTAAAGTTTGTAGTAAGGACTTTAGTCCTGATAATCCTTGCTCTGAGCGATAAATCGCTCACTACAAACTAGGAGTTTATTTTATATTTAATTATGTCTACCTACTTAGTCAGGGCTGAAGCTTTTACAAATAGACAATCTTAATAAATTTTAGATTGCGTAATATAGTTGGATTTATTCATGCCCACTTATAGAGATCGGCTTGGGTGAATCAGCACGATTAATACTCTGGCTCAAGGGAATGGGGTAATACCATTACCCATATCCCAATCGCAAATCAAATACTAAAAAAAATCTAAAACTTTTTTAAACTATTATTTAACTTAATAAATATTAATAAATATGGTTTCGGCATCGTATCAGAATATGTAAGGACAAATGATGCAAAAACTTAAAATCATCACGACTATTAAGGATTTAAAGTCTCTATGTCCTCTCCTTTGTCACCATGATGTAAAGTTTTTTAACATCTGTTGAATATCCTTCTCATAAAATTTAGTTGTTAACTGGGGGATAGTTTGAATGGCTTTTGGACCAGCATCACGATTAGGGGTCGCTCTGTTTGAAGACACCGATCCCATTGATCTGTGGCCAAGTCGCTCTAATGAGGAAGTTGAAACCGTAATTAGAACTGTCTACAAACAAGTTCTAGGCAACGCTTATGTAATGGAGAGTGAACGGCTTTCTGTTGCTGAATCCCAACTCAAACGGGGTGAAATTAGCGTTCGCGGGTTTGTGCGTCAAGTCGGGAAGTCGGAACTTTACCGTTCGCGGTTTTTTGATAGCGCCCCTCGCTATCGGGCGATTGAATTAAATTTCAGACATTTCCTTGGTCGTGCGCCATTGGATCTAGAAGAAGCGCGTACACACAGCACTACTTTGGATACGAAGGGCTTTGAGGGTGAGATTGATTCTTATCTGGATAGCGACGAATACCAAGAAATTTTTGGGGAAAACATTGTGCCTTATATTCGAGGCTACAAAACCGAAGCTATCCAGAGTTTGGTTCAGTTTACCCATTTATTCCAACTAGTACGTGGTTCCTCTAGCAGTAGCCTAAAAGGTGACTTAGCTGGCAAACAACCAAAATTAAACAGTCTGCTAATTCAAAGCACGCCTACTCCTGTGGTTTCACCTGCCAGCAAGGGGGCTGCATTCCGCAATCCAACATCTACTCCGAGGACTCGTCAAGGTGTGGGTTCTGGTGATGATGGTAAGGTATACCGAATTGAAGTCACTGGCTACAAAGCAAATGTGGTAAATAACATTTCCAAATTTCGCCGCAGTAACCAAGTCTTTTTCGTGCCATACAATAAGCTTTCACAAGAATATCAGCGAATTCACCAACAGGGCGGTGCGATCGCCAGTATTACCCCTGTCAACTAAAGAATAGAAATTGGGGATGAGAGATTAGGGATCGAGAAATAATTTCTGCTTTACTCAGTCTCTAGTCTTTAAATCCCCAGTGTTGAGCGTTCTAGGACTTACGCAAAACTACACGCGCTCAGGGGCAATATCTTGTGGTAATTATCTTCTGTGCAAGAAGCAATGCATAGTTTGCTTATCCATAAGAGTATGCATTTACATACATTGCCTTACCTGAAAAGAATCTCGGTTATTGTTTGCGTAAATCCCGATCGCTCAAAAGTTAGCCAAAGCAATTTCCGCCATCAGTTGTGATATACGAAGACATTTAACACACTTTCACAAACTAAAGTTTTACAAAAGCTAGTCAGTAGCAAAAATAACTGACAACTGATGAGAAATTCAACCTCTATAAGGGGTTGAATGCTCGGAAATTTAATTAGCGTTTTTTAGGAGATACCTCAATGTCACTTTGGGCTATTGATTCACCTAATGTTGAACTGCGTCCTAACAGCAGCGAAAGTGAATTACAAACACTAATTCGGGCAGTTTACAAACAGGTTTTGGGTAATGCTCATTTATTGGAAAGTGAGCGACTAGCCACTGCTGAATCGCAATTGCGCGATCGCAAAATCAGCGTCCGCGAATTCGTCAATACCGTTGCTAAATCAGAACTTTATCAATCCCTGTTTTTCAACTCTTCTTCTCAGTATAGGTTCATTGAACTGAACTTCAAACACCTGCTAGGTCGTCCTCCTGCCGATCAAGCAGAAATTGCCGAACACGTCCGCATCTACAACGAACAGGGCTATGATGCTGAGATCGAATCCTATATCGATAGCAACGAATATCAGCAGAATTTTGGCGAGAATATTGTTCCTTATGTTCGCAGCACCAGCTCCCAAATCGGAATTAAGAACGTTACCTTTAACCGCACCTTTAGCTTAGTGAGAGGAGTCGCTAGCAGTGATAGCGATCGCAAAGCCAAACTGATCGGCGATATCGGTTCCAATTTACCCACATCCATCAAGGCTCCTGTGGCTGGTTCTAGTGTAAACAGCACCGATAAACGCTTCTTGATTAAAGCTGTCAAAGGTGCAGGTAATCTCCGTACTCGTTTGGGGAACCTGGAATATGTAGTTAACTACAGCCAACTGTCTGGACAAGTGCAAAACATTCATCGCACAGGCGGCAAAATTATCAGTATCACTGAAGTTGCCTAAATTTGTCTAATTAGGAGGCTGGGGACTGGGGGACAAAAGAAAACTCCAAACTCTTGTAGAGACGCGATTAATCGTGTCTCTTGTGATCAAGGAGGCTAATATATAGACTAGGAGAATAACTTTCTTTTTTGCCAAGATAGCTCTTGGATTTTAAGCTACTTTTTTAAGATCACTTTTCTAATGGAAATTACTGAATTTTTTGAACTTTCAATTGGACGATGGCGATCGCAGCGTAGCGCTCATCATTTAGCATTCGCCCATTTTGAAGAAGTATTGTCTAACATTGACATTCAGTCTCTATCCACCAACGATCCAGCAGTGGTAGCAATCTGTCAATTGTATAACACTGAACCCACCAGTATCACTCACCCTTTTCGGATGACTTGGGAAGGTGAGTCAGACTGGGACGATAAACCAATCTCTGGTAGTACTGTGCTAGTACCAATTCCCGATGTCGAAAATCCTTCTAGAGGAAAACTCCTGCGGGATAAGGGGTACGCTGAAACAATCCCAGCAGTGGCTAAATATCATCTAAGTGACGACGGTATTTTTACCCTGCTAACAGAGTATGAACTCGCTGCTGCTGAGGAACGAATTTGGTTTGCTAACCCAAATCTCCGATTTCGGGTAGCGATGATTAAAACCAGTGATGGTAAAGGTGTGACAACAGCTTCTTTTTCTTCAGAAATTCGCTCTTTGTCAAGTTCAGCCAGTTAGCAATATTAGGTTAAAACATAAAAAGGATACAAGCTCGTAAATTTATTTATGGGGATTGTAATGTGTGAATTTTGAATTTTGAATTTGGAGCGAAGCGACGTGACGATAGCGCCCAGCGAATCTAGCACCAACGCTAGCGATTTGCTCACCTTAGCCTGTTGGATGGCAGGAGATTTTAGCAATTACAAGCAATCTTTTGCAAATCCGCAACTTTACGCCCACATTCACATTTATTTTCGTCCTTTACCGACTGAATTTTTTTCTGGCATCGGTTTCTATTCTGAACAAGCTTATGACCACGATTTATGGACACCCTATCGTCAAGGAGTACATCGACTAGTTGATTGCGGCGATCGCATTTACATCGAAAATTATAGCTTGAAAGACCAGATGCTTTATGCCGGTGCAGCTCGTGAACTAGATATCCTCAAAACCATCACCCCAGAAAGCATCGAACGGCGTTATCACTGTTCAATGGTTTTCCAACGAGAAGGTGATATGTTTCTAGGTAGTGTAGAACCGGGTAATCAATGTTTGATTAAACGCAATGGATGCCAGACATATCTTATCAGCGAAGTAGAAATAACCGAGCATACTTGGATAAGTCTAGATAAAGGTATGGATATTGAAACCCATAAGCAAATATGGGGATCTGCTGCTGGCCCATTACAATTTGAAAAACGACAAAGTTTTGCTGATGAATTATATGCGGTGAGCGCATTATGTTGATTCAGCTTGAATCTGTTAAAACCAAAATGTTGCCTCCACTGGCTGAAAAAAAGATGCGCTGCTGGATTCGCAGCCGCCATCTGATCTGTTCGGGTAATTTTTTTATGTTCGAGACATTAGAATATACAACCATTGAGAGATTCTCTGAATGCGTTGCTTCTTTAGGAGGGACAGTAATATCCGTTGACCCAGTTAATAAAATTTGGATGGGCGATCATCGTCAAGTAATCTTATATCAGGCAAAAGCTAGTTTACATACACCTCATCATACTTTGAAACAATACTGGATAAAATACGGTGGTTTCTACACTAGATTTGATGAGCGTGCTTGAGAGTTACTATCCTGTAGAAATTCTTCTGACAGGTGTTTACACTTCAATTCAAAATTAAGTTTTGAATTTTAAATACTCCCCAAGGGGGTTGACGGCTAATTGTTAATGTCTAATTGCTAATTTTTACTCATGATTAGCTGTTAGTTATTAATAGTTAGCCGTCTAAGTTTGTTAGAAAATGTAACTAAAAAACTCCCCAAAAGTTGATAAGTTAATATTAATAATCAGTAATTAATAAATATTAAGTAGGGGTATGTTATGGCTCATTAGTGTCAGCTTAAGCCAAAACCCTTTTAAAATATCGTTTTCAGCCTCTGGCTGGAAATGCTCGCCAGTTCGGGAGGCGGAGCCTCAATGAGGGGCATTCCCAGTCGGAGACTGGGAACGAGATAATCTGCTAAAAGCTTTTTCTAGACTGGCTTTAACCTTAAGTTGACACTAATGGTTATGGCTTTGCTATTTAGTATTGCCACCCTACTACAGAAATTTTATTTTTACTTGACAAATTAGTCACTCTTACCCACACTAACCCAACTATGCAGATATTCCTAGACGAAGAAACCAGAAGACGGCAATATCAAGCATTTCCCCAAACAGAACCCATTGAACTGTGGACTACTGCTTCAGTTGATGACATTGAAATTGTAATTAGGGCAATTTATCGGCAAGTGTTGGGTAATGCCTACATCATGGAAAGTGAGCGGCTCATAGTTCCAGAATCCCAACTCAACCAAGGTATAATCGATGTCCGTGAGTTTGTGCGTCAAGTTGCCAAATCAGAGTTGTATCGCTCCAGATTTTTTGATAACGTTTACCGCTACCGAGCAATTGAACTGAACTTTAAGCACCTGCTGGGTCGCGCTCCCGATGATTACTCTGAGACTAAACATCATAGCAGCATTCTAGATGAAGAGGGTTTTGAGGCAGATATTGATTCTTATCTTGATAGTGACGAGTATCTAGATGCCTTTGGCGAGAATATAGTACCATATTATCGGGGTTATAAAACTCAAAGGGGCAAAAAGATATTGGAATTTACCAATATGTTACAGTTGGTGCGGAGTAACTCTAGCAGTGATAAGAACTTAGCAACGAATAATGAGCCTCAACTAGTGCGATCGCTAATTACCAATGCTCCTTATGGTAGACAGAAACTCACAGATATTAGTGCATTGCTGGCTGAAATATTCAAGCCCAAGCCAGAAACTGCTACTCCAGTTAACACCTTTATTGCAACTGCTACAGCAGCCGAGCAAAGCTTGCACAAAAAGATCCAAGAGCAAGAAAGCCAGATTGCAACTTTGCAACAACAACTAGCAGACTTACGACCATTTGCCAACATCGGGACAACAAAATTTAGTAGTACTTGGCAGTCTTCCAGTTCCTCGACCAGCATAGGCGAGTACACATCTTTGCAACAGCAAGCTGACGCACAAGAAAAACAAATTGCAGCTTTGCAAGAGCAAATTGCCGATTCCCGGCGGTCTGCGACAATTGGGGAAGCCCGATTGAATAAATGGCGCAGTCGCGTTTTTAATGGCTAATTTCTCTACTGTTTCGTTGTATTGGGTGGGTTAGACAAGTTTAATTCACCCATTTTTCAATTATTTACGCCCACCTACTTAACTCATAATGAAGAATTCTAACAATATAATAAGTTTTGATAAAATTTAGCTGATCTTGGTATTTTTCAAGCTGGCTTTGGGCAAAAGACCTTGTAAGTATCTAGATACTTAGGGAATTTGCACAGGGAAAGTTAGGGTGACATGAACAACAGAGCAAGCCAAAAACATGAAAAACATCATGTAATACAATATTTCTGTATAATCAACCGAATATTGATTTTACTTGCAGAGATGTTTATGTCACACATATTTGTTGCTGGAGACATAATGCTGCGGGTGTTGCAAAATTTCCAGCGTCCCAGACTTTCCTGGCTAAGGCTTAGACACTCATCTGTGAAAACTCAAGCTGTTCTTCTACCTGACAATGAAACAGAAAGGCTCAAAGCGCTGGCAGACTACAATATTCTGGATACCCTAGCCGAACAAGCATTTGATGACCTAACTGCTCTTGCTGCCTACATTTGTAAGACTCCAATTGCTGTAATTAGCTTAATTGATAGCGATCGCCAATGGTTTAAATCTAAGGTTGGACTAAAAAGTAGCGAAACACCCAGAAATTGCTCTTTTTGCTCCCATACTATTCTTCAACCAGAGGATATATTAGTGGTTCCCAACGCCATCAAAGACGATCGCTTTAATAACAATCCCTTCGTCAGGGGTAATCTCAAAATTCGTTTTTATGCTGGTATCCCTCTAATTACACCTGATGGTCTGGCAATTGGGACATTGTGTGTTATGGATAGCGTTACTCATCACCTAAGTTACCAGCAGTTAGATGCACTGCGCCGCCTAAGTCGTCAGGCGATCGCTCAAATGGAACTTATTCAGGAAGTTCGCAACCGCAAACAAGCAGAGATAGAAGGAAGGCAGTTATCGTTAACCGATGAACTAACAGGTTTGCATAACCGACGTGCTTTTTTGCTGATGGCTGCACAGCAATTGAAAATTGCTCACCGCATGAAAGTGTCTTGCTGGGTTATGTTCATTGATTTAGATGGGCTAAAACAGGTTAACGACACCCTTGGCCATGACATGGGAGATGCCTTGATTATTAATGCAGGTAGATTACTTAAGCAAACTTTTCGCAACTCGGATATTGTCGCCCGCTTGGGTGGAGATGAGTTTATTGTTTTCATCTCTAGCTACTTTCAAGACGCTGATAGTATCCAAGCGCGTGTACAAGCAAATATCGCCAAATTTAATCAACAGCAAAACTGTAGCTACAAACTTTCGATGAGTATGGGAATAGAGCGTTACTCACCAGAAAGCAATATGTCACTAGAACAACTAATCGCCAGGTCTGACGAATTAATGTATGCCCAAAAGCGTCTCAAGCGGCAATCTCTTACGTAAAGCGGTATCCTGTCTGGGGATTCTGACTTTTCACGGAATGTGGAAAGTCAGAGTTATCTTTGTGGTCAGGACTTACGCAACTGGCACAATCGCTCTGGTGGGGCTTTGCCGCACCTTCAATATCAACCAAGGTCAGTTGACGCTCTGTCGGAGTGTTTCAGCCTTCATTATACTTTTTTCTTGGGCTTGTATTTCTAGTAGTTGGGGAATCGTCACAAATCTATAGCCTTGCGCCTTTAAAGTTGCGATCATTTCTGGTAAAGCTTTGACAGATTTTGAACGGTTTCCGCCCCCATCGTGCATCAATACGATCGCACCGGGTTTTGCATATTTAAGCACATTTTTGACTAGTCCTGGAACTTGAGGCGAATGACGTTCAGCATCTCCTGACTCTTCAGACCACATCATGACAGCGTATTTCTCGTTTTTGGCATATTCGACTAGTCCATTATTCAGAAAGCCCCCAGGAGGACGAAACAGATTAGTTTTTTCTCCAGTAGTTTGGTAAATGATCTCTGCTGTGCGATCAATTTCACTAGCAGCAGTTGCTAAGTTCATGTGACGATACCAGTGATGCCATGTATGGTTGCCGATTACGTGACCATCAACAGCCACTTGCTTGGCAACTTGGGGAAAATATTTCACCATTTCTCCAACCATGAAGAATGTGGCCTTGATATCATTTTTCTTCAAAATTTCTAAAATCTGTGCCGTATTTTTGGGGCCGGGGCCATCGTCAAAAGTTAGGGCGATGACTTTCTCGTTTGCTTTCAGTTTTGCTTGATAAACGATTGTTCCCTGAAATGCCTTTGGCACTTCATTCATCTGGTCTGTTGCTGGACTTATATTCTGTGCATCTGCACTCATCAACTTGTGATGACTAGCTTTACTACCGTCGCTTTTTGGCTTTATAATTCCCGACAAATGCTCAAATCCACTTGTGGTTAAAAGCAAACTGATACCTAAACTAGTAGCACCAGTAAGGAATGTAATAATTATTAGTTTCATTAACAATGATAATTTAGGACTGGACACATTAAATCTCCTCAAATATTGGGCATTGGGCATTGGGGACTGAAGGAGATGTGGTTCGACTTCGCTCACCAACCGGGAGATGAGGGAGATAAACAAAACTCCTAACTCCTAACTCTTGTACAAACGCGATTAATCGCGTCTCTACTTTTAACTTTTAACTCCTAACTCAGCACGAGTATTACCTTACTCGTAGGCAATTGTAAATTAAGATATTTGCTGGTAAAATAAAATACTAATAATAATGTTAATTTTTGCTATTTGTCAGCGATCGCAGTTTTTTACTATCCCTATAGAGAGGCAGAAAGCAGGAGATGGGAGGAAGGGTTTAAAGTCCTTCACCAAAATCTCCGATCTCGTATAAAAGCCTTAGCTAAATTCCAACCTCCAACCTTCTGCCTTCTTCAATCTTCGTCAAGGGCTGGGAAAGCTTCTTCAAGCTGCCACAACCGATCTTTATTTTCAACGAACCAAATACGGGTTTCTGGTGTTAATTTACTCCAAACGTCTTCAACCGGGACGTGAGGAGATGCATACTGGTAATGCTGACCGAGTGATTTGAGATTGTCCGCCACATCAACGGGAATTCCAAATTGTTCCCAGTCAACTGTGATATTTCTTCCCGAAACTCCAGCTGTGGGGTCGAAAACCAATTGTGCCGATCTGACTAAATCAGCAAAGTGTTTCGGTTTGAGTTTGGTGATCTCCTGAATTTGGAGTGATTCATTATGTTCTTGAGACATGATCGCCGCAGTGGTAAAGATTAGTGGTCTATTGAACTTACTGCCAGAGATTTTTATCCCAATATTTTTACTTTAGCGATTATGTTGCTTAATTTTCAACGATCGCGCCATTTACTTCATAACTTTCAATTTAGTGATTTGTCTATAATAGACGTATTTCCTCAGCTACTCATCTTCGATTAGAACTGTAACAGCTGCGATCGCAATCAACATTTCGTCATTTTTATCATTGAGTTCGGGAATCGCCCGCCCTTGAACTATCATCCCCCCAGATTCTACGGTAAGAGTTTTTCGACCAAATGGTAGTACAGCGAGTACCTCTTCTTCTCTAACTTGTTCGGGGTATGGTACTGCTACCTGAACCTCTATAATCATTTCA
Source organism: Nostoc sp. NMS4 (assembly GCF_017115095.1). Classification (GTDB taxonomy): domain Bacteria; phylum Cyanobacteriota; class Cyanobacteriia; order Cyanobacteriales; family Nostocaceae; genus Nostoc. Next base: position 41,630 of record NZ_JABXKI010000301.1, on the reverse strand, counting down.
TTGGGATGACTTAAACCTGCAACTTCCCAAACACCAGGTAAGGCATTATGAGCGATCGCATTTCGTACTGCCCTAGATGCTGCTACTGTTGGTTCTTGTCCATGCTGATCTATTCCCATCCCCATCTCGATAATCAAGCGTTTACGCGCCATTGCTACCTTTGGTAAATTAAATTATATATATATCTTTGACTACGAAAAAGCGGATGAATAAAATACTCCATTAAAAAATCTCCAACTTTTTAGTAGGGTGTATTACGCCGAAGTCACGCACCCTACTAAATACTAAGTATTGGAGAATTTATTTTTTTGGAATTACTTTAGACCAGACGTTGCAAGCGACTCAGACGCTCTGAGTAACTTTTCATCACCTGTAGGGCAAACACGGGTGTTTCCTGAACGGCAAAGAGAAACTCTCTTTCATCAAGGAAACCGAGTTTGGTATCCACCTTGGCAATAGCTGCGTAAGTTCTACTTTTTACTCCTACAAGTACCCCAGAACCAAAAACTTCGCCTGTTGCAATGGTTTCTACAGTCTTACCATTGACTAATATATCTACCTCTCCTTCGAGAATGCCATACATTTCATCACCAGACTGTCCTTGTTCAAAGATGACTTGACCTGCTGAAAATACTTTAGGATCGGGTTGTTTTTGAAATATACTGACTGTGACTACAGGACTTAGCATTTAGAGCAACCCCAAAATTTTTTGTTTTTAAACGAAACTTTTTGATAGCTTTAGGCAACCCAGAAAAGTATACTACTTTCTGTTGATTAACTCTCAATCTTCGCAAAATTCCTGATTAGCCCCCTAATCGTCTAAAAATCTCTGCCTGATTTCATTAGGCAAACCGCCCCTCTTCGATTCCTACGGTGTATACACAAGTCTGAAATAGCTAGATTAACCAAGGTTTTACCCCACCCTAACCGGAACCTTATCAAGGCTAAGGTGTTAATTATATATATCTATCAAAAGTATGAGATACGGATATAACAATTTCCTATATCTAGAGAAACTAAATATTTTGTATTTAATCTAAAAGTATACTTCTGACAGAGGATGTAAATAAAAATTAGATATAGTAAATTAAAATCAATATTAATTAAAGTTCCTAAACAATCCAAGCAAGTGTGCTATACACGAGCTTGGAACAGCCTAAAACTTTGTTAAAATCAGCAACACACAAACTATGAACTCTACCACCGAAAAACGTATCGCCTTGATTTCCGTCCACGGAGACCCAGCGATTGAAATAGGGAAAGAAGAAGCTGGGGGACAAAATGTTTATGTGCGCCATGTGGGTGAAGCACTAGCGCAACTAGGATGGCAAGTTGATATGTTTACCCGCAAAGTGAGTCTGGAGCAAGACTCGATTGTTCAACATAGCGAAAATTGTCGAACTATTCGTTTAAAAGCTGGCCCCCTTGAGTTTGTGCCGCGAGATGAGATTTTTGAATATCTGCCAGAATTTGTGGATAATGTTCTTAAATTTCAAGTAAAAAATGATCTTACATACGAGTTAGTTCACACTAACTATTGGCTCTCTAGTTGGGTGGGGATGGAGTTAAAGAAAATCCAAAATAGTAAACAGGTTCACACCTACCACTCATTAGGAGCAGTCAAGTACAACACGATAGAAGATATTCCTCTGATTGCAAGTCAGCGATTAGCAGTGGAAAAACAGGTGTTGGAAAATGCAGAGCGAATTGTGGCGACAAGTCCGCAAGAACAGGAACACATGCGATCGCTAGTTTCCACAAAAGGCAATATCGACATCATTCCCTGCGGTACAGATATTCAGCGATTTGGTTCAATTGCACGAGAAGCAGCCAGGGCAGAATTAGGAATTGACAAAGAAGCCAAAGTCGTATTATATGTAGGACGTTTTGACCAACGCAAAGGTATAGAAACCTTGGTGCGCGCAGTAAACGAATCTGGGCTACGCGATTCCAACAATCTCCAGCTAATAATTGGTGGTGGTAGTACTCCAGGTAATAGCGACGGGATTGAGCGCGATCGCATTGAGCAAATCGTTAACGAATTGGGGATGAACGACTTTACCATCTTTGCAGGTCGTCTGAGTCAAGATATTTTACCAACCTATTACGCAGCTGCCGATGTTTGCGTTGTTCCCAGTCACTACGAACCCTTTGGACTAGTAGCGATCGAAGCGATGGCAAGCGGTACACCAGTCGTAGCAAGTGATGTCGGCGGACTTCAGTTTACTGTAGTTAATGAAGAAACTGGTTTATTAGCTCCAGTGCAAGATGTAGATGCCTTTGCCTCTGCTATTGACCGAATTCTCTTAAATCCAGAATGGCGAGATGAATTGGGTAAAGCTGGAAGAGTGCGCGTCGAAAATAAATTTAGCTGGGATGGTGTAGCAAATCAACTGAGTGGACTTTACACCCAACTGTTGCAGCCACAACCATTAGCATCAACAACAAAAGAACTAGTGCAGTCAACCGCCGAACTAGTGCAATCAACAGCACAAGAACTAGTGCAGTCAACCACAGAACTAGTACAATCAACTGCGAAAAAGGCAGTTTTGATTGCTAAATAATGCTTTTGCATAACAGATAATGGTGAGTGAGTAACTCAGATAATATTTTGGGTTTAACAAAACAGAATTCAGGAGTCAGGTGGTAACTGAGCGTAGTCGAAGTGAGCTACAGAATTGAATTCTGTCAGACTTGTAGAGAACATCGCGTCTGAATAAACGGGTTTAAGTCTCCCACGAGAGTAATTCTGACTCCTGAATTCTGATTCAACTTTGGCAGCGTAGGCGTTGGCGTAGCCTCTCGTAGAGAAGCCCACCGTAGGCATCGTCAGAGCTTGGAAAACTCAACACCAAGAACAAACTGGATAAAAAACTAACTTATCACTTAAACGCAGAAGCTTATCTGATGATAATTTCTGTGTTTTTTTATTCGCCGCGATCGCCAAACCAAGTAACCGCTATGATAGTTGAGGTCTGTCATGCTTTAACTAAACAAAAATAAAGCTATGGCGATCGCTACCATTTGAATATTAAAAACTAATCGCTTTGCAACCAGTTGACTTTACCACTCTCACAGCTGCTTGTAGCGAAATCCGCGCTAACTGGCTACCATCACGCTTAGAACAGGTTTACCAGCGCGATCGCTACACGATTGCAATGGCATTACGCACTCTAGAACAGCGAGATTGGCTACAGGTTTCTTGGCATCCCCAAGCTGCACATATTTGTATTGGAGATCCACCACCGCGATCGCCAGATACGTTTACATTTAGCCAACAATTAATACATCAATTGGGTGGTTTAGCACTGGTAGCGATTGAAGCGATCGCACCTTGGGAGCGGGTGATTGATTTGCAATTTGCCCGTCGTCCGGGAGAAAGCGCCCTATATCATGTCTATGCAGAAATCATGGGCAAATATAGCAACGTCATTCTCACCGACGCTAACAATATAATTATCACCGCCGCCCATCAAGTCAGTCAGCAACAATCTAGTGTCCGTCCCATCCAAACCGGACAACCTTATGAAACGCCACCAAAACTAACTGGAACTGTCCCCAGTTTGAGCGAATCTCAAGAACGTTGGCAAGAACGGATAAGTTTAGTACCAGGAGCAATTAAACGGCAATTACTCAAAAGTTATAGTGGCTTGAGTGCCGCATTGCTAGAGTTAATGCTGCTAGAAGCAAATATCGCACCAGAAACATCTACCGATACTCTCAACCCCGACGACTGGCGACGGTTGTTTGAGCGTTGGCAAGAATGGCTGCAAGCCTTAGATTCCAACACATTTCAACCCGCTTGGACAAAAGATGGTTACACCGTCATGGGTTGGGGTGTAGTTGAAAAGGTCAAAAATATTCAGGAGTTACTCAACCGCTACTACAGTAACCAGATCGATCAACAGTTATTTTCGCAATTGCGCCATCAGTTGAGTCAGAAATTAAATAATATTCTGGCGAAATTACGGAATAAAGCTCAAACCTTTAAGACACGCTTGCAGCAATCAGATCAAGCCGATGAGTATCGGCAAAAAGCTGATTTATTGATGGCTCATTTGCAAAACTGGGAACCGGGGATGAAAGAAATTATCCTTGCAGATTTTGAGACAAATTTGCCAATTGCGATCGCACTCCAGCCAGATAAAAATGCCGTCCAAAATGCCCAAAGTCTTTACAAACAGCACCAAAAGCTCAAACGCGCTCGTGCTGCCGTCGAACCGCTATTATTAGAAGTGCAGACAGAAATTGAGTATTTAGAACAAGTAGAAGCTGCGATCGTTCAGATAGACACCTACCAAACAGCAGAAGATTTGCGAGCTTTAGAAGAAATCCGCGAAGAGTTGATTGGGCAAAAGTATTTAGAAGATCCAGGATATCGCAAGAGCAGCGCCAACGACCCCCCCAGCACCAACTTTCATCGTTACCTTACTCCCAGTGGTTTTGAAGTATTAATCGGTCGTAATAATCGCCAGAATGACCAATTAACCTTCCGTGTAGCGGGGGATTATGACTTATGGTTCCACGCTCAAGAAATTCCAGGGAGTCATGTCTTACTGCGTCTAGAACCGGGTGCTGTTGCAGAAGAGGCTGATTTGCAATTTGTAGCTAATCTTGCCGCCTACTACAGTCGCGCCCGTCAGAGTGAGCAAGTACCAGTAGTTTACACTCAGCTAAAACACGTCTACAAACCCAAAGGAGCCAAACCGGGAATTGCTATTTACAAACATGAGAGCATACTTTGGGGAAAACCACAATTAACAATTCAAAATTCAAAATGACGCTCTCTACTTCACCAAAACCTAAATCAGTTATTTTAGTTTTCTCCGCTTGCTTTTTTCTCTTGGTGCAAATCGATTAAATAAATCAGCTTTGAGTTGCTCATAGACATTAGCAGTTTCTTTTTCTTGGTTATGCACCTGCTTTTTCTAAATGGGAATTTACTGTGCCTTCAAGATGATGTATTTTTTGATTTTGAACATATATAACAGCTTGCTCAACTTGCTTACTGCCCAAAGAGAATATACCATATCCTTCTTGCCAAGCAAATTTTTCTGATGTCGGGCAAATATTGTGGTTGAAATGGTGAGAACTACTTCCTTTAATTTTTTTTACAAACTCTGCGATCGCTATTGTTGGCGGGATAGATACTACTAAATGTATGTGGTCTTCAATACCTCCAATGGCATGGAGTCTACAATTTAAACTATTGGATTTATTAATGATGTAATTATAAAGCTCAGTTTCTTTATCAGAGGTAATTAGAGGTTGGCGTTCTTTTGTCGCCCAAACAATATGATAATAAAGTCGCCACAGAGACATAATATTTTTTAAATTTTATATTTATTTACATAGATTTATGTTTCCCATATTGCTGGAAAAAATTATCATATTAGCAGTGTCCGTCAGCCAGTCAGCCAATCAAGAATCAGCCAGTTTACGAAGCCAGCCAGAAGCCAGTTTACGAAGCCAGCCAGAAGCCAGTTTACAAAGCCAGCCAGAAGCCAGTTTACAAAGCCAGCCAGAAGCCAGGGAATGAAATTCCCTGTCTGAAAGCTAAAGTCGTCTGAAGACGACTATGTAAAACTAGTGAACAATTAAACCAAGTTTTTTCTAGTCCTCTTCTAGAGGACTTGCACTATTAGACAGGGAATTCTATTCCCTGGCTGGCGGTCTGGTTGGTAAACGAATGAATTTGGTTAGCGGGATGGTAGGATAAATTGTTTACAAAGCGACTCTCAAAGAGCAGCCAGGGAATGAAATTCCCTGTCTGAAAGCTAAAGTCGTCTGAAGACGACTATGTAAAACTAGTGAACAATTAAACCAAGTTTTTTCTAGTCCTCTTCTAGAGGACTTGCACTATTAGACAGGGAATTCTATTCCCTCTGAATACCCCTCCTCTCAATTCGGCAAACCCTCAACCCGCATCAAATCTAATTCGTGTTCAAATATTTCATCAATTGGCAACATTTGACCATCAACAGTCATAAATTTATGATCTTTTGTTGCCCGAATTATTGAACCATCTTCCAAACAATACTCAAATACCTCTTGTTCTCCGCGATCGTGCCACTGTGCCACAGGTTGCGTGTAAATATTCCCATTATTATCAACACTATAAACACTACATTCAATACCTTTTTCGACAATTTTCCCAATCGGCATTAATCCATATTCTACTGTCAATATTTCCGTGTCATAGCTTAAACAATATTCAGCAAACTTCAACATTTGCTCAAATAATTCATCCGCAACCTTTTTCTGAACGCCATTTTTCGCCGCGCCATCCACGAACTTTTCTCGCTGCTTTTGCATCTCAGAAACTTTCTTTTTACCCATCGCCCGACGCAGCAAGTCAGCTTGTCCTAAAGAATATCCCGCCATATCTTGAGCAATTTTCATGATTTGCTCTTGATAGACCATAATTCCATAGGTTTCGTCTAATATTGGTTCTAGAATTTGGTGTTGATAATCAATATTTTCTCGCCCATGTTTGCGGTTAATAAATTTAGGGATTAGCCCCGCATCTAATGGGCCAGGTCGATAAAGTGCCAAAATTGAAGAAATATCTTCTATATTAGAAGGTTTCAAATCTCGGACGATTTGACGCATCCCAGAAGATTCTAATTGAAATATCCCTTCTAACTCACCTGCTTCTAATAATTCATAAGTTTTTTGGACATCTTTAGGTAAACTGGTATGTTCGCCTTTGGCTAATATCCTCTGGGCTTTTCTTTCATCACGAGGAATTTCATCAGGATCGACCCGATATCCTCTGGTTTCTTGAATCAAATCCACAGTTTTTTGAATCAGCGTCAGGTTCCGCAAACCCAGAAAATCCATTTTCAATAAACCCAGTGATTCCAAGTCTTCCATGAAATATTGGGTAATCACAGAACCGTCGTTATTCTTCTGTAGCGGCACAATTTCATCCAGGGGATCGGCAGAAATTACCACACCCGCCGCATGCACACCAAAGGTTTTGTTAGTTCCTTCAATTCGCATCGCCATATCAAGCCAATGGCGGACATGGGGTTCTTTATCATATTTCTCTTTAAACTCTGGTTCTGGAGTTTTATCGGAAACCATCACCTTGAGTTTAGTTGGTTTCCCCCGCACCACAGGAATTAATTTCGCCATTTTATCAGCTTCCCCGTAGGGAATATTTAATACTCTGGCGACATCTTTTAAAACTGCTTTAGAAGTTAAGCGATTAAAAGTAATAATTTGGGCAACTCTATCTGCACCATATTTTTCAGTTACATATTCAATCACTTTATCTCGTTGTTCGATACAGAAATCTGTATCAATATCAGGCATTGATTTACGTTCTGGGTTCAAAAAACGTTCAAATAGTAAGCCATGATGCACAGGGTCAATATTAGTAATTCGCATTGCATAAGCAACTAATGAACCAGCCGCCGAACCCCGACCTGGCCCCACAGGAATGTTGTTATCTCTAGCAAATTTGATGTAGTCCCATACAACTAAAAAGTATTTGGAAAAACCCATCTGCTGAATCATTTTTAGTTCGTATTCCAATCTTTCTTTATAGACGGAATCGACTTCTTGGCGAGATTTGCGATTTAAGCGTTCTAAAAGTCCACTCCATGCAACATCTTCGGCATAAGTATCAGCAGTATGACCAGAGGGAATGGGAGGTGTAGGAATCTGAGGCTCACCCATAATATGATAAGGCTCGACTTTATCCGCCACTTCTTCAGTGGTAGCGATCGCTTCGACAATCACATCATCCGGCAAATGGTCACGAAATAGCTGCTGCATCTCCTCACCAGATTTGAGATACTCTGTACCGCTATAACGCATCCGCTTATCTTCAATAATTAATTTGCCCGTTTGGATACATAGCAAAGCATCGTGGGCTTCAACGTCAAAACAAGAAATAAAATGCGAATCATTGGTAGCAACAATTTTAATCCCTAGTTCCCGCGCAATCTTTACTATTTCTACATTCACAATCCGGTCTTCTTGGGAACCGTGGTCTTGAATTTCTAAATAATAATCATCACCAAATACATCTTTATACCACTGAGCAACTTTCCGGGCGGCATCTGGTCTATTACTAAGAATCGCTTGGGGGACTTCTCCACCCAAGCAAGCACTAGTAACAATCAAGCCTTCATGATATTGTTTTAATAAATCTTTATTAATACAAGGACGAGAAAAAATTCCTTTGCCTTGAACACCTTGAAGGTGAGAAATTGTGGTTAATTTGACTAAATTTTTGTAACCTTTAGTATTTTTAGCTAAAACAACTTGATGATATTTGGGGCGGCGTTCTTGTTTTTCAATATCGCCGTTAATAATATACATTTCATTGCCGATAATCGGCTTAATATTTTGACTACGGCAGATTTTGATCAGTTCAACCGCACCATACATGACACCATGATCGGTAAGGGCGATCGCTTTCATTCCCAGTGCGATCGCTCGATCCACCAACTCTGGAAGCTGACTTGCTCCATCAAGTAAACTGTAGTCACTGTGAATATGTAAAGGCACAAAGGACATAAGCATCTCCAACCACAAGCCAAGATATCTCTAGGGGTCTACCTTGTGGTATACCCTTTCGAGCCAGATTTTGTAAACCAACGGAATCTTAGATTAACAGTTTTTAACCAAAATTAAAGCTGTTCTTTTTCGGGAATTATTACTATTATTAGTGTTGTTTTAATAATTACAGCAGTTAACCAGTATCTAGCCAATGAGTCAAACAGAGAGAACTACTTCGCCTGAAACCAAAGCTAGCCCTTGGTGGCAGCGTATCCCTCTCACGTTACAAATTCTCATCGCCTTAGTAGCAGCAGTCAGCGTCGGCATTGCCCTTGGTGCGGGGAATCCTAATCCCAGCAACGCCACTTTAATCAACAATTTAGCAATTCCGGCGGAATTGGTACTAAAGGCTCTCCGCGCCTTAGCTACACCCCTAATTTTTGCAGCCGTGCTACATACCTTGATGACTACTAACATCCCTGGTACAGCCGGACGGCGGTTAGCAGTGTTACTTTTAACTAACACTACCGTAGCTATTTTAGTGGGACTTTTGGTAGCGAATGTGCTGCGTCCCGGGACTTGGGGCAATGTAAGCACTTCAACGACTACGGCAATAACTCCTCAAAGTCTCGATCCTTGGGGAATACTCAAAGATGCTGTACCAGAAGCCGTCCTCAAGCCCTTGGTTGATAATAATGTCATCCAACTGATTGTGATTGCTCTAAGTTTTGGCATCGTTCTGCGGGCATTAAAATCTGAACAAATCGCTCAAGGCAAGAATGGATTCCAGCCGATAGAGGATGTCATCGGAATTTTATTTGAAGCAGTAGTCCGTATCCTCAACTGGGTAATTGCCTTAGTGCCGTTCGCAGTCTTTGGGATTGTAGCTAAAACTATTGCAATGCAGGGCTTTGCACCGTTTAAATCTTTGGGTGCATTCATCGTAGCGGTATTATTAGCGCTGGTATTGCAAGCGTGCTACTATCTCACCAGAGTCAAATTTGGTTCTTGGGTACACCCATTAAAATTTCTCGCTGGCGGTTCTGATGCCTTTTTGACAGCTTTCTCAACTTCTTCCTCGGCGGCAGCAATGCCTATAACTTTTGAGGTTTTGCAAACAAAAGTCGGTTTAAGGGAATCTTCTGCTGCTTTGGGGGCATTAGTTGGGGCAAATTTCAATAATGATGGTACTGCGCTTTATGAAGCAATGTCTGCGTTGTATATTTCCCAACTGATTGGGCAACATCTAAGTCTGCCACAGCAGTTAATTGTCATCCTTACGTCAATTTTTGCATCTGTCGGGGCGGCAAACATTCCCAATGCGGGACTGGTAACAATGACACTAGTATTCACTTCTGTCGGCTTACCTACCCAGTACATCGCTTTGCTAGTTACTGTAGATTGGTTTCTCGATCGCTGCCGCACTGCCATTAATGTTATGGGAGATATGACTGTCAGTGCTTTACTTGACGGCAAAAAGCCTCGTTCTATGGACGAGGCTTAGTTTGCCAGCTTTTTAGATATCTAATGCTGTTGAGGCCCTTTAGCGTCACATTCTTTAGTCCAGCAACGTTCTAAAAGTTGCAGACGCCAGATTAATACAAAGCGTTGGGGATTCAATACTAATTTAGTATCGCTACTAAATAAGGGCTGGTTCAGATACTGCCAAATAGGAAATTTAATTTTGGTGTGTTTTGGAGTCATAAGAACAAGAAAATAATATAAAAGTTTTGTCTAGCAATTGCCTGATACTGCTTTTCTAGTTAAGGCTACACTGCGGTTTTACGATTGTCCTGGTGGCAATTGCGGAATTTCGGCAAGTGGATTTATGTTGTTTCCGCTTTAATACTGAGAATTGCACGCACCATTTTTCTGATTTAGTTTCACAAGTCTTGAAGTCTATTTGTCGCTTAGACTACTATTTTTTCTTTTTCAGGGATGACTATAAGTTTGGGACATATTGGAATGACCCTTTGAATTGCTTAAGTTTTGCTGATTCAGCATAAAAAAACTGGGACGGGCAAGATGCCTATCCCAGGAAAAAAGAGAATTTTTGTCATCAAACGCCTTAGCTCTATAGCGAAGGCGATTTTGTTGTATCTAATAATGAGTGCCGGTTTTGCGATGGTTAATGGCAGTCACAGCATCAGGCTTGAGTAATTTCCCTTCGTCCACAGTTGCATACACAACCCAATGATCGCCACATTCCAGACGTTGGTTGACTGAACATTCCAAATATGCTAGCGCGTCGGTGAGGACAGTACAACCGTTATCTGCAACTGCTGTACTAAAGTTGGCAAATCGATCTTCCCCAGGCGCGAAAGATTTACGGAAATGCTTCATGTACTCTTGATGGTTGCCTTCAGGTAGAATATTTAAGGCAAACTTACCGCCTGGATACATCAAAGATTCGATCGCTCGTTCTTTAGCGATCGCAACTGTGATTCCGGGTGGGTTAAAGGTGGCTTGAGAAACCCAAGCGCCTAACATTGCGGTAGACACTTCTCCAAGTTTTGCTGTCACCACACAAACGGAACCAACAATCCGACCAACAGCCTGTTCCACTGGAGTCGCGGCTTGTTGTGGTAGGCGTACCTTTTTAGCTTTTTTCAGTGCTTGGGCAAAGTCTGTACCGAGTTCTTCACAAAATTTGAGAGTGACATCATCAGGTTTAAACTTCACCTTCAAGGTGTCAAAACCAAAGCGATATCCAGCATCCCGGAGTTTACCTTCAATTAAGTCAAAGGCTTCGCCACTCCAGCCATAGGAACCAAAAACCCCAGCGAGTTTGCTGTTGTCACCACTCGATAGCACAATCCCTAAAGCAGTATGAATGGGAGTTGGTGCATGACCACCAATGGTAGGAGAACCGATGATAAAACCCTCTGACTGTGCTAGGCTGATGCGAACTTCATCAGGTGTGGCAAATTCGCAGTTAATCGATTTTACCGCGACTCCACCTTTAGTTAGTCCCAGAGCGATCGCTTGTGCTAAAGTCGCCGTATTCCCGTAAGCTGAAGCGTAAAGTAGGGCAACGGAAATCTCGCGATCGTTGTGAGAACGGCTCCATTCTCCATAAGCTTTGGTGAGTTCGATTAAGCTGCTGCGTACCAAAGGCCCGTGACCCACAGCATACATTCTCACCTGCAAATCTGATATTTTCTCTAAAGCTGCTTGCACATGAGGAATTTGGGGAGCCATCAGGCAGTTAAAGTAGTAACGCTGGTCTTCTTTGAGCGCTTCCCAATTATCATCAAATACTTCATCACCACAGAGATGAGTTGCAAATAACTTATCTGTGTAGAGAATTTGAGTTTGCTGATCGTAGGTACAAAGTCCTTCCGGCCAACGCGGACTGGGAGTGGGCAAGAATTTCAAAACATGACCCTTGCCTAAATCCAGAGTTTCTTTCCCCCGCATTACCAAGACATTTAAATCTTGGTCTAAGAAAGCCGCACGCAAATTGTTCGCACCAGGAAGAGAACAGACAAAAGTTACCTGTGGTGCTAATTCTAAAATTGCTTTGAGGGTTGCAACTCGATTGGGGCTAAAATGACCCAGGATTATATAATCCAAACTTTGTAAATCTAAGGTCTGCCGCAATGCCTCTAAATAAATTTCGGTAAAGCTTTCTGGCGGTGGATCAATAAGTGCGGTTTTATCAGCTTCAATTAAATAGCAATTGGAGGTAGTACCTCTTTCAAGTGCATATTCAATTTCAAACCGCAGACGTGACCAACTACGCGCTCTGATAGCTTTAGTATTTGTAGCAATTGGTAAAACTTGTACGTCGCGTGGCTTGGAATTGGTCATAGCTGTTGGATAAAGTTAGGGAACAGGGAATAGGGAATAGGTTATAGGGTATAGATCATAGGAAACAGGGGATAGTTTTCTTTGCTTTCCCCTGTCACCTGTTACCTCTTGTTTCTTTCTTAGTAGTAATTACCTACTTTGCGATGGCGAACGGCTGTCAATCCATCGTTTTTGGAGACACGACCTTCTTGGACAGTGCAGTATAAAATCCAGTGGTCGCTGCATTCCATGCTGGTCTGTATTTCACATTCCATGTATGCCAAAGCATCTGCCAGAATCGGCGAACCGTTTTTTGCGGTTTGAGTTTTCACTCCTGCAAAGCGGTCAGCACCAGGATGCAAGCGCTTGAGGAAGTGTTTTTTGAGTTCTTGATAATTGCCTTCTTCCAAAACGTTGAGGACGAAGCGATCGCCTACTTGCATTAAGGAATCAATGGCGCGGTCTTTGGCAACAGCTATTGTGAATCCTAATGGTTGCAAACTCGCTTGCGTTACCCAGGATGCCAGCATTGCACTTGAGACATTATCTTTTTTCGTGGTGACTATATATAGTCCACTACTAATGCGACCCAGTGCCTTTTCCATGTTGACATCAAGGGACTTGATTTGCTTGATGTTGCGATCGCGCACTAGCAATTGTCCGATGTCTTTACCCGCTTCTTCACACAACTGGAATGTTGATGCTGTGGGAGCCTCTTTAATCCGAATGGGTGGGAAGGCTTCTTTGATGCCAGAGTCAAGAAATTGTCTGCGGAGTGTATCAATGGGTTCATCATCCCCACCGTAACATTCAAACAGCCCAAGAAATTGCTTGTTCTTGGCGACAGCTAGCACTGAACTGATACTGGCTTGGGCGGCGGCGGAAGTAGTCGGGGGCATCCCGATAATGATCCCAGCTGCTCTCCCGGCTAGTTCTTGAATTTCTTGGCTCCCAGCAGTACTCAAATCTAGTACTTCTACGCCAACGCCAGTTTTCAGAATACCTTCGGCAATTGCGTGACCAAGGCGCTCGCCATATCCATATTCTGAGACAAAAAACAAGCCAACTGTTGTTTCTGCTTTAGCTTGTTTTTGGCTCCAATTTTCGTAGCACCCGGTTAAAACATCTAAATGGTGGTATAATAGTGGGCCGTGACCATTTGCGATAATATTAATCTTTCCGAGATCGCCCATCCGCTTCATCGCATTCAGCAACGAACGAGCGTTAGGACCCATTAAGCAGTCGTAGTAAAATCTAAAGTCAGCTTCGATCGCTTCTAAATCTTCGTCAAAGGTGCGATCGTCACAAAAGTGCATCCCAAAAGCATCACAGGTGTAGAGAATTTGGGTTTTGCGGTCAAAGCTAAAGATTGTATCCGGCCAGTGCAGGTTAGGCGCACTCACGAATTCCATTTCGTGTCCTTTGCCGATATCGATGCGATCGCCAGTTTTCACAACCCGCTTGGAAAAAGGGTCGTGTACCAATCCCTCAAGGAATTGCAGCGCAACTTTTGAGGCTAAGACGGTGGCTCTAGGAGCTAACTGGAGGACATCTTCTACTAAGCCGCTATGGTCTGGCTCTGTGTGGCTAACAATTATGTAATCAATTGTTTTGGGGTTAACAAGACCTTTAAGAGTCTCTAAATACAGATCGCGAAACTTCTGGTGAGAAGTATCAATCAAAACTGTTTGTTCGCCCCTAATTAGATATGAATTATAGGTTGTGCCGTTTTGCAGTCCGAATTCGATATCAAAGCGATCGCGATCCCAATCAAGAGAGCGAATCGCCGTTGTGTTAGGGGCAATTTCTACAGTTTGTATAGTTAGCCGATGTTGAACGTTTTCTGCGTTGGCCTTGCCGGTCGTAGACATCGATACCATTATTCGTCTCCGAGCGCAAATTAACAGGTTTTTCTTCTGCCCCCATTGTCTCTATTATTTAATGTTGAAGTTGTAATGAATATCAGTTTTTGAGAAATTTAACTTGTATCAATTATTGCTGTTTTTTAGCCAAAAACATGACTCAAAAAATATCCTAAATATTAATTGATTCTTAAGGCTTACTGAGTATTTAATTTGGCTATTTATCTAGTTTGATTCTAATTCAAAAATATCATACCAATTATATTTTTTAACCAGAAAAGCATAATCTAAACAATATTGTATTGTTGGTTGATCTACTAACCCTAAATTACTTGTAATACTTGATGCTGTCAGAGTACATATTGATATGTGAAGTAGACAAATTTACTTTTTCGGCATACTCCCTTAATTAGAAAGGTGGGAAAGGTAGGAAAAGTAGGAAAAGTAGGACAAACTTTCTTAGGTTTTTAATAAGCATCACATAAGCTGTTAATATTGGTTTATCCAAGGGTATTGAATATGTTTTTGATTAAAACAAAAACATGGTGATGTAGAATATAAACTTTATGTAAAGTTGAGAAAACAGATATTTTTTTGGAGATTAATCAAGGCAACTTTCCAGAGACTAGTTTAATGAAAAGAAACTAGGCTTGTATATATTTTTTTGCTCATCTCAATGGAAACTAGCATAAAAATAATTTTTAAAGTTTCGATAAACCTCCGTAAGCATAGGAATAATCTCAGGAATTTAATGATACAGTCCTTTATTATCGACTTTAGGCATTAATCAAGATAACGCCAACAAATTTTTCTTGTCATAGTTATAAGCTACAGCTTCCGGCTACAGAATAAATTTGCCTATATAGGTTAATGGTGTCATCTCCGATCTGCCTAACTTTTTATAAAAATCCATTGTTGATGAAAAATTGCAACCTTTGATAGTATTCTCAAGCCAATACTTATCACGTAGCAATACAGGCGTAAATAGATCC
This sequence comes from Nostoc sp. NMS4, assembly GCF_017115095.1. Taxonomy (GTDB): domain Bacteria; phylum Cyanobacteriota; class Cyanobacteriia; order Cyanobacteriales; family Nostocaceae; genus Nostoc. The sequence continues at coordinate 26,470 of NZ_JABXKI010000301.1, read as the reverse complement.
AAAAAATGACAAAAATTGATTGTGTAAAGGGTTATTGTTTATGGGATGCCGATTAAAAGTCTTTCTAACAGAACAAGAAAAGCTGACTTTAGAAGAGTTGAGAAAAGCCAAAAATGTTCCTCAACGTACCAAGGATCGCGCTCAAGTTTTACTACTGAATGCTCGCGGCTTAAAAAATGAGCAAATTGCAAAAGGTTTGAACTGGGCGATTTCAACAATCCGTCAAACCCTTCATCGCTGGGAAAAGATGGGTTTAGCAGGTTTATGGGATGCTCCAGGTCGAGGAGGAAAACGCCGATATTCGGAATCAGATTTGGTTTATCTCGAAAATTGTTTAGCTCAAGAGTCAGAAACTTATAACTCTAAACAATTAGCAAAAAAACTGGCATCTGAGCGTCAAGTTAACTTGAGTGCAGATAGACTACGACGGGTACTGAAAAAAAGGGAAAGGAGTTTGGGAAGCACACGCACACAAACCCAGGAACAGCAGATAATTAGCTGAAAGGTATTAAGAACACCTGGTTGACATACTTGCGAATGATATAAATTCTAAATTCTGCTGTATGATGGCAGTTTTCTATAAAACAAAGTCCACTTACACATCAGAGTGTCAAGTGGACTTGTTAGCTATTTTTAGTGGATCCGAGCAGAGTCGAACTGCTGTCCAAATTGGGTATTGACCCCCCGCTCATTCACAGGTTTAGCCTTTCTGACCCTCAAGGCGGGAATCGTTCATTATCCCGAACGTAGGATGCTCTGATTTGATCTTAGCCAGCAAGCCAACCAGAGAACGCTTGCTAGAGCATCCGTTGGGGTTTGGTCTTCAGTCCTTAACGGAGTCAAACTAAAGACGCTCGAACCTGTAAGAGGTGTTTTAGGCTGCTACTAGAGCATCCTTACGAGCAAAGCTAACGATGTTATTCGCATTTACTTTTTGTTTGAGCCTTTGATTTCCGAGAGGAGACTCACTCTCGACCTGAATCACAGAGCAGCGTTCGCCAACCTGTCGAAACCGTGACGGACCCATGCGCTATATATATATTATAGTTTGCTGTTAGGGATATGTGTCACAGGATGACAAAGAAATATTAAACTCTTATTACTTAGGCTTAAGTGTCATGAGTCAGACTACAAGCAGAGTTCGCTGGACAATTCAAGATGTTGCAGCATTACCCGATAACGAATTGATTCGTTATGAGATTATCGATGGAGAATTGTTTATGACGCGATCGCCCCACCATAAACATCAGCACGTAATTGGATGTATCTTTTCAGTGCTAAATACTTGGTCTATAGATAGTGGTTTGGGAGAACCCTCCATTATGCCAGGACTGATTTTTTCAGACTCTGATAATGTAGCTCCCGATGTGGTGTGGGTAAGTTATGAACGGTTGGCTGAAATTCAAGATGAAGCGGGGCATTTTCACGGAGCGCCGGAACTGGTAGTGGAAGTGCTGTCAAAAGGAAAAGCAAATGTTGACCGCGATCGATTAGCTAAATTGAAATTGTATTCGGTTCAGGGAGTCAAGGAGTATTGGATTGTCGATCGCATCGCTCAAAGAATTGAAATCTATCGACGGGATAATGCTCAGTTAAAACTGGTTACAACATTACTAGTAGATGATGTGATGACATCACCATTGCTGCCTAACTTTGCCTGTGAAGTAGCACGTCTTTTTGTGTCACGAAGTTAGGGGCGATTAGATATTGATTTTGTAGTTGCTTGCGATCGCTGAATATATTTTGAATCGCTATACTTGTACAATAAACAGTACAAGAATCAAGTAAATGAAAGTTGTGTCTTTTAGCGAAGCGAGAAATAACCTCAAGGCTGTTTTAGACCGAGTGGTGGAAGATGCCGACTATACCATCATCACCAGACGGGATGCGGAGGATGCCGTAGTGATGTCGCTAGAGTTATTTGATAGTTTGCTAGAGACTGTGCATTTACTTAAGTCTCCCGCTAATGCCACCCATTTGGAGCGTTCTATTGCTCAGTTCAAGCAGGGAAAAGTGGTGGAGCGCAATTTGTTGGATGACTAGAAAGCTAGCATGGACGGATGAGGCTTGGAATGATTATTTATATTGGCAAGGGCAAGATAAGAAAACGTTAAAACGAATTAACAAGCTCATTGAGGCAACAATCCGACTACCGTTTGAGGGAATCGGAAAGCCAGAAGCGCTGAGGGAAAACCTAGTCGGCTTTTGGTCGCGGCGAATTGATGATACGAATCGGTTAGTTTATGCGGTGGATGATGAGTATTTAACAATTATTGCTTGTCGATACCACTATTCTGATTGACACCGAACTTTGCTCAGTAAAGCTGCTTTCGAGAGCGATCGCTTTACCAATCTACTATTATACTAGAAGCTGCTACAGTTTCAGGAATAGCGATCGCTCAAAACCAAAAATAGCTAATCGCTAGTTTTAAAGTTACCAGCAATTAGCTATTAGTAATAATTACCAATTGAATTCTAAGTTAGTGCTTCAGCACCGCCTACAACCTCAAGTAGTTCTTGGGTAATTGCAGCTTGTCGCGCTTTGTTGTAAGACAGGGTGAGGGTGTTAATTAGTTCACCGGCATTTTCACTGGCATTACTCATGGCTGTCATCCGCGCTGCTAGTTCACTAGCTGCCGATTCTTGCAGCGCCCGCAATAACTGGTTACTCAGATACAGGGGCAATAGAGAATCGAGAATCTGCACGGGATCTTGCTCGAAAATCATGTCAGGAGCCAATGGGCGGACTTCCTTAGTCACTTTCTCCCGTTCGACTTCAAATTTACCACCACGGGTTGTCAAGCGGAAGATTTCATCATCACCGACTTCTAGACCTTGTGGATCGAGTGGCAGTAAGGTTTGGATTACAGGACGGGAGCTAACCAAGGAAAGGAATCTGGTATAGATTAATTCGATGCGGTCAACTTCTTCGGAAAGGAACAAGGAAAGTAGTTGGTCGGCAATCTGATTGGCTTCTGCGGCGGTGGGAATTTGCTCTAAACCGGTATAGGTGGCATCAATGGGCTGATTGCGGCGTTGAAAGTACTGCGTAGCTTTGCGTCCGACGAGTACAAATTGATAGTCTAAACCTTCTGCCTTGATTTCTTTGGCACGGTTTTCTGCACGACGGATGACGTTATTATTGTAGCCGCCGCATAGACCGCGATCGCCTGAAATAACCAACAACCCAACTGACTTAACTTGGCGTTTTTTCAGTAGTGGTAGGTTTGCTTCTTCAAAGCGCAGACGGCTTTGCAAACCATATAATACTTGTGCCAAGCGATCGGCAAAGGGACGAGTTGCTAGCACTTGTTCTTGCGCCCGCCGCACTCTAGCCGCAGCTACGAGACGCATGGCTTCTGTGATTTTTTTGGTGTTTTTGACCGACTGAATGCGATCGCGTATTGCTTTTAAATTGGCCATAACTTTAAGTTCTGAGTCCTGAGTTCTGAGTCCTGAGTGGTAGAAAGTGCTGAATGCCAAGCTTCATAGGAATTGGAAATGTGAGAACTTGTAAGCATCATGCTCATGTATCTTCACTCTTGACTCCTCTTCTCACTCAGCACTCAGCACTCAGCACTCAGCACTCTATTAAGCTGTCGCTTTGAAGGTCTTCTTGTATTCAGTAAGTGCTTCCTTCAAAGCAGCTTCTTCTGCGTCACCTAATGCTTTAGATGCTTGTACTCCTTGGGCATACTGGGTTTTACCAGTCTTTAAGTACTCACGTAGACCAGAGGTGAAGTTGGTTACTTGATTTACAGGTACATCATCTAAGTAGCCATTAATCCCAGCATACAAAATTGCTACTTGCTCGTATACTGAGAGTGGCGAATTTTGTGGCTGCTTGAGGAGTTCGCGCAACCGTTGACCCCGTGCCAACTGGTCTTGAGTGGCTTTATCTAAGTCAGAAGCAAATTGAGCGAAGGCTTGCAGGTCGTCAAATTGGGCTAATTCCAATTTAATCTTACCGGCAACTTTTTTCATTGCCTTGGTTTGGGCGGCAGAACCCACGCGGGATACGGAAATACCGGGGTTTACAGCCGGACGGATACCAGCGTTAAACAAGTCAGAAGATAGGAATATCTGACCATCGGTAATGGAAATTACGTTGGTGGGGATGTATGCTGAAACGTCACCAGCTTGGGTTTCGATAATTGGTAGGGCGGTCATACTGCCTTTACCTAATTCGTCACTCAGCTTCGCGGCTCTTTCTAACAAGCGGGAGTGAATGTAGAATACATCTCCGGGGTAAGCTTCGCGTCCTGGTGGACGACGCAGCAGTAGGGACATTTGGCGATAAGCTTGGGCTTGCTTGGAAAGGTCATCATAAATTACCAGGGTAGCTTTGCCTTTGTACATGAAGTACTCAGCAATAGTTGCGCCTGTGTAGGGAGCTAGGTATTGTAGAGTTGCAGGTTCACTGGCGCTAGCGGCGACGACGATGGTGTAATCCATCGCGCCTTTTTCTTGCAATGTTTGCACGACGTTAGCAACTGTGGAAGCCTTTTGACCGATCGCAACGTAGACACAAACTACATCTTCTTCCTTTTGGTTAATGATGGTGTCGATGGCGATCGCAGTTTTACCGGTTTGGCGATCGCCAATAATCAATTCCCGTTGACCACGACCGATGGGAATCATTGAGTCAATAGCTGTGATACCCGTTTGCATGGGTTCGTGTACAGACCGACGGGCAATGATACCGGGTGCTGGAGATTCAATTAAACGACTTTCTGAAGACTTGATGTCTCCCTTACCATCGATAGGACGACCCAAAGCGTCTACAACTCTTCCAATTAAGGCTTCTCCTACTGGAATCTGAGCAATTCTACCAGTAGCAGTTACAGAACTACCTTCTTGAATTTCCAGCCCTTCACCCATCAACACCGCGCCCACGTTGTCTTCTTCTAAGTTCTGGGCGATGCCAATTGTGCCATCTTCAAATTCCAAAAGTTCCCCAGACATAGCCTTTTCCAGACCATAAATCCGGGCAATACCATCACCAACTTGGAGAACAGTACCAACGTTAGCAACTTTGACCTCTTGATCGTATTGCTCGATTTGTTGTTGGATAATGCTGCTAATTTCGTCAGGTCTAATTGATATGCTCATGTGTCTATCTTTTTTGCTTTCGAGACTGAATTCAGTGCTGAGTGCTGAGTGCTGAGTTAAAAAAGCAAAGGTTAAAAGTCAAAATAAATTAGTATTTACTTAACTCCTAACTATTGTACAGACGCGATTAATCGCGTCTCTCCTAACTCCTAACTATTAGTTAAGCGCAATGAAAGGCGGCGCAATTGACCCCGGATACTAGCGTCAATTACTTGTGAACCTACTTTAATAATCACACCACCAATTAACTCGCTGTCTACCCTGGTTTCTAGTTCTACCTGGCGAGCATTTGAGATGGCAATGACCTTTTGGATGATTGCTTGCTGTTGAGCTTCTGTGAGGGGAACGGCTGAAATTACTTCCGCTAATACGGTTTGATTCAGCTGCCGCAACAGCGCCAGATATTGTTGAAAAATTGATTCCAAGAATGCGATGCGCCGTTTATCTACCAGGATCAGCAAAAAATTGCGTAAGTAGGGGTTAGCGCCTTCACCGAGTATTTGTTTGATCAGAGATTTTTTGTTCTCAGCCTGAATAAACGGGTTGCTGAAGAAGTTGTGTAGCTGTTTGTCTGCCCTGAGTAGTCCCAGGAAAGTCCGCGCATCTTCCCCGAATTCTTCTGTCAAGTTTTTCGATTGCGCTATTGACAAAAGTGCCTGTGCGTAAGGTTGGGCAACCTCGGCTGCCGCTACCTGACTTGTCATACATTGCCTCCCAGTTGTGCGATGCTGCGGTCAATTAAACTTTGTTGAGCATCGTCGGCAATCCCGCCTTTAAGTTGTGATTCGACTTTTTGCAATGCTAGTGTAGCAACTCGTTGCCGCAGTTGAGCGATCGCTCGATCGGTTTCGGTGTTTAAATCTGCTGCTGCTGTTTGTTTCAAGCGTTCTACGTCTTGCACTGCCTTCGCTAACAAGGCTTCTTTCGTCTTTTGGGCGTTTTCTGTAGCAGATTGGCGGATGCGTTCTGCCTCTGCCTGAGATTGCTTTAATTGCTCTTGCGCTTGGGAAAGGGCAGTCTTTGCCTCTTTTAAGCGCCCTTCTGCTTCCTGAATTGCAGTGGCAATATTGGATTGTCGCTCGTTCAGGATATTGCTTAAAACCTTACGTCCGAAGTAGAATAGTATGCCAATCAGAATCGCTAGATTAATCAGATTGGTTTCAAAAATGTCTAAGTTTAGACCGAAACCACCTTCTGCTGCGCCTTCTGCCAATTCAGAGTGAACAGCGTTCGCTTCTGCGGCAAGTAATAAGAATGTCCCCATGATACCCATTTACAAGTGCGCTGCTCGCTTGCTAATACGTTGTATTTTCCCTGAAGGAAATTAAGTATCTTTTCCCCGAAGGGAAATTTAAGTATCTTTTCCCCGCTAGGGAAATTAAGTATCTTTCCCCAGATGGGGAAAAAGTGCCTTTCTTGACACTTAAATTTTGCGCTCTGGACTAGAGACCAGTTGCGCGTATGCTTTCACAGAACCAGTCTAGTTAGCTTATCTAACTGGAGTTGGCCCCAATAGTTTTTCTAGAATCTGCCTACTTAGAGCATCAACTTGTTGCTCTAAGGTGCGAAAAGCTTCCTGCTTTTGTTGTTCTATTTCAACAGCAGCTTGTTCTCGTTGAGTCTGAGCTTCCTTTTGGGCCTCAGCAATTTTCTCAGCAGTAATTTTTTTAGCTTCCAGTTGAGCTGCTTCTACAGTCGCTTGCGATTGTCTGCGAGCGTCTGCGAGTTGCTGCTCATACTCGGCGGCTAAACGCTCGGCTTTAGCCAAGCTCTCCCGCGCTTCCAGGGTATTCGTTCGGATATAATTATCGCGATCGTCTAGTACCTTGGTCAGTGGCTTATAGAAAATTGCATTCAACAAAGCTGCTAGTAGCAGGAATTGCAATGCCATGAAGGGCAAGGTAGCATCGAAATCAAACATTTGTCTCCTCTTTGGCTGGAGTAGCAGTTTTCGTGGCTAGCAACATCATCCAACCTTTCATATTTTAGAGACCCATAGCCAATAAGGGTCAACTGAACATTAGAACTATTAAGATACCCAAAACATTTCGATTGTAGAGGCGTGATGGTTCACGTCTCCACACTCACAAAAATTTCAGGTATTAGGCGAAGGGGTTAGCAAACAGCAATACCAGGGCAATTACTAGACCATAGATAGTCAAAGATTCCATGAATGCCAAGGTTAATAGCAGAGTACCGCGAATTTTTCCTTCTGCTTCAGGTTGACGAGCAATACCTTCTACTGCTTGTCCAGCAGCGTTTCCTTGACCGATACCAGGGCCAATTGCAGCTAAACCAATCGCTAAAGCAGCAGCGAGAACTGAAGCAGCCTGAACTAATGGATCCATGTTGATTTTCCTTGCTTTGATTACAAAACTAAACAGACATTACGTTAACGATTAGAAACGTGGTTTTCACGCTGCACTCGCTTCTTTGAAATCGCGCTTTGCGATGTTTTGAGCGAATATGCTCTTCTTGACTGTGCTATCAACTGAGAAGTTTAATGCTCCTCATGTTCTTCTCCACCATGTCCCTCCATTGCCTCATGAATATATGCTCCGGCTAGGGTGGCAAAAACCAGGGCTTGAATGGCACTGGTAAATAAACCCAAGGCCATTACAGGGAGAGGTACAAATAGAGGAACTAGCAGCACCAACACCGCTACTACCAATTCATCCGCCAAAATATTACCAAATAGCCGGAAGCTTAGGGAGAGGGGCTTGGTGAAATCTTCAAGAATTGCGATCGGCAACAAAATCGGTGTTGGCTCTATATATTTCTTAAAGTAGCCTAAACCGCGTTTGCTAAAACCTGCGTAAAAGTACGCCAAGGAAGTTAGCAGTGCCAATGCAACAGTCGTATTGATGTCATTGGTGGGAGCTGCCAATTCACCCGAAGGTAGCTTGATGAGCTTCCAGGGAATTAGCGCCCCTGACCAGTTCGATACGAAAATAAACAAGAACAATGTGCCAATAAATGGCACCCAAGGGCGATACTCTTTCTCACCGAGTTGGTTTTTGGCCAAATCACGAATAAATTCTAGGGCGTATTCCATCAAATTTTGGATGCCCTTGGGAATTCTTTGTGCGTTTCGAGTAGCAGCGATTGAAGCCACTACTAGAATACTAATCACAAACCATGAGGTGAGAAAAACTTGCCCATGAATTTTAAGATTGCCCAACTGCCAGTAGAAATGATGTCCTACTTCTAATTCGGCGAGGGGAAAAGAATTAAAGGCGTTTAAGACACTAAGCATTTGCATTCTTCAAGCATTTTCCCCAACGAGCGAGGATGGGATTACTATCTTTGTGAGCCTGACTTTTTAAGAATCAGGAATGAAAGCAATTTGCACCATATAGACGAAGAGCGTGGCTTTGTAAGTTAGAAATCCCAAAAAAATGGGGAGAATCTGTAGCTCACGCCATTGAGTTGCCACGATCATCACTCCCAAAAATACAGCAAAACGAGTTTTGCTCAGACTGGTTTTCTCACTACCAAGCTGCTCAACGTCTCTAGCCAACATTTTTAAGTAAACCACACCTGTACACGCCCCAATTAAATAATTTAGGGCAATGTTTAAGGAATAAAAAATCCACACAGAGATAAAAATAACCCCCGTCAAGACAAGCGTGATTACCAACAATCGCTGGAAGAGTTGATAGAACTCTTGCATGGAGTTACCTGATTCTGTGTCTCCAGAACCAGTTTTAGCATCTTGTTGCGTTGTCGGAGTGGGCGCAATTGATTCGTCAGACAAGCTCACGGGACTTGAAACCAGTACAGTTAAATATGATGACTGCACATTCAGTCAGCTGAATCATATCACGATGCGGTAACAATACTTTAGGAAAAAACAATTAACTTCTTGTCAACATCAGAGAGTAAGTGCCGACAGACTAAAGCCTACAGCACTTTCACCAAGTCCGCCGAGGTGGACTTGGTGAAAAAGTAAGATTTTTATAGGATATTGATAAACTGAGGACAGGCAAGATGCCCGCCCCACAAGAGTCTTGGGTTGAATTATACCTCAGGGTTAAATTATCTTGGCAGTCCGCAGACCGAACAGCAAACCTACAGATAAGCCAAAGAATAAACCCAAGAAGACGACATAAGATACAATTGCAAACATTTATTGCTCTCCAGAATACTTCCTAAATCTATTGAATCATTAGTTGTTGGGTATTGGGCGGCAAAACAGTTCCGTTAGTGGAAAGCTAAGGTTTAGCCTGTGCTGAGTCAGATTCCCTACTCCCCATTTCCTAGATTGCGATACAATACAGCCCACAAGCGCTTGTTTGGGGTTGGGCAATGACTTCTGTAATTAATGTAAATTTACCAGAGCAGTCTTATGAGATTGCGATAACTTCATTGAGCTACGCGATCGCACCTTCGAGTTTAGATCAACTGGGTCAACAGATGGCCAGTCTTAAGCTAGGCAAGAAGGTTTTGCTGGTTTCTAATCCGACGATTTTTAAGCATTTTGGGGAAAGAGTAATTACATCCCTAACATCTGCTGGATTTGAAGTTGCTAGCTGCACTCTACCGCCTGGTGAACGCTACAAAACCCTCAATTCCATCCAAAAAATCTACGATGTTGCCTTGGAAAACCGTTTAGAACGTTCTTCGACGATGGTAGCTTTGGGCGGAGGTGTAATTGGGGATATGACTGGCTTTGCAGCCGCAACTTGGCTGCGCGGTATTAATGTTGTCCAAGTGCCTACCTCTTTGTTGGCGATGGTAGATTCGGCAATTGGTGGCAAAACTGGTGTAAATCATCCCCACGGGAAAAACTTAATTGGGGCATTCCATCAACCGCGTTTGGTTTTGATTGACCCAGATGTGTTAAAAACTCTACCTATGCGTGAGTTTCGAGCAGGGATGGCAGAAGTTATTAAGTACGGTGTAATTTGGGATGCTGAATTGTTTGCTCTGTTGGAAGCAAGTAAACGCCTCGACCAACTCCGCTATGTCAAACCTGACTTAATAACCAGTATATTAACGCGCTCTTGTCAAGCTAAAGCTGATGTTGTTGGCAAAGATGAGAAAGAAGGCGGATTACGCGCAATTCTCAACTATGGACACACCATCGGTCATACAGTCGAAAGTTTGACTGGTTATCGTCTAGTAAATCATGGTGAAGCGGTGGCTATTGGTATGGTAGCAGCCGGTCAAATTGCTGTGGATTTGGGACTGTGGCAAAATGTTGACACAGAACGTCAAAATGCTTTAATTCAAAAAGCGGGTTTACCAACTCAATTGCCAGATGGGGTAGATATTGAAGCAATTATTGAGGCGTTGCAGTTAGATAAGAAAGTCAAAGCCGGGAAAGTGCGGTTTGTTTTACCAACAGAGATTGGTGTAGTAACAATTACTGATGAAGTGCCATCGGATATTATTCGCCAAGTGTTGCGGGGAATGCAAACGATTTGAAGAAGAATTCAGGAGTCAGAATAAAAATTAGTTGCTCTGTACTTCAATTACGAATTACGTTAGCGAGTTAGACGCTCTTACGTCGCTAGCGCTTCTCTACTAGACGCTTTGCGAATGCTATCGAGCGTCATTACTAATTACGAATTATTGAGCCTGTATCAAAATTTTAAGTGTTGAAAGGTTTGCCTAGCTTTAATAAGTTGCTTGAGTAACTTGTCTGCTTTTTTGAGATGGTAGCTGGATTTTTGCTGTGTTGTACTAATAGTTTAGTTGATTAATTCATCCATTTGTAGGAGGTAATTAGCAACCCAATAAGTATACTTTGCTTATAATCAGACCAACACAAAATGGTTTGAGGCAGAATTCACGTAACAGATGTATCAATCATGTTAAACCTGATATTAACCAGATATATAAAAATAAAACCCTTGGTGCTTTCAACAGCTTTTTTCCTGGCTATACAGACTTCTGCCAAGGCTCAACAAGCTGTTCCTAGTTTGACACCAGCACAAGCTCAACATTTATCCCGTGATTTGGTTCCATATAATTCTCAAAACTTTTTTAGGCAAGGAAAAGATTCTATTGAGACAGAAATTCAAATTCTGAGGGAAAGACAACAGCGCCCAATTAAACCTATTCTTAAGATTTATGCAGTACCGGAGATTAAAAGACCACATCCCCAGCAAAAACCCCAACGGCTTATCTAAGTAAGAATCATCATCCTTTCTATGACTCTTGAAATCGCTATTTATTGTAGTGTTAATTCTTGAGATATAGCACATAAACTACGTTCCCAGGTATCAGAATCACTATGTTCTGCTTTTGAGTTACAGAGGTTTTGTGTTTTCAAAAAATTTTGCAACACAAATTTACAATTTTAATCGTCTAGCAAACTCATCAAGGCTTGAATTTCAACGTCTTGTGGCTCTGACAATTCATTTTGTAACTTTAATAATTCATGTTGTAATGCTTCTGCAACATAAATCATATTAGATTCTTGGGCAATTTTTAGCTGATTCTCTTTAATTTTGATTTGTTTAAGCAAGTTATTTTCAAGATGAATTGAATTGTAATGTTGAGCAATCATAGCTTTACATTTCTTATCAATCGATGGAGTGCAATTAAATTTACCACCTATGCATTATTCCACACTTTTATCATTTTTTAAATATAGTACTTTTCGCTTTGTGAGCTAGAAGAACCCCACTCTCAACTCACTAAGTACAGCTTTGCATAAAATCGTGGCGAATTGAGGTTGAAATTTAAACGCGAAGGGGCGCAAAGGTAAGCGCAGAGGAACGCAGAGAATTAGCGGACTTCCAAGAAATAAATTATCCAAATAAACGAACCACAGAGACACAGAGGATACTGAGAAATGAGAGTTTGAGAGACCCCTCAAAAAGGGAAGAACTGGAGCAATACTGAGCCAATACTTCCCAAAAAGTCAACGAAACTGGGTTTACCGGTACTTATTTTCTCATTGACGGGTGTTTGTAGTTCTTTAATAAAAGCTTGGGCTGTTAGGGTTCCAGTGCTGTTGTTTTCGGATGTAAACAGTTTTTCTGCAACTTGAGCATCTTGGAATGCACCTTGTCTATCTAGTACTTGGTAACGGGCGACACCACGAGCTAGATAAGCATCGGCATATTCTGGTTTAATAGCGATCGCTTGATTAAAATAACTGATTGCTTGCTGTTGGTTGCCTTTTTGCCCTTCTGCTATACCCAAAGCATAAAATTCTGCCGGTGAAGCAATTTGTGATGGTATAGCAACTGCACCTTGCAAGTTAGTCCCATTCAAGTAAGCACCAGTCAGTTCTGCATTTGCTAAATAAGTATTTCTCAAATCAGCACCCGCCAAATTTGCCCCATTAAATTTGGCTTCGCTCAGGTTAACGCCAAATAAACTCGCGCCACTTAAGTTTGCACCCCGCAAATCTGCACCGCTTAAGTTTGCACGGCTGAGGTTAGCACCTGTGAGATTAGCACCGCTCAAATTGGCTCCAGATAAGTCAGCCATTACTAAACCTGCATTCGTCAAATCACAGTTTTGACATTGTTTGGTTGCTAATAAGTGTTTAACATCTTCAGAATTTGCCGCTTGTACGATTGTTGTCAAACTAATTGTGGTTAAAAATGCAGCTGCACTTAGAATTAGGTTTTTCATATTTGTGTAATATTTTTTACTGAACACCAATGTTAACTGAGACGGATTTATACCTCAGCATTATGATATGAGCAATCTCAACAATTTGCCCTCTGTAGTTGCCTATATCAGTTATAAATTAGCGATACCTTTCCTGTATAAGGCTATGCTAAAGGATTGTAGAATAGCCTTGAAGCTATCAATTGAGCCGATATTAAGACTGATAACCCCAGTAACAGGGGTAAATGAGCATCATTCGTCAAGATAAATGATACACTTCATTATGGGCGAAACTGATGTCAAAAAATTAAACTCACTGCAAAATATTGCTTTAAAAAAAGTATCTGTAACATCCAAATAATTAGTATTTTTTAAAATCAAGTAAATTAGGGAGCATTATCCCAGCCAAAAGCTTACCCTGATAACTGGACTAGCCATTGTCATCAGGGATGCTTTCACTCAGGAGCAAAATGATCGTTTTGCTTTTGTACACCCTGATTTTAAATAAATATGAGACTATAGAAACATTAAGACAGTCATAAAAACGTGAGTCAGCAAGACAAACTCTTAGAAAAAATCCTCTCTGGGACTTCTGATACAGACATCCCTTTCGCTCAACTGTGGCAACTTTTATATACACTAGGCTTTGAAGAACGGATTCGTGGCGACCATCGTATTTTTATCAAAGCCGATGTTGATGAAATCTTGAACCTACAACATAAAAGAGGAAAAGCCAAAAGCTATCAAATTAAACAAGTTCGGGCAGTGATTCTGAAGTATAAGCTAGGAAGTAAAAATGATGTTTCGGTATGAAATTATTCTCTATTGGAGTGAATTAGATCGAGCCTTTATTGCTGAAGTACCAGAGTTATCAGGCTGTGCTGCTGATGGTGATACTTATCAAGAAGCTTTGCATAATGTAGAATTAGTTGTGCAGGAATGGATAGAAACGGCTAAGGATTTAGGCCGTCCAGTTCCTGAACCTAGACCGCGTTTGATGTATATTTAATTGATATACAAGCTAATTCAAAAAGTTTTTCTTCTCCGTAAATGGAGAGGCTTGAAAACTTTTTTAGATTTCAGATTTTGACTTTAATCTAAAATCTAAAATCTAAAATTATCTCGGTCAACGACACCGACGCAACGCCGCAAGGTAGCTTGATATCTGGGCATCTGCTTTAACTTGACACCAATGGCTATTTTTTCTTCTCTCTGTTCCCTCTGCGGTATCCTGCGGGAAGCCGCTTCTCTACGAGATGCTCCGCGAATGCGTCTACGTTAAAAAAATTGGCTTTGATAAAGAGTTTGAGCCTTAACCCAAGCGTATTGAGGTATAAAGCGTGTTTTCTCCTGAATTCTGAATTCTGAATTCTTCTAATAACTACTCATTTTTAATTAGTACAGTGAAGATACTACCATTTGGCTGATTATCTTCGATGGTAATTGTACCAGAATGTGCATCGATCGCCATTTTGCAGAAAGCCAATCCTAAACCAATTTGCGAAACTTCTGGCATCGGGGTTCCAATTTCATACTTCTCAAAAATGATTTTTTGTAACTCCAGACTTATTCCCGAACCAGAATCAGCGACTTGCACTTTTACACCACCGGCTGGCAAATACTCTCCCCGTAAGGTAACTTGAGACTTGGACGGGGAGAACTTAATGGCATTGGAGAGCAAATTATCTAACACTCGACGAAAGATAACTGCATCGAGTGCAACAATCCCACCAGGTTCGGGTAGTTCACGTATCAGCGTCAGGTTCTTTTGATTAGCGATCGCTTCAATACCTGCCAATGCTGACATACATACCATACAAAGGTCTACTTCTGTGTAGTTGAGAACCATTTTTCCAGATTCCAGCTTTGCCATGATTAGCAAGCTATCAATCAATGATTGTAGTTGGTGTCCAGCAAGTAAAATTTGCTCGACTTTCCCTTTCTGTTGTTCAGGTGACAAATCTGATACCCGTAGAATCTCTGCGCCTAAAATAATACTGGTAAGTGGATTTCGCAGATCGTGGACAATCATATTGACCATATCTTCTCGCAGTTTGAGCAATGCTTGCACACTGTCGTATTGCTGCTTAATCCGTAACATGGAATGAACTCTGGCTCGTAATTCTACACCATTGACGGGTTTACTAATGAAGTCATCTGCACCCGTCGCCAGACATCGAGCCAAATCTTCTTTATCAGTTAATGCTGTCACCATAATGATCGGCAGTGCTTGCCATTGTGGATCTTTTTTAATCCGTCGGCAGACTTCTATCCCATCGAGATCGGGCATCATCACATCTAATAAAATCAGATCGGGCTGAAAACTATCGAGGCGATTTAGAGCTTGTTGACCACTAGGAGAGTAGTATAGCTGGTAGTTTTCACCATCCAGCAAGGTTTCAACAACGTCAAAGTTATCGGGTTCATCATCGATTACTAAAATAGAGGGTTGGCTATCCATTGAGAATTTCCGCTACCTTCCTAAAAGATGTTGAATTGTGGTTACAAGCTGTTTAAGTTTTACGGGTTTGGTCAAATATTCGTTAGCACCGGCTGCTAAACAAGTTTCGCGATCGCCGGGCATAGCTAACGCCGTTAGTGCAATCATTGGAATATGCCCAAATTGGCGATCGTTACGGATGCGCTGGATTGCTTCTAACCCATCCATTCCCGGCATTTGAATGTCCATCACAATTAAGTCGGGGCGTTGAACTCTCACAAGATCGATCGCTTGTTGTCCATTGTTTGCTAAAATGAGATTATACCCTCGACTTTCAAGATAGGCAGACATAGTATCAATATTTGCTTGATTATCTTCTGCCAGCAAAATCAAAGGAGTGTCCAGAAGGACCTCTGGCACTACAATTAAATTTGATAAATTTGGCGAGTCAGAACGGCCAGGATGTTGTAGTTTCTCTATAGTTAGCTGAAGTTGAGCGCGGGTAATGGGTTTGACCAGATATTCAAACGCTCCCTGAGCCAGTCCTTTGCTATGCTCATCCATAACAGAAATGATGATTGCTGGGATATCTTTGGTTTTTGGATTGGTTTTGAGTTGATTTAGCACCTCCCAACCCGATAGGTTCGGTAGTTGCAGATCGAGAATAATTAGAGCAGGTTGAACTCGCAGCACTTCTTCTACGGCTCCTTCACCTTGAGAATAGATGAGCGGTTGCATTCCCATTTCGTTGAAGTAACGAGTAATTTGCTCGGCTGCTGCAACTGAATCTTCGATAATCAAAACTTGAGCATTTTCAGCAAGTAAAGGATAGCTGGGTAATGAAGTAGTTACCTGCGTTCTTCTGAGAAGATTATCGCTGATCCGGTAGGGAATGTGGGCGGTAAAACAACTTCCTTTTCCAACTTCACTGCTAACTAAGACCGTTCCTCCATGTAGGTTAATAATCTTTTTTACCAGTGCTAAACCTAAACCAGTGCCATTGTACTGGCGGTTAAGGCTGCTATCAAGCTGAATGAAAGGCTGAAACAGCTTGCCAATTTCTTCAGAGGCGATACCGATGCCGGTATCAGTGATATGGAAGCAGAGATTTTGGGAAGATGAGGCAGAATTTACTTCCCCCGCTCCCCCTGCTCCCCTGCCCCTCTGCCCCTCATCCCCCTCCAGCACCACTTCTAGCGTTACAGATCCCCCTTCTGGTGTGAACTTGACAGCGTTACTCAGCAGGTTGATGAGTACCTGACGCAATCGGCGATCGTCTACTTGGATGCTGTCAATATTGTCAGAAATATGAGTATTAAGACGAATATTTTTTTTCAAAGCCATCTGTTTGACAAAAGCAAGGCTGATATCACAGAGGTTCCTGACAGAAACATCACTTAGTTGCAATTCCAGTTTGCCAGATTCGATTTTAGATAAGTCTAGAATGTCGTTGATTAGTTCTAGCAAATGTCTGCCACTGCGTTCAATAGTGGCGATCGCTTTTGCTTGTCTTTCATTGATAGAGCCAAACACACTTTCTTCTAAGCCCTCTGACATACCCAAAATCGCATTCAGAGGTGTTCGCAGTTCATGGCTCATGTTTGCGAGAAATTCGTCTTTCAGGCGAGTGGCGCGGGCAAGTTCCACGTTGGCGTTAGCAAGCTGCTCGTTAGTCTGCCGCAGTTGTGCTTCGGCTTGTTTGCGTTCTGTGATATCTTCGTGAGATACTAGTACGCCAATCACCTCACCTACGCTATTGGTCAGGGGAACTTTATTAGTTCGTAGCCAGAGTTGTTCGCCATTAGGCCCTTCCAATGGCTCCTCATAGCCTAGTTTAGGTGTTTGGGTGTTCATCACCATTGCATCGTCTGCACAGTAGAGGTGTGCCATCTTTGCCCAAGGTAATTCAAAGTCGGTTTTGCCGACGATCTCATCGGCTGTTAGTTGAGAATGGCGGATAAATGCGGGATTGCAGCCGATAAACCGCGATTGGCGGTCTTTCCAGAAAACACGCTGCGGAAATGTATCTAGTACCGTTTGCAGCATTTTACGTGATTCTTCTAGTTCTTGCGCGGTTTGTTTGCGCTCACTGACATCAAACATGGTGCTGCGGCTGTATAGATAGTTCCCATCAGCATCCTTGACGGCAGTAGCGCTGATCAGCACTGGCAAAACTGTGCCATCTTTACAAATCATGTCAAACTCCAAATCCTTCACCGAACCCTGCTTTTTGAAGCGAGGATAGTTTTGGGCAAAGGCCAAGCGACTGGCTGGAGTGAAAAAATTTAGCAGGGATTGGCCAATCATTTCTTCACGGGTATAACCCAACCAGTGCAATTCAGTCTCGTTTACCTTGAGCAATCGGCCTTCGCTGTCGAGGGAATGGTAGCCACAGGGAGCATTATTGTACAAATCTTCGACCTCGTAGGCATATTTCGCTAATGCCTCCTGTGCCTGTTTCCATTCGCTGATATCAGTGATCCGTACTAGATGCATGGTATGTCCAGCTACAGTAATGGGCTTGACTGCAATATTTCCCCAGAAAATCTTACCCTGAAGACTAACATATTCAATCTCTAGGCTCCAGACACCTTTTGACCGTATATCTTTGATAATCGCATCCGTTTCGCTGGCAGTGAATGGACGGAGTTGGAGTGTCTGCCCACTGATATTGATTAATTCAGCTTTGTCAACCGCCTCAAACAGTTCTACTGCCCGCCGATTGCAATCCAGAGTTAGCAGCGTTTGCGGATCGACCAGAAAGATGGCATCAGCAGATTCGTTAAAAATGGCTTCTCGTAAATCCCGATTGTGGATGAGTTCTTGTTCGGCTTGTTTGCGTAAGCGTTCGCGTAGCGTCTCGTAGAGAAGCTCGTCGCAGATATCGCTAATATCATAGTTAACCCCGATCATCCGCAAAAGTTCACCCTGCTGGTCAAGCTTGAGAATACCATAGCCTTTAAGATAACGAATTTCTCCACTTGGTTGAACGATGCGGAACTCAACGTTATATTCTTGTTTTCCTTGCAGAACTTGCTCGATAGTTTCCAGCATATAAGGGCGATCGCCTGGGTGCAGACAGTCTAACCAACCATCAAAAGAACCGCTAAAATTAGTGTTGCTCACTCCATACAGTTCGTACATCCGATCGTCCCAAATCATCTTTAGCTGGACGAAATCATATTCCCAAATCCCAAATCCTCCAGAGCCGATTGCTATGGTTAGCCGTTCAGAGACCTGATGCAGCTGTTCTTCTGCTTGTTTGTGTTGTGTAAGGCGTTTTGCCAGTTCTGTCTGTACTTGCTGATATGCACTTCCCTGTTGAATGGCGATCGCTATTTGTACCGCAAGTTGATCCAACAAATCTAGTTCTACTGATTGCCAGTGGCGAGATCCACTACATTGGTGAGCAATTAATAATCCCCACAATTGCTCTTTGACCAAAATAGGTACTACCAGATTGGCTTTGACTTCAAATTGTTCTAGAAGTTGCAAATGACAATTCGTTAAACCAGCTTGAGAAATATCAGCGATTGCTCGTTTTTTGCCTTGGCGATAGTCACTTCCGGCTCCCTGTTGAAAGCAGGTGTCTAAAATCTGCTTTCCTAGAGCCACCGTCCAACCAGGAAGTACTGACTCTGCGACAATTGTACCGCTCATATCCGGCTGGAATTGATAGATCACTACTCGGTCTGCTTTGAGAAACTGCTGCACTTCTGTAGCTGTGGTATGCAGAATCTCCTCTAGCTGAAGAGACTGACGAATCCGCAAAGCGATCGCGGCAATCAGTTGTTGTTGTTCCCGACTTTCTTCTAACTGTCGAGTCAAATCCATCCGTTCAATGGCATGATGAATTGCACCTTGAAGAACTTCAGGTGTGAGTTGATTTTTAACTAGATAATCTTGAACACCAGTTGTCATCGCCCGGATCGCACTGATTTCATCCCTTTTTGCTGTCAGCGCAATCACAGCAGTTTGGGTATGGCTATGACATTCCCGAAATTGCTGAATAAACTGTAGTCCATCGCCATCGGATAGGGAAAAATCCAGCACAATCACATCTGGTATCTCCTGTTGAGACCATTTCAGTGCTGCGATTAGCGTCTCAAACTCCAAAATGCGATAGGTATGTAAGCTATCCTGCTGCAAGAAGTGAGACAATTCCAAGCGATTTTCGGCGCAATCATCAATCAGCAGGATCGTCAGGCAGGAAGGATGAGTCATAAAATTCAAAATACAAACGCGATCGCGTTCCCAACAAATTATACCTTGATAATCATCATGTAAATAGCCTGATTTCAATCGAGTTACACTTGGACAAGGGAGATAGAGAACAGACAAAATGCCTGAGATATGTTTAACATTGCCCTTCAGTACGATGTTACACACAAGTCCTAAAAACCTACCTAGCTTCATAAGACCTTCCTCGTTCCCAGTCTCCGACTGGGAATGCATTCATTGAGTCTCTGACTCAATATCTGACTAAAGGCAGCAGCCCCTAATAACCCAATCACCCAGATAAACGAGAGAAGAAAGAAAAATCGAGTTTTTTTAGACTTGTGTGTACGGGAGCATCTCAATGAGTGCAAATATACCTGGCGATTAGAAATCGTGGCTACACAAACCAAGTCCGCCTACGCGGACTCAAATAAAGAAATCTAGTTCCCTCCCCTTTGCAAGGGGAGGGTTAGGGTGGGGTAAAACCTTGGTTAATCAGCTATTTCAAGACTTGTGTGTACACCGTAGCCATGAGCAACTGGCGCGCGAATTCCATTCGCCAAGGCAAGATGTTTTTACACAGATGGAGATGCTCCCTGTGTGTACACCATTAACAGCCGCAAGAGCAATATCAAAATCTTTGTTTTGCAGCGTTTTTTTATTATCAACCAAATTGTTCTTCAATGCTGGCATTTTATTGAAATCCTAAATACTAAAACTAGTAAAAACAACAATTAGCAATAAATCTAGCTGATTATAAATGCTATAAAAGTTCTCTAAAAAATTGTAATAAAATTAATCATAGAAAACACTGATGCTTTTTGATTAATTCTAAGTAAAGATATTATTTATATCTTTTCTTAAGATAATTTTATTCCAGGCATCCATACATAATGTTCATTAACTCACTCAGTTCTGATAATTTACAACAGACTATCATTCGCCATCCGCTCATTGTTAACTCTGAGACTATGCTTCCAGACGTGATTGCCCTAATCAATGAAACATCAGGTAATTATGATACCTTGCCAATCCCAAATACCAATTATTGGAAGAACTCAACTAAAGATATAGCTAGCAACACATCTCAATCGGCCAGTTGTGTTCTAGTTATGGAAAACTCACAGTTAGCGGGTATAATTACACAGCGAGATTTAATTAAGCTGACAGCACAAGGCAAGAATCTAGAGGAAATCAGTGTTGCCCAAGTGATGACAAGGGAGTTAGTAACACTGAATTTAAGAGATTTTAAAGATGTTTTTAGTGCGTTACATTTGCTAAGGCAACATCGGATTTGCCATCTGCCTATTGTAGGGGATGGAGGAGAATTAATTGGATTAGTTACTCCTACCAGTCTGCTGGCAGTTTCTATTGTACAAGCCGAACTTTACAATCATACACGAGTCAAACTTGTAGAACGTCAGAAAATCGAAGCAGAACTGAGACTAGAGCGTAATTTTGTTTCTACCGTTTTGAATCTAGCAGATGCTTTAGTGATTGTATTAAATTCTCAGGGGAAAATTGTTCGTTTTAATCATACTTGCGAACAAGCTACAGGTTACACATTTGATGAAGTGAAAGGAAAATTCATTTGGGATGTATTGCTATTACCTGAAATAACACAATGTATTAAAGATATTTTTAAATCTTTAGCCGAGAAAGAATTTCCTCAACGTTACGAAACTTCTTTAGTTACAAAAGATAGCGATCGCCGCTTAATTTCTTGGTCAAATAAGGTCTTACTTAACCCCGATCGTCAGGTTGAATATATCGTCTGTACAGGCATTGACATTACTGAAAGCCGAAAAGCACAAGAGGAACTCCAGCAGACTCGCAACTTTTTACAGTCGATGATTAATAATTTACCTGTAGCCGTATTTGTTAAAGATGCTAAACCAGAAAGTTTTGGAAAATTCAAGCTTTGGAATCATACTTGCGAAAATATTTTTGGCATTACAGCAGAACAGGCTATTGGCAAAACAGATTACGAATTATTTCCAAAAGAACAAGCAGATTTTTTCTACCAAAAAGACCTAGAAATTTTTGCAAGCGGTGTACCTCAAGATATTTCTGAAGAACTTATTGACAGCCCCAGCATTGGCAAAAGAATTTTACACACGACTAAAATTCCTTTATATGACAAAAATCAACAACCCGAATACTTGTTATATATTTCTGAGGATATTACAGAATACAAACGAGCAGAAAAGAGTCTGCAACAAGCAAAAGAGCAATTACAAACGGTTTTAGATGCAGTACCTGGGTTTGTTTCTTGGGTAAGTTCTGATGGATATTATTTAGGGGTTAATCACCATTTAGCTAAAAGTTTTAACTTGACAACCGATGCTTTTATTGGTCAAGAATTAGGCTTTATGGAAAACAGCCCGCAATTTACAGAATTTATGCGGGAATTTTTAGCTAGGCAAGATGTAGCAGACTCTAAAGTTATTGATACCCAAATCAATGGTAAGGTATGCAATTATTTGCTCGTAGCTCAAAAATATCAACAAAATACAGCCGCCGTTGCGATCGGAATCGATATTACAAAACGCAAACAAGCTGAAATAGCCTTACAAAGTTTGATAGAAAGTACAGCTTCGACGACTGGACGTGACTTTTTTCCAGCATTAGTTGAGCATATTTCTTCTACTTTAGATGTTCGTAATACCTTAGTAGCTGAGTTAATTGATGGGAAAGCTCATACTTTAGGATTTTGGTCTGATGGGCAGTTACAACCCAATATTTGCTATGACCCAAAATCAACTCCTTATGAAATTTTACTCAAGCAAGGATTTTATCACTGTAGTTCGGCAATTCAACAACTCTTTCCTAATGCTAAAAGATTAGTTGCTATGGAAGCAGAAAGTTCTATGGGAGTTATTTTGAGCGATGATTTTGGCCAACCAATTGGCTCATTATGCATAGTAGATGACAAACCCATACCCGACCAACATAAATTTGAAGGAATTCTCAAAGTATTTGCAGCCAGAGCATCTGCTGAATTGCAAAGACAACGAGCGCAAGAAGCTCTACAAAAACTCAATCAAGATTTAGAAGTTAGGGTTAAGCAACGCACTTTAGATTTACAACAAAGTGAGGCAGAACTTAGGGCTATTTTTAATCAAGCAGCTGTCGGAATTAAACTAGAAACTTTAGATGGTAATTTTCTGAAAGTTAATCAAAAGTTCTGTGAAATTTTAGGCTATAACCAAGAAGAAATACTAGAGAAAAACTTTAGAGATATTACACATCCAGAGGATATAGAAATCCATCTAAATGAGATGGAACAATTAATCACAGGAAAAATAGAAACATTTTCTATAGAGAAGCGCTATTTACATAAAAATGCTAATGTAATCTGGATAAATCTAACGGTTTCTCTAATTCGAGATCCCATTGGTAAACCGATTTACGTAATCGGGGTAGTTAAAGATATACGCGATCGCAAACAAGCTGAAGAAAATATTTGTAAAGCTTTAGTTAAAGAAAAAGAACTCAGTGAGTTGAAATCTCGTTTCATTTCTATGACATCGCACGAGTTCCGAACTCCTTTAGCTGTGATTGCTTCCTCTGCTGGAATTTTAAAAAGTTTTAGCCATAAACTAGATGAACAACAAAAGCATAAACATCTCCAGTGCATTCAAACTTATATTCAACACACTACTCAACTATTAGATGATATTTTGCTAATTAATAAAGCTGAAGCTGGGAAATTAGCATTTGAACCAACTTATACTAATTTGATTAATTTCTGTCGTTCTTTGGTAGAGGAAATTCAACTTAGTTCTCCCAAACATACCTTAGCATTTTCTCCCCAGTATTTGGTGAATTCATCAACAGATGATTGCTTGATGGCTTGTATAGACAAGAAGCTTTTGCGACAAATATTGAGCAATTTGCTTTCAAATGCTGTCAAATACTCACCAGATAGTAGGAATGTTCAAATTGATTTATTAGTTAAAGATGAAAGTGCAGTTTTTCTAATTCAAGATGAGGGTATTGGTATTTTACCAGAGGAGCAACAGAAATTATTTGAACCATTCTACCGAGCTAGTAATGTTGGCAATACGCCAGGAACTGGATTAGGTTTGGCCATAGTCAACAATTGTATAGAGCTTCATAGAGGAAGAATTACCTTCGCTAGCCAGGTGGGAGTAGGTACGACATTTAGAGTGGAAGTGCCACTAATTAAAAGTAACCTTCTCAATTAAAAACATCTCATGTGTTATTAATAAATGTTTTTAGGGAACAATAAACTACATGAGATTGTTTGGAATCTAATTGTAGATTCCCAAGGCGTTAATCTGAATAATCTATTGTAGCGACTGTATTTACTGCATCTAATCACCAAAACACCCAGTTTAAATTACTATTTAAACCAACCAATGAACAAAAAAATATTAGTAATTGAAGATGAAATCCAAATTTGTGCAAATATTCAACAGATTTTAAGTTTCTCCGATTTTAATACTATTACTGCAAATAATGGTTTAGAAGGATTACAACTTGCTAAAACAGAAAAACCAGACCTTATATGTTGTGACGTTATGATGCCTGGGCTTGATGGTTACAGTGTACTGACAGCCTTACGCCAAGACCCATTAACTGAATCTATTCCAGTAATTTTTCTGACTGCAAAAGTAGACCGTGGTGACTTCCGCCAAGGTATGGAGTTAGGAGCCGATGATTATCTGACAAAACCTTTTTCTATGGAAGAACTTTTGAAGGCGATTAAGGCTAGATTGGAGCGGGCAGAAAAACCAAGTTTAATTAAACAATAATCTGAAGAGGAAAAATACTCCTAGTTAACATGGAAATATTTCAGCGTTTATACTTAGGAAATTAATATTATTATACAGTATTATTGAAAGTTAGTTTTTCTTGTTTAGCAAGATAAGTTTTATATGGATACCATATCATGCTAGACCAATAAAACTGATATTTTTATCTTTACTAATCATAGATGAACACTATTTTGATTATAGAAGACGAACCCCAAGTGAGGGAAAACATTCAGGAAATTTTACAGCTTTCTGATTTTAAAACTTTGATAGCTGTAAACGGTAAGATTGGATTAGAAATTGCTCAAAAAAACTTACCAGATTTAATTATCTGTGACATTATGATGCCTGAACTAGACGGCTATAGCGTGCTGTCTGCTTTACGCAAAAATGAAGCAACTATCAATATTCCTTTAATATTTGTTACTGCTAAAGCAGAACGTTCAGATTTTCGTCAGGGAATGGATTTTGGGGCTGATGATTATTTGACTAAACCATTTACTCCTGAAGAATTACTCAGTGCGATCGCGTCTCGTCTTGAGAAATACGCTTTGGTTGAGCGCCAAACTCAAGCCAAACTAGATGAACTGAGAATGAATATTGCTCACTCATTACCTCACGAACTGAATACTCCTTTAAATGGTATTCTCGGTATGTCACAGTTGTTAGTAGAAAATTGTGGTGTCATCCCTGCTTCGGAAGAAGTTGAAATTGCAGAATTAATTTATATATCTGCTAATCGCTTGAATGCATTAGTTAAAAGATTTTTGTTATATAGTAATCTGGAATTGATCGCCAAAAATCCTGAAAAAATCCGTCAAATCGAAGAAAAAAAAGATAGATGTTTTGCGAAGAAAATTATTAGTGAAGTCGCTCTCCAAAAAGCTATAGAAAACTGTAGGCAAAAAGATTTAAAGCTAGATATCGAAGAATATATAGTACAAATACCAGAAGAAAATTTGAGTATTCTTATAGAAGAATTACTTGAGAATTCTTTTAAATTTTCTTTACCAAGCAGTGAAATTCAAGTTATTAGTAAGAGAGAAGGTAATAGATTTAATTTATATGTAATTGATAATGGCAAAGGGATGACAATTGAAGAGATTAATAAAATTGGAGCTTTTATACAATTTAATCGAAAATTATGGGAACAACAAGGCTCTGGTTTAGGGCTGGCTATTGTTCAGCATATAGTGAAATTATATGGTGGTAAATTTATAATCGATAGCATTCCTGAAAAAGGAACTATTGTAAGTATTAGTTTGCCTTGTTAGGGTGTACTTGTAAATATAACTACAGTAAAATAGACAAGTTATATTCAGTGGTTTAAGTAAGGTTTTTTAACACCAGGTTTGCACAACATGACCCTTCAACTGTTGTCCTAACCAAGGTGTATTTTGTGAAAGTGTATAAAGACTTTTCCGTTCGACTTTCCAGGTTTGTTGGGGATCAAATAAAGTAAGTTCTGCTGGTTGATGAGGTAGAATTGCACTTACTTTTTGCCCCAAACACTCTGCTGGACTGATACTCAATGCTCGCCATAATTCTAAAGCTGTAAATTCCTCTGTTTCAACGAGATATTGCCATAAAAGAGGTAATGCTAATTCTAAACCAATTGCTCCTGGAGGTGCTTCGGCAAAGGCTTGGACTTTTTCTTCGTAGCTGTAGGGTGTGTGATCGATAGCGATCGCATCGATCGCACCCGCACGTACCCCTGCACGTAACGCTACCACATCACTGGGATTACCTAAAGGCGGGTCTAAATGCAAGCTGGTGTGATAACTCTTAACTGCTTTGGTATCAAGTAAAAGGTGCATCCAGGTGGTGCTAGCGGTGATGGGTAAACCAGATGCTTTCGCTGAGGCGATTAATTCGACGCTGCGAGCTGTAGAGACACGCATGATATGGACTGGTGTGCCGATGGTTGCAACCAATTCAAGCATAGCTGCGATCGCACTAGTTTCAGCGCTGGCGGGTATTGGGGGTAAACCAAAACGTAGAGCATCTGTCCCTTCTCTCATTACACCATTAGCTGTTAACTGGCGATCGCTAGGCCAAAATGCTACTGGTTTGCTCAACGGCTGGAGATACTCTAACACTCGCCGCACCAGCGCCAAATTTTCTAAGGGTTTACCATCAGTAAAACCAACAACTCCAGCCGCCGCTAAATCTGCCAATTCCGTCATCTGCTTCCCAGCAACATCTAGGGTGATAGCACCCCAAATATGAAGCAGGGGGAGAGGAGGAGACAAGGGAGAGGGGGGAGACAAGGGAGAAAAAGAAAAATTGCCTCCTTGTCCTCCTTGTCCTCCTTGTCCTCCTTGTCCTCCTTGTCCTCCTTGTC
>NZ_JABXKI010000414.1 GCF_017115095.1 Nostoc sp. NMS4 | reverse complement strand
AGGTTAGGATATGGCTTTCGCAATTTTGCAAATTTTCGATTAAGATGCCTATTATCCTGGCACTTTAGTGTTAAATATTCATAAGGGGATCGGTAGAACCGAAATTACTCCAGTTAGTATCACGGTATTTTAATGAGCAAGATAAAGGAAAGTTACATCCTGTTTTAGAATACTGCCAGTTCTTTTTCGCGTAAAACTTCCTGGCTAATTTTAATTTACGTTCAGATGATTTTAGCCATTTCTCAATTGATTTTATCTTACCTGTAATAGTTTTGATATGCAGTTCCCGATGACTTTTGGCAGCATCTACTCTCCCCTTGGCAAAACTGATTACACCATTAGCATGTCGCTTATTGATGCCATAACTTAATTGTAAATGCGTGTTCCATTGAGATTTATTAAAATCATCGCCAAAAAGCAAATGATTAACTGTTTCAATTGCTGCACTGCGAAAAATCGGTGCATACGATTCTAGGAACATTTCAAGCTCAGTTTGCCCAACTGCGTTCATCTCTGACTTTGGTGTGGGCAATCCTTTGCAATAGGTAGTAGTAGACATTGATTCGACCTTTCAATGTGGTTATTTCTCTGTTAATTCTAGGTAAATCTATATATTCTAGCAACAGTTGTCAACCCTAAATCCTGAGTCAACCTCTTTGGGGAATTCAAAATCCAAGATCAACTAAGTTTAGTAATTCGCTACTCATAAATTTAGAACGGGACTGACGGGGCTCGAACCCGCAACTTCCGCCGTGACAGGGCGGTGCTCTAACCAATTGAACTACAGTCCCTTGTTTGGCAACTTTGCTATTATCACTATTTTTTTTCTAATTGTCAAGTGTTTTGGAGTTGGGAATTAGGAATTATTTTTATTCCGTCTCTTTGAGGTGCGAATTGTTCGTTAAACAGACCGTGATAATACGACCTGTGGCTCTGATTCCAGATGTTGCAGTATTCTGGCTTGCATTTGTTTATACTGCTGCTTCAATAGCTGTTTGCTCAATTGAGGTTGACAAGCGGGTGGTAGACTATGACTCTGTTGCACCCAGGTTTTCAACATTTGTCGCTGAGTTGGCTCAATGCGGCTGCTGAGAACCTTGATACAGGAAT
This sequence comes from Nostoc sp. NMS4, assembly GCF_017115095.1. GTDB lineage: Bacteria > Cyanobacteriota > Cyanobacteriia > Cyanobacteriales > Nostocaceae > Nostoc. Next base: position 57,088 of record NZ_JABXKI010000414.1, on the reverse strand, counting down.
GTGGTGCTTCCAGGGTAAAGAAAATCAAAGGATATTGTTCATTTTCAGCTAGGAGACTTACCATACTAAGATTTTGGGGATTTTGCATATCTAAGTAGCACGGTAGCCACTTAGGAACGAATTGCCGATTGTAGAGTACAGTTACCCACAACAGCATTGGGTGAGGGGATGTCACAAAGACAAACTGGTTGTAACGGGTAGAAACTGCATAGTTTTTGATTTCTTGTTTAGACAACATTAACCATATCGCTGTTATCGCTCCTTGTGGGGTGTCTAGAAGCTGGGGAAAAACAATTTCTTGAATTGGTTTATTTTCGGGCCACAAAAGTTGTCGATAGCTTTGTTCGAGTGTGATTGGTGATGCAGAATTTAAGGGACGGCTAAGAATGGAGTTTGAGGCTAAGTTTGTAGGTAAATCAGGCTGTTCTACACTGTCTAAAACTTGTAAAATTTCAGCGATATTTTGGGGGCGATCGCTTGCTTTTTTAGCCAGACAAGCCATAATTAAACTATTTAGCTTTTGAGGTATTTTCAGACTGGGTTTAACATCTGCGATCGTTTTTGGTGCTTCAAAATGATGTGCTTTATACCAAGCGCCAAAGTAATCAGTTTCTGTTTCCCAAGGTTTTTTGCCTGTCAGCATTTCAAACATCATCACACCCAGGCTATAAATATCAGAGCGACTATCTAGTTTTTCCCCATCTAACTGTTCTGGAGAACAGTAGGGTAAAGTGCCATTAAATCCGCTACTTGTACTAGCTGTTGATGCATAATTCAAAAATCTAGCAATACCAAAATCGAGAATTTTAACTAACTGACCCAATATTGGATCGGGAATAACTAATATATTGGCAGGTTTGATATCTCGATGAACCAAAGGACAAATTTTACCATCAATGTTAATACCTTGATGGGCACACTGTAAGCCCAAACAAATTTGGCGAGAGAGAGTCAAAAACATCGGCAAAGGTAACGGAATTAAATCCTTTAAACTCTTGCCACTTAGATATTCCATGACGTAGTATGGTTTTCCTTTCTCATTCACACCATAATCATACGCCCGCACTATATGTACGCTCTTTTGACTCAAGGCTGCACTCATTAAAGCTTCACGAGCAAAGTCTTGTTGCATCTTGGCATTAACAACACTTTGAGTCAAAAACTTAATCGCAACTGGTATACCTCCTAACAAAACATCATTTGCTAAAAAAACTTCACCCATGCCACCGCTACCAATTAATTGTTTGAGTTGATAACGATTGGCAAGGAAGCCCGTACTACTTGAAGATGTAAATAAGCTCTGATTCACTTTGTTCACTTGTAATACTGAGTCCATTTAAAGTTAGCAATAAATACATAAAAATATTATTCGGGAATGGTGGCAAGCCTTTTGATTTTGATAGCGGACTTTCAAGGATGTATTAGGATTTTCAAAAACATCTCCAAGAATTTATTCATCCAATTTTTTAAACCTTCTTTATCAGCTTTTTGATGTATAGCTAAGTTTCGTAAGATGTCTAACTTCAGCTTTTCGTACTCTGTTTTGAGAATATTTTTAGCTTGATTAGGTAAAATTAGTTCATTTGACTGCTGACTCATATCTAACCAATCTACAAGTTGTTGGCGCTGTTGAGCTGTGAGGTTTAAAGTTGTGACATGAGAGCAATGAGTTGGATCTTCTAGGGGGAAAAATAGCAGATGATAGTAGCCTACTTCTGCTAAACTACGTGCTACATTTTTCCCTTTATTATCTTTTAGATCCAGAAAATAAGGTAGCCATTTAGTCGTAGAAGGTTGGGCATCATATAGTACTGTTACCCATAGCAGCATCGGGTATACACTCATTTTGCTAATAAATTCAGTACCATGTATTTTATCCAAAAATTTTGCAATCTCTTGTTTGGGTAACATTGCCCAAAAAGTTGGTATAGGTCTTTGAGGAGTTTGTAGTAAATGGGGAAATCCAATGGACGCAATTGGTTTATTTTTAGGCCAATTTTTCTGTAAACACTCTTTTTCTGATAATAAAGTTGCGGGTACTAATTGAACTGGAAACGAAATTTTAATAACGTCAGTGCTACTGCTAGGAATAGCATCATTAAGTTGAGCATTAACTTTTTCTAAACCTTCTAATATTTGGCTGATATTTTGAGGGCGATCGCTTACTTCTTTAGCTAAACAACTCATCAATATTTTTTCTAATATTTCCGGGATTTTAACTTCTGGATTTACTTCTTCAACTGTCGGTGGCATTTGAAAGCGATGGGCTTGATACCAAGTACCAAAGGAGTTACTTTTTGTTTTAAATGGATGTTTCCCTGTCAGCATCTCAAACATTAGTACTCCCAAACTGTAAATATCAGAGCGGACATCTAGTAGTTTGCGCCCTTCCATGTGTTCTGGAGAACAGTAAGGTAAACTGCCAATAAAAGAGTCTGTTAAGGTCATCCCACTTCGCTCTGTTAAAAACTTGGCAATACCAAAATCTAGGATTTTAACAATTTCTCCTTTTTTACTATCTTCAGTAAGAAATATATTTTCTGGTTTAATATCTCTATGAACAATCGGATAAATCTCTCCTTTAAGGCTGATACCTTGATGAGCACATTGTAAGCCTAAACAAATTTGATAACAAATCTCTAAAAACTTCGATATTGTTAAGGGCTGAATTTTTAGAATTTGTTTGAGATTTTTTCCTTGCAGGTATTCCATTACATAAAATGGAGTTTTATCTTCAGTAACGCCATAACTTAAAATGCGAACAATATGTTTACTTTTCCGACCCAATTGAGCGCCAATAAAAATCTCTCTGGCAAAGCGTTGGGACATTTGTTGGTTTGCCAAACTAAGTGATAGGATTTTCACTGCGATCGGCATACCACCTTTAGCAGTATCTTCCGCTAGATAAACTCTACCCATACCCCCTTTGCCAATCAAATCTCTGATTAAATAGCGATTGTTTAAAAATTGTCCGATGTAATCGTCTAATTCTGCTTTTTGCCCTACCATACTCTCAATTTTATTTTCTGGCATAAAAATCATTTATAAAAAATGTTATTGGCAAAATACTTTAATAAGTCTAGCTAATTATTAAATTTAAATCTAAAAAATATCCAAATTTTGAGAAATTTAATTATATGCTATAAATATACTTAAGCTGTCTGCAAAAACTACTAAACATTGTGTAACATATTTATTAAGGATTACGGTTGAGAAATTACACGTAAACTATAAATAAGCTAGATAAAGTTACCTAGTATATTCAGTGAATACACAGGAATAATCCGAAATAACTATATAGAGGTCAAGCCGCATCGTACTTTGACCTCTATATAGTTAAAGATTAAGATTTGGGAGTAAACGACGTAATAATCTAATTAGCGGAGTTTCAATTTTAATTTTAAAGGCTAGTATCTGGGTGCGTTGTAGTGAGTTAAAATTGTTATCACTGACGAGAATTAATGATTGCTGACCATCGGGTAGTTTTGGGCCAAGAGTTAAGCCTTCGATGTTGTCTAGGAGTACATCTAGTTTTCTCAAATCTAACAGCAGTTTTTTCTTAACTGGTTTAATATTTTTGAGATTAACTGCTAAAAGGCTATCAATATTATGAATATCATCGGCTTCTTCTAAAGAAACCTGAAACAGAGAAATAGCAAATCCTAAACCAGTAAAAGACCGTTCTAAACTTAAGAAGTGTCCTTGATTATCGAGAGCAAGTAAATCAGGTAATCCACTAGCGAATTTGCCAATCAGATTCAAAAATGGTGTAACTGGTTCAGTTTGGTAAAGAAATTCCTTTTCTGGCTGGTTGTTGAGCAAGTTGTATTGCAAAATTCGGCAAGGACTACTGATATTAGGTTTAGCTGCGACACCATCTTGAATTAGAGCATTTTCGGTGGCTGTGAATAGATGCTTTTTATCAGGTGTAATTGTGAGGCTTTCAAAAGCCAAATTGTTACGGATACCTTGTTGACTAGTTTTATCTGGCAAAAATTTGTTTGGGATGGGGAGTGTAACAATTTCTTTGCCAGAAGATAGCGAGAATTCTTTAATAAAAGGATTAATTAATTTTGCAGCGTCGCCTTCAGAAGAAATAAATACACTTGCTTTATTGGTTAATGCAATACCTTCTGTATCAGTTTCACCAGGGCGAAATGTTTGACCATTTTCATTTAATAATGTGGTAACGCTGACTGGCATAATTCCACCTTTTTGTAATGAACCTTTACTCAAGTCGATTTTTAAGGTGTAGAAACGAGCAGCAGCTTTTTGTCCGCGATCGTCGGAGATAGCGTAATAAAGGTTATTTTTGGCATTATATGTAATTCCCGATAAACCTCCAACTTCGGTTTTTTGAAAGATTAGACCGTTTGGTAAGGTAGCTTCTCCAATAAATTCTATGTTACTAACTTCAACGCCATTTGACGGTAAGTTTGTGAATATGAAGCTAATAATTAAAATCGGGATTAAAAAGTAAAGAATTCGTGGGAATACGAAGATTTTTTTAATTAGCTGCATAGATTCTTTTTTGTTAAATAAATATGCGTTATAAACCAATATGGTTCAGTTAAGGGTTGTTGGTGTAGATAATTGGTCTTTGAAGACGCGATAAATCGCCGTCTCTACATGATGGTTTGCATTGCGTTACAAATGCCCAATTGTGCGTCCCTATAAATAATACCAATGAAAAAACAATGTTAGATGACAGATATCAGCCTGATAACTTTTATAAAATCAGGCTTTAATTAATTTTTAATTTGAAAAGCTTTAGAACATAGGAAATTACTTAAGCTAGTCGTAAATCATATTCATTTTGGAAAAAGTTGACAAGCCAATCTTTGACTTTGAGGGTGGCGCGGCAGTCATCTTCATTGTAACGTTGGATTATTTCTAGTAAGGTGCGATCGCCTGTTTCTAACCATTGATCGTACCAGTAAATACACTTAGCACCACTAGCGTCTTTATCACGCCATTCAAATCCCATCCAACGAGCGATCGCTTTCAAGGCATAACTTTCTACGGGCAATGCTACACTTTGGGTTAATTGTTCATACACATCCACAAATCGATTCAGTACGGGACGCACTAAGGAGTTTGGAGTGCCATAAAGTTTTGCCAACCGTTTGACTGTATCAAACTCGTAAACACAAAAATGATAAATTGGCGCTTCGGGATATTGCCAAACCAAATCTAAAAATTGCTGCCAAACTAATTCTTCGTCTTCTGGTTTGTCTGCTAAAAAGGAATAAAACTGTTCTGTATTAGCTTGTCTATCAACGACTAAAACCCCTAAAAGATAATCTAAATCTAAGTCTGGCTGGGCCTCAATATCAAAATAAAGCTCTATAGGCGCTGTGAATGTAATATCTTTTGTCGGTAGCGGGTAAGGTAAGATTAACGGTCGTTTTTCTAATGCGGATTGAGCTTGTACTACCAATTTGGGCGCTACTTCGCTGTCAAAACCAAGTAGGTTTTCTAAGTTGCCGGGACTAGTGTTAGCGAGAGATTCTAGTGTGATAATGTCTAAGGCTTGAAGTTGAGTGTAGCGAATGGGTGTTACACCTGGTAATAATGAAAGATGTTTTTCAGATTGTGCGATCGCATAACATTCACTATACCAATGGCAAAAATTACACTTTTGCCGAGAAATAAACACCTCTGGCGGATTCGGTAACTCTAAAACTTGAATAAATTCCTCCAGAATCTGCTGCATTCGTGGCATCCATTTAAACAGATCCACTGCATAACTTGTATTTTTGCTTCGCAATATGAGTGAAGCTGTTTCAGGTGGAACTCCCTGCACTATTGCCAACACTTGAGCATGAAATGCAGCGACAACCTGATATTCTTGCTTTGGGCGCTTACCCAGTTCAATACTAGCCGGGACGTAGATCCAATCTCCAAAATTTGATTGTCCCGGTTGTTTCACGAGTAAATCTGGACGACTTAGGAGGGTGTCGGCTTCCGAATAAGTTGTTAACAGCACTCCTTTATAGATGTACTCAACCCCACGCTGCATCAATTCTAAAGTTGCTTTCTCTCCCTTTTCCCAGTTTCCATAAGAATAATCTGGTTGGTGATAAGTCCTGTGTGCTAAAGCACTCAACTGATGAGCGATTTTATCCTGTTGCAGTTTCCGTAGCAACTCATTAGGAGCATCGCGCTGCCTTTTGTCACCGTGGATATCTAGAAAAGGTCGGCGTTTACAACGTTGGTATTGCAGTAGGAGTTCAGCATTAATTAGCATCCTTTTAAGTTAACAAGAATTAGCACACTCTGGGAGTAACTCTGACAATTAAAGTCTGGAAGTGGCATCGCGTCCACGCTTAATTTGCTGTTTATTTTATACTGTCAACAGCTAGCTATTAGCGTAAACAGCATAAACGTTTGCTTTTCTCCCAAATTACAACTGAGAGAGAGTGCTCAACCACAGTTTGTCCATTATTACAAGGGTACATGATAAAACAACATGAGCCGTGTCTCATCTGTGAGCGTGTCACACTCTGGAGAAACGGTCAGAATCCCTACTTTATCCACGAATTCGAGCATTCAATCTTTGTGATTGGCGATCATCAATTTCATCGCGGATACTCCCTCATCCTTCTGAAAAAACATATTAGAGAGTTGCATGAACTTCCCCTACCCATCCAATCCGCCCTATTTCAAGAGGTGATGCTGGCAGGAAAAGCTATTGTTAACGCTTTTAATCCGTGGAAAATGAATTATGCCTGTTATGGAAATAGCGATCCACATATTCATTGGCATCTCTTCCCCCGTTACGAGTCCGATCCAGATGGCAAGGTTAATCCGTGGCATCATGTATCAGAGTTCAAACACCATTTGATTACTTCTCAAACAGCCCAGAATTTAGCACATAAAGTCAAAAAGCATTTATCGTTACTGATTTGAGATGAAATTTAGCAGCGAGGGCTTAAATTAATTTCCTTACTCTCACCACAAAGTACAAATACTTCTGAATATCAATATCCCTTGTGAATTATGACTAGTATTTCTGCATCACCAATCAAGCTGCATCGAGAGCAATTTCCCGCTTTAGCAAACAAGACTTATTTTAATTATGGGGGACAAGGGCCGATGCCCCAAAGGGCAATGGATGCGATCGCTCAAACTCAAGCTTATGTTCAGGAAATAGGCCCCTTTGGCAATGAGGCGTATAGCTGGATAGCGCCTCAGACTCAAGCTGCTAGAGTTGCGATCGCTTCTGAGTTTCATGCACCATTTGAAACAATTACTCTCACCCAAAATGTCACTGTTGGCTGTAATATCGCCATGTGGGGCATCGAATGGCGGGCTGGCGACCATCTGCTGCTATCAGACTGCGAACATCCCGGCGTAATTGCTACATCTCAAGAAATCTCGCGCAGGTTCGCAGTGGAAGTTACCACTTGTCCCCTAAAAGCGACTTTAAATGAGGGCGATCCTGTAAAAATTATTGCCCAGCACTTACGCCCCAATACCCGTCTTGTGATATTGAGTCATGTTTTCTGGAATACTGGTCAAGTTTTACCTCTTGATAAAATTGCCGAAGTATGCAGAAATAATCATTCTTTTTTACTGATAGATGCTGCCCAATCTGCTGGTTTATTGCCTTTAAATTTAACTGAATTGGGAGTAGATTTTTATGCTTTTACTGGTCACAAATGGTTATGTGGCCCTGCCGGTGCTGGTGGCTTGTATGTCCGCCCAGAAGCACGAGAAAGCCTGAAACCTACGTTTATTGGCTTGAATGGCATTGTTGTAGATAGTCAATCTCAGCCTGTGGATTGGCTTCCAGATGGGCGACGATACGAAGTGTCTACATTAGCTTATCCGTTGTATCTTGGGTTAAAGGAAGCGATCGCAATTCATCAGCAATGGGGAACATCACAGGAACGTTACGAACAAATTTGCCATAACAGTGAGTACCTCTGGCGACAATTAACAGCATTATCCAATATTAAATGTTTGCGAACTTCCCCACCTGAAAGCGGTATAGTCTCCTTCCAACTTACAAATAGTCAGCCCCAAGCTAATCTCAAATTAGTGCAATTTTTAGAATCACAAAGAATATTAACTCGGACAATTGCCGATCCTAGCTGTATACGCGCCACCGTTCATTACTTTACTTTAGAATCGGAAATCGACTTATTAGTTGAGGCGATTCAAAGCTTTTGCAAAAATAGTTAAAAATTAGGAGTTATAATAAGTTGTCTCTCTGGGAATTATTATTTTAATTCCCTATATTAAATATGTCAAATGAAGAGTTACATTATCGATGACTTCGCTTTACTCGGTTTAGGAAATTCTACTTCTTTGATTACGAACGTGCAAGTCGTGTTGTGGGGTAAAGAAGTATATATTGATTGTGTATACGAACCTGATGAGCGTTTGCCCTATCGTTTTGTTTTTTACGATTGTCGGGAAATAAAATGGAATTTGCTCTTTCCCGAAGATGCCTGTGACGCAGAAGCAGATATATTTGATTTTTTATTAGGTAAAGAAAATTACTCTCATCCTGCACTCTTTCATACAGATATTTTTGATATTACTATTTTGTATGGAAGCTTTAAGCTGGAAAAAAATTGGTGAGCATATCTAAATCTCTAGAAAATCCTAAAATACTTAATTGCGCTGCTTTGCATAACTTAAAGCAGTGATTAGATAACTACTAACTCCTAACTTAAAAAATGGAACGCCCAATTTTATACTTAGCCATAACTAACCACGGCTTTGGTCATGCTACCCGCACCGCATCTGTAGCCGCAACAATTCAAAAATTATGTCCAGAAGTTCTGCTAATTGTGGTGAGTACTGCCCCACGCTGGCTGCTAGAGTGCTATATAGAAGGCGATTTTATCTATCGTCCCCGTGCATTTGATTTGGGTGTAGTGCAAACAGATAGTTTGACGATGGATAAAGTAGCGACTTTAGAAAAGTTGCTCGATATTAAAAAGCATCAAAATTCGCTGATTACCTCAGAAGTGAATTTTATCCGCCAAAATCGCGTTAATCTTATCTTGGCAGATATTCCCTTCCTTGCTCCTGGGTTTGCCAAAGCTGCAAATATTCCTTGCTGGATGATGAGTAACTTTGGCTGGGACTTTATCTACCGGAATTGGGGAGGCGAATTTACCCCAGTTGCAGATTGGATTAGTGATTGGTATTCAAAGTGCGATCGCTTGTTTCGTCTCCCTTTCCACGAACCAATGCCAGCTTTTAATCATATCACAGATGTGGGCTTAACAGGCGGTTCCCCCCGTTACTCTGCTGATGATTTATGCTCTCTTTGGGGAATAACTGTACCAGTCGAAAAAACTATTTTGTTGACCTTTGGCGGCTTGGGTTTACAGCAAATTCCTTATGATAACCTGGCGCGATTTCCAGATTGGCAATTTATCGTATTCGATCAATCTGCCCCTGATTTACCTAATTTAGTGAAAATTAATGACCGCAAATACCGCCCTGTAGATTTTATGCCTATTTGTGGGCGAGTCGTCTCTAAACCTGGTTACGGCACTTTTTCTGAAGCCACAATATTAGGATTACCAATTGTCACTATACCGCGTCAAGACTTTGCCGAAGCAACTTTTATAGTAGAAGGCATAACTAATTATAATCAGCATCAAATTATCACCCCATTTGAGTTTTTTCAAGGAACTTGGAATTTTCTGCATGAGTTACCCCAACCACCAAAGCAATCTCAACCAATTGCTAAGGATGGTAATGAAGCGATCGCTAAAGCTGTGATCAATTATTTACAGACAAAATAAAGTTATTCAAAGTAACATCAATTAATAATGGAATCTTCAAGCATAGATAAAGAAACTTTAGAATTAGCCTGACTGCTGGAATCGCCTTTGTTGCATTTTTACATCAAGTAACAGTTTATTTCATTCCTGAGCTACAAAAACTATGAATACCAACCAAAACGATACAACATCCGCTAAAAAGAGTTTACATCTGCCAGAGCCAGATCCAGTAAATATTACAGCTTTATCTCACAATCTGCCTAATACACCTATCATCCCCAATTTTGTCAAAGAGTCTGTAAATGCGGTGTTAAGCCTCTTTACGAGAAAACATACTCAATCTAACGATCAACCATCAGCAGAACAACAAGCAAAACAAGCAGATTGAACTCCTAATTAGCTTTTACTCTCATCAATAATTACTGTTTTAAATGACTCACTACCAAAAGTTACTAAAAATTTCCACCACTGGCAAATCTTTTTACAACATCACTACACAAATTGCAGCCGCAGTTGCCGAATCGGGAGTTGAAACTGGTCTTTGTACTTTATTTTTGCGCCATACTTCAGCCAGTTTAGTTATCCAAGAAAATGCCGATCCTGATGTTCTTGTGGATCTAGCTAATTTTATGGCGAAACTCGTGCCAGAATCAGGCAAATACATTCATGATGCAGAAGGTTCAGATGATATGCCAGCACATATCCGTACTGCACTCACTCACACTTCTGAACATATCCCCATTAATCGCGGCCACTTAGTACTGGGAACTTGGCAGGGAATTTATATTTGGGAACACCGCCAACGCAGTCATTCTAGAGAATTGGTTATTCACATCTCTGGATAGCCGATTCTCAAGTTTTATTTAGGGTATAGTTTTGTGGAGTTTAAAAACTCTCGTTATATCGCCTACCTTTTGGGTATAATCTCCCAGACTTGCGGTGATATGCAGTCAATAAATTTCGCCGTGATACCTTTCTCATCAAAAGTCTTAATGCCAAATTAACCAGATATACATTAAATAATTCATGAAAATTTGTAAACTCAAAAGTTAAGTTTATTTGTGATTATTTAATAATCTATTTATGTCGATGTACACTAATGTTTAGTGTAAGCTGTCTGGGCCATTTCTATTACTATGAAGCAAGAACTAACACCAACTAATACTTTTCAAGTTATTGATGAAATCCTTGCCCAGCAGTCTGCTAAATTATTGTCACTTAGTCCTCAAAAAACATTAATTACCAGTTTTGCAGAATTGGGAAATTTGATTAGGGAAGAAACCACTGACATTGAAATTATCACAACCCTTCAACAAACTCTCGAAAGCATAGTCAGTACTCAATTGCAAAACTTCCCGGAAAACATCTTCTGGGATTTTGATTTTCTGGTAAGTAGTATGCTTAGACAGGCTTTAACCGCAGATGAGGGCGCTATTCCTTTCTTAAAAGTTTTTGGAGAAAAGATGGTTTGTTTGACAGAGATGTTCGGAAGTAAAACGGAAATACGCTTCCGTTATGTGCATGATTTTATATATGGATTTGACTGGGCAAGATGGGTACAAAAAGAGCCACAAAATCGCGCGCACGTAGAACCTTTTAGTCTCGTTTTTTTTGATTATTTACTAGCTAAAGGCAAGGAACTTTTACAACGTATTAAGCATGGTCAGGTCGTATCTTATAAACTGTGTGAGACGGGCTACCGCAACCCCTTCACCTTTTCTCGTGAACCAGAAGATGAATACCGTTTGCTAACTTATCTGGCCGAGGAACAACTTATTCCAGTAGCGGCATGGGACTGGAATGCTAGCCCTGTATGGAACAAACCTTACCAAGAAATGCGCCAGCAATTAGCATTAAAATTAAATATTCAACCACAGAGACGCTGATTAGCAATTAAAATTGCTGAAGAAAATAATTATGAAAATTGCTGATTTAATTACTTGGTTTGAAGCATGGGCGAATCCTGCTTGGTGTGAAAGCTGGGATAATTGTGGCTGGCAGATTGAACCAGGAATTTTGCAGGAAAAAACACGGGTTTTGGTGTGTTTGACACCAACTTTGGCGGTAATGCAGGAAGCGATCGCAGAAAATGCTAATCTAATATTTGCCCATCACCCCTTGATTTTTAATCCTCTCAAATCTTTACGCACTGGTGAAGCGATCGCCGAAATGGTACGGTTAGCCTTTACCCACAATATTGGTGTTTACACTGCTCATACGAATTTTGACCAAGTGCAAGATGGGACTGCTGACGTTTTAGCTCAAATTTTAGAACTCAAAGAAGTTACTCCCATAGTACCTACACAAGCCGGATTAGGATATGGTCGTGTTGGTTCGCTAGAGCCATTTCTAACCTTACAAGAATTACTCGCAACCATTCAAACCCGACTTACTCCCCCTAATTTGATTTTTTCCCCAACTGCGGATTTACAGCAAACAATATCACGAGTTGCTGTTTTGGGTGGTTCGGGGGCTAGTTACATTTCAGCCGTCGCTAAAACTGCTGCCCAAGCTTACCTAACTTCTGACTGTAAATTTCATCAGTTTCAAGAAAGCCGCGATCGCAACCTTATTTTAATCGATGCCGGACATTACGCTACCGAACGTCCAGCTTGCGATCGCTTGGTGCAAAAATTCCAGTCATTAAACTTAGACTGGGTACAATTAAGTCAAAAAGATGAAGATTTCCGGCAGTTTTTTGCTTGATTGTTGATGCTTGTTGAAAAAAATTGTTGTATTCTAATTTTGTTAAAACATTTAGTTTTTCAACCTTGATGCTGAAAATTCCGATGCTCTTTTATCTCTGTATATTACAAAACGGAGTATCGAAAACTCATATTGTGATATAAATCACTGGTTAAACGTAATAGTAATCACATAGTATTAATGTTTCATATCAATTAGCAACAGAAGAAAATGTTCCACACTATAGCTAATAATTTGCTCACTCTGCCCTAATTAAGATGATTCGCACAATTATCGCATCTGCTTTCCAAACTGGATATCTTAGTGTTGAATCTGAGGGTTTACTCCAGCAGGTGCTAGCCACTAAATGCTATCAGTTAGACGATTTGCCAGAACTCGCAGCCCTATATGATGCAGTTCGCGCCGGAAAAATTAAACGAGAAGCATCCTCCTCGAACGTGCTTATAGAATTTCCTTTACCAAATAAATCCTCCTGATACTTCTAGAGTAGAATTTTCTCATGGTCTTTCCCTCTACCTCTTCCCTTTTTTCAGAAAAAAACCTGAAAAACTCAAAACTATTTGGGTGTTGTGGTTGAAAAACATCAAGGTCAGCAAGAGAATGAGTTAAGATCAGATACAAGTGGGTAAAAGTAAAGCCAAGTCCCCGGACTTCCCAGTAATGCCAATGATTAAAAGTAGGCAAGTTAAACAACCGCAATCAACGATTGTTTTGGAGTATTCTTTATTACATAATGGTAAGAATGACTCACCAACAAATATGAACCTGGTAAGGACAGGTACTGAATTGTTTGACTTCTATAGAAGCAGACATTCCCTAGAATGAGCCGGAGAGAGATTGAGTTCATTGCTAGAGTAGGTGGTTTATAACCCAACACTATCCTGATATTTTGACAAATAGAAGCAAATCTTGGGATTGGGTTATGAAGCGTACTTATTTTGAACAGTGAAATTAACCTCTTAAAGGTGTAATGTAATGGGGTAGAACCCAGATTTTGACAGGTTTAACTACGTTGTTTAAAAAGGCAGAAACAGTACATGCTACACCGCAAGATTTATCAACTGTGTTGCGATGGGCGCGAGGTATGTGTTTTCTTGCGGGACCAGCAACGCTGGATTGAACGCGCCCGCATCATAGACATAGAGGGAGATTTAGTGACCCTACGCTATGAAACAGAAGAAGAGGACGAAGTTTGTTCTTGGGAAGAAATGGTTCGCCTCGAGAGCATTGGTGCTGTAACGCAAAAATTGGCTTCAGTACCACGCGGTAATGTCGAACCTCTGATGACTGAAGATTGTCCCGAAGCAGAGCGTATCCACAACCGTTACACTGACTCGAATCCAGAATAAATAATTAGTGCTGAGTGCTGAGTGCCGAGTGCTGAGTCACAAATCCTAACTCAGGACTGATGACTCAGGACTCAGGACTAGATAGACGTTCAAAGGCAGGACAGTAACCTTCGAGAGTTACCTTGAAGTTATATAACGGCGAAGCTGGGTTCCAACACCTCTGCCCCCTTTGGTGTCGGCAATTACCACAACAGTCTACATCTGTCCATGTATAGCGATCGCTATTTTGATTGAGCAATTCTCGTTGAGACAATCCCCTTAACACTAGTTCTTCCCCTTGCCAACGAGCCTCAATTAAACCAGTATCGGCAAATTGCCGCCAACGCGTATCAGCAGTAATCACATTGGGTAGGGTAATTGTGATTACTGTTCCTAACTCTGTCAGTTCGCCTTCGTAGTTAGTCTCTGGTGCTGCCGGTTGTAAAAATGTATCACCGATGGGCAGTTCTACCAAGGTATCAGCCGCCGGCGAATGTACATGATAGCGGTTTTGCAACTCTTCTAAGCTCGTCAAGTCTGCCAAGTAAGCAGGAGAACCGTGCACAAAAATGACGTGCTGCGGTCGTAAATTATGAATTAGCTGGGTAGTACCAGGGCCATCACTGTGTTGAGCTAAGAGATAGGTTTCCACAGTAGTGGGCGCTAAATATTCTTTGTTAAGTTTTATATCAATTTTTTCTGGTAGCAGAATCAGCCAAGGGCCGGTATCTAGTTGGCAATGTTCACCTAAATCAGATGTCGAGTCAGTGAGGACAATACAAGGTGATTTGCCGACACTGGAACGATGTTCTGGTTGTAAACGACGCACGCGGGGACGTACCCGTTCGTCCCAAAATAAAGGTTGATGGCGGGCGAAGTTTTGCACCGATGGGGGGAGATGTGGTAGCAGTTCGAGGTATGCATCACATCCAGTGGCGACAGCACCATCTACCCAGATATCTAAATCTCGTCCGGTGAAGTGGTGATGCGATCGCAAGAGCATTAATAATTCTTGACCCAATCCTAACGCCGGGGTGGGAAGGATTACAGAACAATGGTCAGCGATCGCTCGATTAATTCGCTCGGCTAGTTGATTTTCTTGGTTGCGGCGGTGCGGATGACGGGATGTGCCATAACTACCTTCAATGATTAGTACATCCAAGTTCAAGCCCCGCAGTTCCTCTAAACGCAAACCTTCTACCAACCGGGAATTCGATAAGAAAAAGTCACCTGTATACAGTAGCTTGTAAATACGCTGCTGGGTGGTGTATGTCAGCAGAATTGCGACTGCCCCTGGTAGATGCCCGGCGGGAAATAATTCTGCCACCAAACCATCTTGGAATTCCACAGGCGATCGCAACGGCAAGGCATGAAAAAATTGGGAGATTTTCTCAGGATCTTCGTCCAGCCAATTTAGCGGCAATAATTTACTAGTCACCTCGCTACCATAGATCGGTAACTTGGGAAAAGCTTTATGCAGTTCTAGTAAGCCTTTAGCATGATCTGGGTGGGCGTGACTAATCAAAACTAAATCTGCTGGTAAGGGCGAACTAGTTCCACGTCCTGACTTAGTAAGCCCCTTACCCAGCAAGGAAATATCCTCCAAACCACAGTCTAAGAGGATGCGGTGTGGCCCCATTTTCACCAATAAACACACGCCCTCATTGTCATGCTGGACACTATAGGGCAAACATTCTAATTCACTACCCGTTTCCGCACCATCTACGCGAGAGGATGCCGACAGATTATCCCTCATGCTTTCCTCCCCTCAAACCTCATCATCATGGACATATCCCAAAATCCAAAAATTAGACAAATTTTGGTTTTGTGATTTAGGGGTAAGTTTTATCGTGCGCCCCTACACCCTGAAAATACAGATTTTTGATTGGGGAGGAGGCCTTCACCGAACCCGCACTTGTTCGGAAAGGTGGACTAACAAGAAACCATTAAACTTGTAGCTCAAGGATGTTTCTTGTTTATTTTCCCTTTGCAAGTTCTAAGCGCTCTTAGCCAACTTATCCTACGGGAAGTCGCCCAAGCGTCTACAAACTTATCTCAATGTGCGGAGCCATTGCCATGATAGTTATCTGAATCATAGAATCCATTTTTCGTGCCAAAAAATAAGCACGAAAGCGTAAATATAACTGTTAATCCAGCTAGAATCAGCTTTACATCCATTTGTCTGCTGCCCTTTAATCAAATACTTTCCTATATTAATTTAGTGCTTCCGCAATCAAACGGAATCACTAGAAAATCTTTACTATGCTTATATGGATTGGGCAATAGGTAAATTTACCACAATCAGTAAGATTGTAGAACCTTTCGGTCAAGCTGTCTATCTATCTAGATGTAAAGCAATGATTATTTTTTCAATTTTCGGTAGCTTCAGTTTCAAACTGCACTTGGCGGTACAAATTGGCGACGGCTATTTCTACATCCACCGATTCTAGTCGTAATATCTCATCCAAATTATACTCCGACAGCACCCATTTCCCCTTTTCGCTGCGCCGAAACACTTCCACACCCGGTTGAGCTACTTGTACTAAGACATATTAGACCTCTTGCAAAAAAGTTTTGTGGTATAGTTGTGGGTTAAACACATTTTCTAAAACTTAACTTGCATTTAGAAGCTCATAGTTATAAATTCCAGCAATTAAGTGACAGCGCAATACAAAACGTTGTCTGCGATTACGGTAGCGTTGACTGAAAATCCGAAATACCTTAAATCGTCGGTTGACGTGTTCAACAACAACTCGACGGCGAGCTAAATCACGGTTAAACCGTTTATCTTCTTTGGTTAACTTGCCTCCTCTCGGCTTCTTTCTGGGTAAAAGGCTATTGGAATGAAATTTAGCAATTCCTTGGTAGCCACTATCTTCTAGACTCTGTGTATCAGGATGAAAACGTACTTTGCTTTCCACAAATAGTTTGAAGTCGTGTCTACGACCTGAATCATTGACAACACAACGTACTTGTGAGGTCTCAAGATCAATTACAAATTGAGATTTGAGAGTATGCTGTCCCTTTTTGCCACTATGGAAACGTTTCTGACCGCATTTCGGACGTTCAATGGGACTCTCGGTTACATCCATCACAACCGTTTTTGGTTTCTGTGACGGTATCAACAAGGACTTTTTTCCTTCTAAACGGAATCTCCCAGAACTAACCAGCACGCTTTCAATGCGATGTACTGTACGGCAAACAGTTGATTCCGATACTTGCCAATCTTGAGCTATATGGAAGTAAGTTCGGTATTCTCGCCAATACTGCAAGCAAATTAAAACCTGGTCTTCCAAATCTAGTTTCTTTGGACAACCTCGAGTTCGCTTAGGACTGACACTATCTTGCATAATTTTCACCATCTCATCAAACGTGCGTCTTTGCACTCCAACTAGACGTTTGAATTCGCGGTTAGATAACTTTTTTGTTTGCTCGTACTGCATTGCACCATTGATTCAAGCGACAAAATACCCCATCTTACCATAAAATAATTTTGCAAGAGGTCTAATCAGCTATTTCAGACTTGTGTGTACACCTTAGCCTTTCCAAGGGGAGGGTTAGGGAGGGGTATTTTTGTAATTCATTAACTTGCAATCTGCTGTAATGAATTGCCTCTACAATAATTCAGTAATGCCGAGATTGGTACGTTTAACCTACTTCTACAAAAATTATTTCTTAGCAATTATCCACACTGCATGAATAATCCCCGGAATGTAACCAAACAGCGTCAAAAGTATATTAATCCAAAAGTCTATACCAAAACCTACTTGTAAAAAAACTCCCAAAGGCGGCAGGAAAATGGCACACAAAATCCGAACTAAATCCATTTAAACCTCCTATTTATCTCAGAAAAGACAGCTTGTTGGCGAACCGATTCACCACTGTTCAAGCATATTTATACCTTTCAAACATAACATTCCCTCTCTTCATCTAGATCCCGGTTTAGATACGGTAAACCACACTCAAGATTAGCCACCGCTAATTTTGGCTTTGTAACCTAGCTTCGTCAAAATCTCGACAATTTTTTGTTTGTGTTCGCCCTGAATTTCAATTTCGTTGTCTTTAAGTGTCCCACCTGTCCCACACTGGGTTTTCAACTGCTTCACTAAATCTGCTAATGTTTCGGGTTTGGCTTGAAATCCGCTAATCACTGTGACAGTTTTGCCTTTGCGTCCTTTCCGGGAAGCTTGTACTTTCAGATTTTGTTGTTGTGGGGGCAGTTCTGGAATTGGCCTTTCTGTGGCGGCGGAGTTATCGTTGCCAAATTCGCGGTAGACAAAACTTTTATCAGAAGATTGAGAATTTGAAGAAGGCATAAAATGAATGTTTAAGAAAATTTCAAAGGCAGTGGAAACTTCTATGCAACCATTCTGCTATAATATCAATTTATAGGCTAGCATTAGACATCCATACATCATAACCAAACTGACGTAATCCTTGAACTAATCTTTCCTTCTGGGAAAAATAGATTCAAATGGTTGAACTGATTTAGATAAATGGCTCTTTCTATATCTATAATTTAACCCAATCTTACCTAAACCATTTCAAACTCTAATTGATGACTCTCAAGAAAATCATGGGTAAAATGATCCACCACATTTGTATCAGCTAGTTCCAAATTATAAAAATCCACAGCTTCATGGTCAAAATGCGGCCCAGCGTGCCAAGTACCCTGATGTAGCTTGATAAAACAATTCCCCGGAATGTGGAAAGCAGCAATCTCTTCTAATGCTGGTTTATTCACATCATTATCAGGAGGACAAACTGCAATTAACCAATCCTTTCCTTCCAAAGAACCCAGACATTGAGTGCATTGGATATGGCGAGTAATTTTATGGAACTTTCGCCCTATTTTCTCCAACCGCATAATATAAAATCGTGGAATCCCGTTTTGCAGGTTTAGTTGGGCATCTTCCCCATCGTAAGTTTTGCCATCAAGACTTGCAAAAATCACCTGTCCATAACGCCGAAAGTTTTCAGAAGTCACACATTGCACTTGCAATTGCTGTACTGTCTTTGATGTACTCATATCAAATCATTAAGAGAGATTATTTAGGCTTATTTTCGCGCAAAATGACTGAATTTTACACAGTCATGATGGTGATTTTCTAAGTTTAAATGCCCTAAATTATGAAGAATAACCTCAACTAGCGAGATAACTACGTACTTGTTCCTTTTGGCGGCGGAGGAGACTGAGAGCTTTTTGTTCTATTTGGCGCACCCGTTCTCGACTAATACCCATGCGATCGCCAATCTGTGCTAAAGAAAGTTCATACCCATCAGTTAGACCAAAGCGCAAGGTTAATATTTCTCGCTGCTGGGGAGACAACTTTGCCAATAAGTCTTGTAAGTCTTGGTGGAGAGATTCTTCAACGGCATAATCTTCGGGAGAAGGGCCATCATCTTCCAGTATGTCCTGTAATTCTGTATCTTGTTGTTCACCAACTCGTGCTTCTAAAGAGAAAGGTTGACGGGCCAAGTACAAACACTCTCGAACTTGGCTAGCTGTCAAAGATAAAGCAGTGGCAATTTCAGCAGTAGTAGGGACGCGACCCAACTGTTGAGATAACTCTCGCTGCACTCGTTTAATTTTGTTCAGTTTCTCAAAGACGTGGATAGGTAAACGAATTGTACGTCCTTGTTGAGCGATCGCTCGTGTGATTCCTTGACGAATCCACCAGTAAGCATAAGTAGAAAACTTGTAACCAAGGGCGGGATCAAATTTATCCACTCCTCGCTCTAAACCTAAAGTACCTTCTTGAATCAAATCCATAAATTCCAGGTTGCGGTGCTGGTATTTCTTCGCTACAGCTACCACCAATCGGAGATTAGCCTGAATCATTTTCTGCTTGGCTTGGTGCCCTAAATTTAGTTGTTGCTCTAGCACTTCCACACTTAACTCCATCCGATCTGCCAATTCTTGCGGCGTGGGTTCGTGGTTTAATTTCACAGCCAATTCTTCCTTAGCAGCCAGTAAATTCATCATCTGCTGCACTTGTTGAGCAAAAATAACCTCTTGTTCACGAGTCAACAAATCTACACGCCCGATCTCTTGCAGATAACTACGCACAATATCATCTGTAGCTCGAGGCTTTTTATCTGCGGCTAAACTTTTTTTCTTCGTTTTTTGAACTTCGGTATGTGGAGATGTTAAGTTGCTCATGGTTATTTGCTCCTCTGTAACCTCATCAATTTATTGGTATCAAGTCTAGATATTCAGACCTACAGCCATTTCACACTGCTAATCAATAGATATCTTGCAACAGTGTCTAATACCCCATCCCTTAATTCCCTCCCCGCAACCGGGTAGGGGAGACAAAGCGTAACTTTGGCGGGGTGGGGTTCTTATTTGTAATTTATGCAAGAGGTCTAATCAGTTTACAACACTGATGAATTCTGGTCTATGATACATTACAAGTTAATTGTTGGAGATAATAAACCCAAAATCAACCCACCCCTTAATAATAACATCATCATCAGTCACAAATCAATTACCTAAAGTATAATTAGCATACCCTTTGAAGTAATTAGACTCTTTTATCCTTAATTTTCGGATATTTTAAAACACAATTACATTTAGTCTAATTATCAAAATGCAGTTACTTTAAAAAGTAAAATATACTGAGTAAAGATTTGATTATCTAACAAATAACTTATTAATATAACTATCAAAATATCACAAAAAGTTCATTTAATAAATAAACTATTGCAGAGATTTAGCACTGCTTCATTTTGGCTCATATCTCTATTAGATATCTAGGATAACAAAGACGTAGGTAGATATCTGTGACAATTGCACTTGTGTCATACTGCACGCAGACATATCCATTAGATGCGGTATTGTCAATCTAAATTACTCCGACAGACATTTTGTAGACTAAAAGTACTATAGAGTGGTAACATTAGCACCAATCATAATACTTGGCAAGACGGCGACACCTGCGATCGCCACTAAATATCTTAAATTAGCGCAAAAAACTAGACTACTTTTTTTTGGCTAAGGTATTGATATCAAAACTTAGTAACTGTCACACTAATACCAGAATCCAGCTTAGGAACCTTGAGATACTCAATTGGCTCAGTACTTTGAGTCTTTGCTGGTTCGTGACATTGCTTAAAAAAAGCACCTGGGTCATTGATAAACTCAAGCGGGTTAATTTTTTGGCATCCTTGCTCCTGCATTAGCGAAATTGATCCAGCCGTTTGTTTTGGATTATTAGTCTGTCCGACAAAATTACTCCATGTAGTGTTAATCGTAGCTGGTTCCGTCAATAAAACTCCAGCCTGATTGCGATCGCCTATTGTCATCGGAACATTCTCTTGGTTAGCATAGGCACTCTGGCTGAAAGTGAGTGCGCTAATCACAATGACTAAGATAATAGAAGAGGATTTCATAATTTAATCTCTCAACATTTAATGTCAGTTTAATAATTACAATTGCCTAGACACAGAAACCAAGAGATAGCAGCCTAGCCTAAGTACTTCAGGTTAACACAGGTAGTAATAAATATAGCTAAACTTCATTAAAAATACAGTTAAATCTAGTAAAATACGGCGCAAGTTTGCCCGTCTTGAACAAGTTGCTTGAACTACTTGTCTGGTTAATTGAGATAGTAGCTGTATTTCTGCTGTACTATACTAGACGTTTATCTTTAATGCATGTTAGCATATAGATACATACGTAAGACAATGTGTAATATGCTTAAATATAAATATTAAAAGGCGTATTTTGCCTCTATTGCAGAGTACAAACAAGGCGATCGCAAATTTACGGGTAAATTTAAAATACTGAGATATAAACCCAAGGACAAGCACGTTGTAGTTTTCACATCTTAAACCACATAAAAAAGTCTTTCACCAGTCTGGGCAAATTAAACTGATTACGAGTCCTTACAGGTGCAATACTCAAATCATACAATTTTATGATTCCCAGTTCCGTATTCTTTCCGGAATTGATCGTTATTCAGAGTAATAATTAATTGTTACTAAAAATTTTGAAGCAGTTTACGTAAAGATCCATCCATTCTTTGTAGTTATCTCTTTTCACTGTACAAAGCTTATCTCTAAAGTGCTTTCATTGCTTATAGATAGGCTGGCACAATTGTTCTATTCCTTACCTGAAGGAATTAACTCCTCTTGTCTTTTCCAAATCAGCAAACCGACACGAACATATTAGTATTTTGTATGAATTTTTTGTAAAGTTATCAAATTCAGTGTTCTTACACAATATGATAGTAATTGTTAGTCAACTAATCAATACTTGCATTGGTAGTAACATAAAACTAAGTTAACCAAAACCAAGCTCCAAAATGGAAAGCCACTAAATCAGGTAAAAATTGTGAGTTATCCTGTTTTTGCTCTCATGAGAATATTAATCTAAGCTAAAATTGCAACTTGTAAAACTATTAGTCAACTTCAGATATTAAACAACCTCAGCAAAAAGGCATTAGCTGAAAATCAACACAAATATTACTATCGCAAAGTAGACTACAGCGCTACTGTGGGCAAAATACCCAGAAAAAACTGCTGTAAGTAAATAGTCTTTTTATAAAACTTTGTATATATTATGACAATGGAATCTTTACCAAACTTTGAAGAAGTAAATATTCAGAAATACTTAGAAGTTCTTCAACGGCGCTGGCTGCCTCTAGTTGGAATTTTCGCCATATCTGTTAGCCTTGGATGCTTGTATGCATTTTCACTAAAACCTTCATACAAGGCAGAAGGAAGTTTGATGATTAAAACAAATCGCTCTTCCTCACTCACAGGCTTATCGGATGACATAGGACGACTAGAAGCTTTAAATGTGAATGACAATCCCCTGGAAACTCAGGTGAGAGTTAT
Organism: Nostoc sp. NMS4; assembly: GCF_017115095.1. Lineage (GTDB taxonomy): Bacteria > Cyanobacteriota > Cyanobacteriia > Cyanobacteriales > Nostocaceae > Nostoc. Next base: position 34,458 of record NZ_JABXKI010000414.1, on the reverse strand, counting down.
TGGATCAAATCCAGTAATTGAGAAAACAATTAATTCCCTGAACCTCAAAGATAGTCGAGGCAAATTGCTCTCGATTCCCGACTTAGCAAAACAACTAAAAATAGAAGGAATCAAAGGTACTGATGTTGTACAACTTTCTTATAAAGGCGGCAATCCAGAACTAGCGGCCAAAATCGTCAATGAAGTTATTGATAGTTACATCGATCTAAATATCAAGGCTAATCAGAATGAAGCGCGGACAGCTAAACAGGTTCTCGTAACGGAAGTACCAAAAGCTGAGGAAGTTGTCAGAAGAGCCGAATCAAAACTGCGGTTATTTAAAGAAACGAATAAAGTTGTTGTCCTGGAACAAGAAGCAGCCGCAGCAGTCGATACAATTTCTAAGTTAGGAAATCAAATTTCTCAAGCTTTAGCTCAACTAGATGATGTCAAGGGTCGTCTACAACAGTTAAGCAGTGAAGCTCAGGTAGATTCACGTCAAGGTGTAATCGAATCTGAATTGAGTCAAGCGCCTGGAGTACAGAAAGTGCTTGCCCAACTCCAAGAAACAGAAAGCCAACTGGCGCTAGAGCGTACCCGTTTTTCACCTGAACACCCTACAATTACTAACTTAGAAGAAAAAGTCGCAGCTCTTAACAACTTGTTAAAAGAGCGGACAGGACAAGTAGCGGGTAAAGCGCAGATTACACAGGGAAGTTTACAGGTTGGACAACTACGGCAAAGCCTAATTGCAGATATTACTCGCGCTCAGGCAGAACGTGTTGGTCTGGAGAGGCAAATTGCCACACTCAAACAACAGCAAGATGCCTACATCAGACGAGCAAATAATTTGCCCAGGTTAGAACAGAGTCAACGAGAGCTAGAACGGAAACTGCAAGCAGCTCAAACGACTTACGAAACACTTTTAAAGAAACGCCAAGAGATTGATATTGCACAGAACCAAAAGATTCCTAATGCTCGTGTCATTTCCTATGCTTTAACCCCTGATAAAGCAGAAGGACCCCGCAAAATGCTGTTTATTGTTGGTGGAGCAGGAATTGGTTTCTTCTTAGGTATCATTGTTGCCTTTACTTTAGACTTGATAGACCGCTCAGTGAAGACCGTCAAAGAAGCCAAAGAAGTCTTGAGATACAGTGTTTTGGGAGTAATTCCTACACAAGGTAGAAATGGTAAAGATCATTCTTCTATAGCAGGACTTGATAGACCTATTCCCAAAATCATTGGTAGAGATATTCCTTACTTCCCTGTTGGTAATGCATATCAAATACTACAAGTGAACTTGAAGTTCCTTTGTTCGGATAAACCACTCAAAAGCATTGTAATTACAAGTTCCGTTGCCAAAGAAGGAAAGTCTGACGTATCTGCAAATTTAGCTGTGACTATGGCTCAGTCCGGGCGTAGGGTGTTGTTGGTGGATGCAGATATGCGTCATCCCATACAGCATCATATCTGGGGACTAACAAATACACTTGGACTAAGTAATGTCATTATTGGTCAAGCTTCTTTAGATACGGTTGTGCAAGAAGTGATGCCTAATTTGGAAGTTCTTACTTCTGGAGTTTTACCTCCCAATCCAGTAGCAATGCTAGATTCTCAACGCATGGCGACATTAATTAGTAACTTTGGGAGAGATTACGATCTTGTAATTTTTGATACTCCTCCGTTGTCAGGAATAGCAGATGCTGCTGTTTTAAGTACCTTGACTGACGGTATCTTATTAGTCGTGCGTCCTGGAGTGGTTGACTTAAACAGTGCGTATTCAGCTAAAGAGTTCTTAACTCAGTCAGGTCAGAAGGTATTAGGGATAGTCATCAATGGTGTGAATACTAAAAATGAATCTAATAATTATTTTTATGACACCAAAAAACGACAAATTGAACAAGATTTGGTATCTAGCAGCTTAACTAAATTTCGCCAAGAGCGTTAAGTTCTCTTAGAAATTGTGAAAGCAACCATCACTACAACCATCTAAATTAACATTTTTGACTGTAGGAATAATGGATAAAAATACAATAAAAACATCTTGTTTAATTAATAATTACAACTATGCCAAATTTCTCTCTGAGGCAATTGATAGCGCTTTAAATCAGACAGTGAAATTTGATGAGATTATTATTGTTGATGACGCATCCACAGATAACTCTGTGGAAGTCATCAATAAATTTACTCAATTAGCTAATGTTAAATCTATCTTGAAAGAAAAAAATCAAGGACAATTATCATCCTTTAATGAAGGTTTTTTAGCTGCTACTGGTGACATTATATTTTTTTTAGATGCCGATGATAGTTATGAACCTGAGTATTTAGAAACTGCCCTAAAATTTTATAATAGACGTAGTGAATGTGATTTTCTCTTTTGTGCGTATAAAAAAATTGGAGCATTAGAAGGAATATTTCAAGACGATTCAGTAGATTTAGATTTGGGTTATTCAGTAATTAGAACTTTATATAATGGTGAATGGATTGGTTCTATAACTTCAACATTATCAATACGTAGAGAGATAGTCAGAAAAATTTTACCTATTCCAAATATAGAAGATTGGCGTGTCAGGGCTGATGACTGTCTGGTATGGGGAGCTTCTTTGGTGGGAGCTAAAAAATTTTATATGTCTAAACCTTTAGTGATGTATAGAATACATGATAATAATCAGTATCATAATAAGAATTTTTTAGACATAGATAAAAACTATGAATACAAGAGATTCTGGAAACGCAATTCCCTATTTAATTCCATTCTACAAAAAAACAATTTTAGCTCACCTTTATTCTTAGCTTTTACATCTCTCAATGAGTTAAAAACAATACCCTGTCCCAAATATCAAGATTTTCTTACGTATTTGAAAATAATATTTTTGTTTGAACATAGTTTGTTTTGGAAAATCAAGGGCATCGTTTTATTATTTAGCTATTTTTTGAAAACTTTGATGACTGGCAAATTAAAAATCTTAAAAGAATCTAAATTACTGGATAAATAAATTTTATTTTGTATTTGCAAAGATTAAAAACTGCACGATATTTATAGAGAAAGTTATATTATTAATTCATCAAAATAATGTTAAATAAATTAAAATTTAAAAATTTATCACAATTTAAATCTCGTTCTGGGTTGCGTGCAATTATTGCCAATACAGGTTGGTTATTTGCTGACCGCATTCTACGTATGGGCGCAAGCTTGGTTGTAGGAGTATGGGTAGCACGTTATTTAGGAGTACAACAGTATGGTCTATTTAACTATGCTTTAGCTTTTGTTGCCTTATTTAGCCCAATTTTTACTCTCGGACTAGACGACGTAGTAGTTCGTCATCTTGTTCGTCAATCATCAGACAAAGAGGAAATTTTAGGAACTACTTTTTGGCTAAAATTTCTGGGTGGAATTGCTTCTGTTTCATTGGCAGTTAGCACCATGTTTTTCTTAGGTGAGCGTGAAACACTAAAGATATGGCTAGTTGCAATTTTAGGAATAGCAGGAATTTTTAGGGCATCTGATACTATTGAACTGTGGTTTCAGTCACAGGTACAGTCAAAATACACTGTAATCGCCAAAAACACGGCATTTTTGCTAAATACTGTCATCAAAATCGCGCTAATTTTAACAAAAGCACCATTGCTAGCTTTTGCTTTGGTAACATTAGCAGAATTTGCGATGAGTGCAATTGGCTTGCTGATTGTTTACCAAATAAAAGGTTCTTCATTGTGGTTATGGCGTTGGAGTTTTGCGGCTGCCAAAACTCTTATGAAAGAGAGTTTACCTCTAATTTTTTCGGGGTTCGCCATCATGATTTTTATGAGAATAGATCAGGTGATGTTAGGTCAAATGATTGGAGATAGTGAGGTTGGAGTTTATTCTGCTGCTGTGCGTATTTCTGAAATTTGGTATTTTATTCCAGGGGCTATTGTTTCTTCTGTTGCTCCGGCAATTTATGCAGCAAAGGAAAAATCAGAAAGTCTTTATTATCAGCGAATAGGACAATTACTCAGTCTAATGACATGTATATCTTTAGCAATTGCTCTTCCAATGTCTTTCCTGTCTGACAAGATAATTATGGTGATGTTTGGAAGTGGATATGCAGAAGCAGGAGCAATATTAGCAGTTCATATTTGGACTTCTTTGTTTGTATTTATGGGTCTTGCAACATCACCTTGGTTTATTGCTGAAGGTTTGAACCACGTTTCTTTAGGTAAGACTTTATTTGGGGCGATACTAAACATTATTCTCAATTTAGTACTTATTCCTAAATATGCGGGACTTGGGGCTGCGATCGCAACAATAATTTCTCAAGCTGCTGCTGCGTTTATATGCAATGCGTTTGATTCAAGGACACAAAAACTTTTTAAAATTCAAGTGCGATCGCTTACTCATTTTTACAAATACTGATCGTTTATTATTTAACCTTTATATGATGCAAACACCAGTAACTTTTATTATTTTTAAACGCCCTCAAACAACAGAGAAAGTTTTTGAGTCTATTCGCCAAGCCAAGCCAACAAAACTTTTTGTAATTGCAGATGGCCCCCGCACTGACCGCGAAAGTGAGGCAGAAAAGTGTGAAGCAACTAGGGCAATCATTGAGAGAGTTGATTGGGACTGTGAAGTAATCAAGAATTATTCCGATCTCAACTTAGGTTGTGCAAAACGGGTATCAAGCGGTTTAGATTGGGTATTTAATAATGTTGAAGAGACAATTATTTTGGAAGATGATTGTATCCCTCACCCAACTTTTTTCAGGTTTAGTGAAGAACTGCTGGAAAAATATAGAAATGATACCAGAATTGCCACAATCTCTGCTCAAAATCTTCAACTTGGACGAAAACGTACAAATTACAGTTACTATTTTTCTCGCTACAACCACTGCTGGGGTTGGGCAAGTTGGAGACGTGCTTGGCAACATTATGATTTGACCATCAAACTCTGGAAAGAGGTGCAAGCAGAAAACCTTTTACGTGACATTCTTATAGACCCAAAAGCAGTAAATTATTGGCAACGAATATTTCAATCTGTTTATAACAATCCTACAGGTATAACCTGGGATTATCAATGGACATTTGCTTGTTGGATGCAGGGAAGTTTAAGCATTATTCCGAATGTCAATTTAATATCTAATGTTGGTGTTGGTGCAGATGCAACTCATTTCACTTCTAATCAAGAATTTTCGTTCATCAATATGTCGATGCAAGCAATGGAATTTCCCTTAAAGCATCCACCATTTATTGTCAGGAATGTAGAAGCAGACAATTTTACACAGAAAACAGTCTATAAAGCAACTGCATTAGATATTTTTAAAGAGGAATTGAAGAAAAAATTGAATTATTCAACGATAAAAAAATAGATAAATTAAATTTCATAAATGAAAATAAAATTAACAGAAAAAATCCTAACTATCTTGCTATTACTCATTGCTGTAGGGGCATTAACAATACATCCTGCACAAGAAGTTTCCATGTCTACCCTTGGAGGTGATAAGCTAGATATTTTGTTCAATATAGTTTCATATTTAATCCTATTTTATTTCTTAATCTTATACTGGAAAGGTTTTCTTTATGTAATTACTAAAAGTCCATTACAGTTTTTTTTACTAGCAATAGTTATATTTTCTCTTTTATGGTCAGAAGACTTAAGTTCTAGTCTTACTTACTTAAGAGGTCTAATCCGAATATATTTTCTTGCTATCTATTTAGCAATGCGTTATTCCATTAAGGAACAAATGAGGCTGATAGCTTGGGCGCTTGGCGTAGCTGCATCATTATCTATACTATTTTCTGCATTTGTACCAGGTTATATTCACGAATCATCTGAATTAGTAGGTATGTGGAGTGGAATTTATGGTCATAAAAATGAATTAGGTTACATGATGGCTTGGAGTGCAGGAGTTTTTTTACACCTTGCTCTTAGTGGTCATCGATATCGCTGGTTGATGTGGGCATTATGTGGGATATCTGTATGTCTAATTATCCTCTCACGTTCAACAACATCTTTAACGATTCTATTGACTATGATATTGCTTTTACCTTTTTACAGATCGTTGAAAAAAACTAATTATAAATTACAAGTTATTATGATTACTTCAACTTTAATGGTACTCATGGTTTCTTCAATATTACTTCTCAATAATGCCGAAACTGTAGTTGGTACCTCTGGTAAAGACCTCACCTTCAATGGACGTTCTGACCTCTGGGAACTAGTGATTTCCAAGATTTTGGAAAGACCTTGGCTAGGTTATGGATTTTCGGGATTTTGGACTAGTAATGCTGCATCTAAACTAAGAGCTACTTATGATTGGGCAAGTAATGCCCACAATGGTTTTTTAGAACTATTGTTAGAATTGGGATTTTTAGGTTTTTTAACTTTTGCAGCAGGGTTCGTCAGGTTTTTTGTAATGGCACTGACTCGAGTTATTTCTGTTGCTAAAAAACCGGAAGATTATTGGCCAATGCAGATGCTACTTATTATTGTCATAGTTAATTTTTCAGAAGCAAGATTATTAACTCCTAGCTGGAATTGGTTAATGTATGTCACTACGTCCTTATCTTTAACTGTTGAATATCAACGAAATCATAAAAATATTTTAGCCAATTAGTTTTTATGGCAGTCAGAAATAGTTTTAGTCATCAAGAAGTTAATAACAATGAAAATTTTACATATTAGTACCCATGATATTAGTGGAGGTGCAGCGAGGGCTGCATATCGTTTACACACAGGTTTACAGGATATAGGGCTACAGTCACAAATGTTAGTCCAGGAAAAATATAGTAATGATAAAACAGTAATTGCACCTAACATTAGACTATTTCAAGGCATTGCTAAGGCAAAGTTAACAGTTGAAAGCTTACCATTAAAGCTTTATCGTCAAAAGAAAAATACTCCATTTTTTACTCAATGGTTGCCAGATAGAGTTGTTTCTAAAGTTGCTCAGATTAATCCAGACATAATCAATTTGCATTGGATTAGCGCCGGTTTTATGCAAATAGAAACTTTCCCTAAACTGAAGCGTCCTCTAGTTTGGACTCTTCATGATATGTGGGGGTTCACTGGAGGATGTCACGTTACAGGAGAATGCGATCGCTACAAAGTATCCTGCGGAGCTTGCCCTCAACTCAACAGTGCTAATGAATGGGATCTATCCCGTTGGGTATGGCAGCGCAAAATAAAAGCTTGGAAAAATTTAAATTTAACTTTGGTTTCACCAAGTTCTTGGTTAGCAGAGTGCGCTCGTTCCAGTTCTTTGTTCCAGAATTTGCGAATCGAGGTAATTCCCCACGGACTGGATACTCAAAGATATCGACCGATTAATCAGTATTTTGCACGAGAAGCACTCAATCTACCGCAAGATAAAAAGCTGATACTCTTTGGAGCTATAGAAGCAACTAGCGATAAAAATAAAGGATTTCATTTGTTGCAACCAGCTTTAAAAGAATTGAGTAAATCTGGCTGGAAGGATGACTTGGAAGTTGTGATTTTTGGAGCATCTCAACCCGAAAATCCACCTGATTTAGGCTTCAAAACCCACTATTTGGGACACTTACACGATGCCATATCTTTAGCAACTGTTTACTCAGCTGCTGATGTGATGCTTGTACCATCTCTTCAAGAATCTTTTGGACAAACAGCTTCAGAATCATTCGCTTGTGGTACTCCAGTTGTGGCTTTTAATTCTACTGGCTTAAAAGATATTGTCGATCATCAGCAGAACGGCTATTTGGCTAAACCTTATGAAGTTGAGGATTTTGCCAAAGGAATTATCTGGATACTTGAAAATGAACAGAGGTTGCAAAAACTCTCATTTTATGCGCGCGATAAAGCCGAGCAAAAATTCACTCTGGAACTTCAAGCACGTCGTTATTCAGCCTTGTTTCAAGAAATATTGATCGCGGCAAAGAAATCTTCATTGAGTAATTAACCTAGTAAATCAATACTTCATAATATGTCTATACCTATAGCTTTTATAATTTGTACAGAGCCTGGTCGTTTAGAAGGTCAATCTTTGATGCTTGCAGAAAGTATTCGTAAGTTCTGCGGCGAATTGAAAAATACACCTATATATAGTTTTCATCCTAGAGTAGGTGAACCGATTTTAAAGCAAACCCAACAATCCTTTGAAGCATTGCAGGTGATTCATCAACAAATCCCGATAAATCAAGAATTTCATGAATATTATTTAGCTAATAAACCCTTAGTTTGTGCCTATGCAGAACAAAATATTGATGCAGAAATATTAGTTTTTTTAGACAGTGACAAATGCTTTTTTTCTGAGCCAACAGAGTTTTTACTGCCAGTAGATTGTAATGTACGGGTACGTCCTGAGTATGGTCAAGGAATTGGCTCTACAGGTCTGCAGGACCCTCAAGAATGGTATTGGCAAAAACTATATGAAGTATTAGGAGTAAAGCGTGAGGTATTTGTTGACACGCCAATTGGTAATAAAAGGATCAGAGCCTACTGGAATTCTGGTTTAGTGGCTGTAAGAAGGAGTGCGGGTATATTTACAACTTGGAAAGAGAACTTTGAAAAAGTAATGCGTTTGGATATTACACCTCCCCAGGGTATTTATTTTGTTGAACAGTCTGTTTTGTCTGTAACTTTATGTGCGTTGGAAGAAAACGTCGAACATTTTCCTGCTAATTATAGTTATCCATTACCTTTACATAATCGTTTATCAAAAGAACTACAAATTAAAAATTGGGATGATATTATATCTATTCATTATTTCAATTTGTTTTTTTATCACGATTGGAATGCACAAATAAAAAGATTGCAAAAGCTCAATATAAATTCAGAAAAATATCGATGGTTATGTCAAGAGGTTGTCAGACTTAATATGCCTCGTGTATCAGTTTGGCATCGATATACGTTAGCAATTAGAAAAATGGAACAAAAACTAAAAAGTTTTAATTTAGATATTAACTTCAGTGGTTGGATAGAAAAAAGGCTGAAGTTTTAAATTGATATAACAATACACGAAGGTACAAATTTGATGTTTTAAATTATGAATGACATATCAATTTATTGTCTGTATTAATTTTTTGTAGATTTTTTATGAGGAAAATAAGATGAAACAAGCAAATTTAGCCGTAATTATGACCTGCTTTAACAGGCGGAATACAACTCTCGCCTGTCTGAATGCTTTATATCAGCAAAAAAATCATTGTGATGTTTATTTAACTGATGATGGGAGTTCTGATGGAACTACAGAGGCTGTTAAAGCAGAATATCCAGAAGTAAAAATTCTTCAGGGTAATGGCAATTTATTTTGGGTGGGAGGAATGCATCTCGCCTTTGGTGAAGCTATAAAACATCAATATGATTATTATCTGTGGTTGAATGATGACACATTTTTAGAAGCCAATGCTGTGAGTAAATTATTACAGACTCATCAAAGTTTGGCTGAACAAGGTTATCCAGAATCAATTGTAGTTGGTTCAACGAAAGATTCAATTACAGGAAAAGCAACCTATGGAGGAGCAGTAAAATCCAAAAAGTGGTATTCTAACAAGTTTGAATTTTTAGAACCAAGTTCCGCTATCCAAAAATGCGATGCTATGTATGGTAACTGCGTGCTAATTCCTAAAAGTGTTGTTGCAAAGGTTGGGAATATTGATACAGCTTTTGTTCATAGTTTAGGAGATTTAGATTATGCCCTGAGAGCGGGTAAATTGGGTTGTAAAGTATGGGTAGCTCCTGGCTATATTGGGACTTGTACTAAAAATTCTATCCGTAATAGTTGGGCAGATACCAATTTAAATATATTAGAACGTTTGAAAAAGGTATTACACATTAAAGGATTTCCATTAAAATCATGGACTGTATTTTGTAGCAGACACTCTGGGTCATTTTGGATATTTTACTGGTTCTTACCCTATGTCAGAGCAGTTGTTGGTTACAAGGATTTGGCAACTTCTCCTACATTTTCTGAGGATATTAGTCAAACTAACTCAGAAGTTTAATACTTGCAAGATACTCATTCGTGAATGATAGTTGGATAAGTTAAAACTATCTTAATAGTTTGACAAATATAGTTTCAATTTATAAACTAATTAGCAATTATTTTATGGGTAAACGCTTACTAATTGTTTCAACCCTCGATTCAAGTCAACCATTTGGTGCATTTACTAGACCTTTTTATCTAGGACAATATCTTACTAAATACTTTGATGTTTTTCAGCTAGGTTTAGATTGTTCCTCTGTCAATTATGCACCTTCTTTTTCTGTTGGCTCAAGAAGCTTGAAATCATATATTCAAGCTATAGAAAAGTGCATCGACGAATTTTCTCCAGATATCGTGTATGCTCAAGAAACACTACCTGGATTGGCTGCTTTAGTTTCACTAAAGCTTAGGAAACGCAGTAGTTCCTCTCTTGTACTAGATTTTCATACATTTTCGCCTTATGAATACTGGATGCGCTTGTTTTCAGTTGCCAATCCTTTCAAAGAGCTTGCACAATGTATTAAGACATATATTGCTCAGGGAATTTTAATATTCTCTGGCAGTCCAATTATTGCAGCAGGTGAGTCAATTCCTAAGCTAATTTCCCAATGGTATGGTAAAACTCCACAGCAAATTTATTCTATCGGCAATGGAGTGACTGAAGACTTACTCAATACTGAAGTTTTTCCAGATAAAAACCCCTATAAAGAATTTAAACCTGCTAAAATAGTGGTTATTATTGCTCCCAAAACATTTCAGTTTCCAACTAATGATATGTCTGTCTCAATGGCTATTGAGGTCGCTAAATCCCTTGAAAGTCATCAAGAAAAAGTACATTTTGTTGTCATTGGTAGGGATAGTAGTAATATTTCAGAACCAATACCTTCTAACATTTCTTTTTTAGGGTTTTTACCTACAAGAGAAGATTTTGTCGCCCATCTGAAATATGCAGATATTGCTTTGCTGCCATTCTCAAAACAAGCAGTAGCAGGTGGCGCTCGGAATAAAGCATTAGATTATTTCGCTAGCAGAAAATTGGTTGTCTCAACACCAGAAGGCTTGCGAGGTTTAGAAGAATTTCGCAACTTAGAACATCTGTTAGTAACAGGATACTCTAGCGAAGAAGTAGCTAACACAGTACTGGATGCTGCTTCAAATATTGATAAATACCAATCACTTGTAGATACGGCATATACCTTAATTACAGAAAAGTATTCCTGGAATGCAAGAGCGCATAATATCGCGGAAATCCTCATGAAAACAAGTGCTTTTTAGTTAGATTAAGATAATCCTTTTTAACTAAAAAAACTTAGCTGTTTCAATATTTCAGTACTTCAATATTGAAATATTGCTAATTAATTTTACAATACTCACCTTTTACCTGAGATAACATCTCATATTTATCAAAAGAAAAACAAGATATGAAGAAGCGATTTTCTTATAAACTTATTGGTGCTCAAGTAGATGCACTCTCGATTCTCGACTTAAATTTATTGATTGAAGAATCTATCGATCGGGATGAGAAATGGATTATTGCTAATCATAATTTACATAGTCTTTATCTCTTCCATAACGATCCAAAAATGCAAGCTTTTTATTCTAAGGCAGAATATACCCATATTGATAGTATGCCTCTAGTGTTTATTGGAAAGCTGTTGGGTTTTCCAATTAAACGGGAACAAAGAGTAACCTATGCTGACTGGGTATGGCCTCTGATGGCAGAAGCTGCTAGTAAAGGCTGGCGTGTATTCTATTTAGGTTCAAAGCCAGGAGTTGCTGAAGATGCAGCAAGTATTTTATGCGAGAAATTTCCTGGTTTAGAGATTGCTTGCTCTCATGGCTATATTGATATAGATAAAAATAGTCAAGAAAATCTCGCCACTGTAGCTGCAATTAATGCTTACAAACCCCATATATTAATGGTGGGGATGGGTATGCCACGCCAAGAGTATTGGATTTACGAAAATCTTGAACATATTCATACCAACACTATTTTGACTAGTGGAGCCTGTATGGACTATATAGCAGGAGCAATACCTACTCCTCCTCGCTGGATGGGAAAGGTAGGGTTGGAATGGTTGTATCGTTTGTTTTCTGAACCAAAAAGACTTTGGAGACGTTACTTAGTTGAGCCTTGGTTTGTTGGTACATTATTTTTACAAGAAATTTGGAGTATCTCAAGTAAACGGAAGAAAAATAACCTGCTGGTATTTCTAAGTACGAAATTTCAAAAGTTCGTAGCTTGAAGAGTCTCTCAAGGTTTTAGCAGTAGGTCGTTCAATTGGTGACTTTGTTGGGTTTCGCTTACGCTCAACCCAACCTACTATTCTCTTAACCCAAGCGTATTGATTCTTATTCAACTTTCATAATCGTTAATAGCGAAAAATATCTCCACCTATTTTGCTTAGGTGGAGTATTAACTTGCTTCCTGGAAAGCCTGGGCTATAGCATTGCGGGCTGGTTTAGGTTGCAGGTTTTCATCGAAGGGAAGCGGACGTAGAAATTTCCAGAGACTTGGATTGTTTCTAAAGGTTTTTCTTGGCATCCACTCGGGAAGACGTATCCAGGTATGACGGTCGGTAAGCCCCCATGTAATTACAGTATCGACTTTAGCCGCAAAGCATAGATCAAGATATCGCTTGTAACTGTCGGCTACCATTTGGTCTAGGCTTTTGATGCTGTTGGGTAGTGGGGTATCAATGATAATATCTAATTCTGTGATTATTGGTTTAACTTCAAGATCGTTCAGCCGTTTTAAGACGGAATTAAATCCTTTTTCGTCAAAAGAATATGCAGTAGAAAACCATAGATGTGATTGGATACCTGCACCGTCAATTTTAACGCCACTATTCTTCAGATATTCGACCATTTTTAAGAAACGCTCTGATTTCCATGTGGTACTTTCGATGCCAAAATCGTTGAGGTAAAATTTCTTGCTGCTATCAACTGAAGCGGCAATTAAAAACAAGTCTCGAATTAATTCTGGTTTTACCCCTTTACGCAAACCGTAGGTAGCATCATCAGTTTCGTTTTCACTATCAGCAATAATTTCATTGGCAATATCCCAAGACTTTAAAACCTTGCTGTTGCGATAGTGCCCCATGACTCCTTTAACATGGCGTTCGATCATCTTAAGTGTAGGGGGATAAGGAAGCCAGTCTGGTTTTCCCATGTGCCAGAAAAGGGTGTGCCCGTGCAATTCTATATTATGCTTTTGGCAGAAATCTGCGATCGCATCTGCTGATTCAAAGGTAAATTTCCCTGGCTGTGGTTCAGTGGCGTTCCATTTTAATTCCCCATTCGGTGTCACAATCGAACATTCACGAGCCATCAGGTTAGCGTAATCTTTATCTGTTTGCAAAAATTCATTAGAAATTGCTGCGCCATAACGCTTTCCTTTAGCGGCAGCTAATTCCCGAAGTGGAGAATTTAAATTGTTACTTGTATAGTTTTTTGCAATACTATCTGTGACCCAATCTTCTTTTTCGTTATCCTTTTGTAAAAACCCCATAGTTAATAAAGCAGAAAGGGTTGTGTATCCTGCTCTTTTTAAAAATTTTCTCCGATAATGCATAAATGCTATTTAATAAAAACACATAACATTATTATATTACAGAATAAATTTTGATACTTTTTGAGGTGTAGTGATGATTCTCACAGTCATTACAGTCGAAAATCCAAAATAAAGTATATTCTATTTACATCAATTAAATGTGTTTTTATATACCAGCAGTAAACATGATTATCTAATATATAACGCTCGTTTAGATATAAATACAAAAGCTGTCAAAAAAGCTTCCAATAACGGGTTAGTTGCATTAGTAATTGCAGCTATTGCTATTACAGATGGAATTATTGTTTATGGGATTTCTCAATTTGGGTTAGTTGGTTAAACAGAGAAATCTAAGCTAGTAGAAACCAGGCTCAAAAGTCAAATAGTGTCTGCATTAGGACAACTAGAACCGGAAGCAGAGGTATTAACTTGTTTGCGCCCTTGGTATTGGATGGCGATCGCCACACTTAAACACGTACATTAAAGTATCAATGGCGGGACAGATCATAAAAATTTATACGCGAGTGGCAGAAAAAATTAGTACTTCTGGCATTGCAGACTTAGCGCAAACAGACCAGATGATGGCAGTAGCAGAAGTTTATCAAACCAATATCGGTAAAGTTAAATTAACGTGTGCCTCGGTTGGAGACTCACGTTAAAAGTATTGATCGCCTCTACATAACTTTGGTAAGGCGATGCAATGGCATTGTTAGGCTACACAATGGTTTTGCTGAAGGTTGAGTTAAAATTGCACGTCAATACAAACGCTAAACTGCAAGAACGTACTTTTGCGAAGAAGCAACTGTCACAATGTTTAAACAAGCCTATTAATTTCAAAAATGTCTGCTAAACACAAAGATAGTAGAAGTCCTATCCAATCTCGTGATTGGCCAATTGAGCAATTACCTGGACTGAGCCACGAGGAACAATCTCAACTGCAAAATTGTGGGATTAACAGCACAGTAGCGCTAGTCAAACAAGGGAAAACTCTGGAGGAAAGACTAGCGTTAGCAAATAAACTACAGATTCATCTTCAGTATGTAAATAAATGGATGGCTTTAGCTGACTTGGCACGTATTCCCAGTGTCGGGACACAATATTGTGGTTTATTACTCCATGCAGGTATTGGTTCTGTAGTGCAGCTAGCTCAAACTCCCACTCACAGATTGCACCAACAAATTATGCGCTTTCAGGTAGCAACAATGCAGCGCCGAGATTTGTGTCCAGCAATTGAGCTAGTACAACAATGGAGTCAGCAAGCGAAAACAGTGCTGAGTGCTGAGTGAGGGAGATGAGGGAGATGAGGAGATAAACAAAACTCCTAACTCTTAACTCAGCACGGGCTAAACCTTAGCTATCCGCTAACAGCACTCCTAACGCCCAATTCCCAATTCCCTACTCTTTAGCTAAAACACCATTAAGAAAGATATCAGCGAGTCCTTCGGCCATTTCCTGCATTTGTTGGGGAGAGGCATCAGGTTCGATGAGGGTGTTGTTGGAAAAACCTGCGATCGCAAACATTCCTAAGAAAACTTTAGCAACTAGCTTTGCGTCCCCTTGGCGATAAATACCTCTATCCATTGCTGTTTGAAAGAATGCTTCGCCCACATCAGTCATTTTGGTAATGACTTCTAATTGAATGCGATCGCGTAAATCGGGGTGAAACTGCACCTCCATAAAACAAACACGCATTAAGTCGGCATTTTTTTGGAAATTCCACATCCGACGGCGCATCACCTGAGCGACGGCTTTATAGCTGCCCATTTCACTTAATTCTGTGAGCAAATCTGTAAGAATCTCTACCCAGCCACTCGTGGCTACTTCCACTAAAATTGCTTTTTTATTGGGAAAATGACGAAATAGAGTACCTTCAGCGATACCAGCCGCTTGTGCTAAGTCGCGGGTGGTAGTACCATCAAATCCCTGAGAGGCAAACAACCGTTGCGCTGCCTGTAAAATCCGGGTGCGCGTCTGAATCTCTGAAGGCGGGGAAGAATTAAAAACTCGCATAACAGTTATGGTTAGATATCCGTAACAGGACTTGTAGCATTATTGTCTAATGTCAAGTACAAAGAGCCACTGAAAGCTTAATACAAGATTAACGCTCTTTTGCTATGTATCCTGTTATTTAGGTAATGTTACTTTATCTTAATTTTCGCTTATGAACCAGAGCAGTCGGTCAATTTTAGATTTTATACTTCCTCGTGAGCGCGGCTCGACTGAGCGATCGCAAAATATCTTAGTCGAACGATTGGGGATTTTGGATTACTCAGATCGAATATCTGTCAGATTACGGCGGTTGTTTGTCACTTTGTTGACTTTAATCATCTTCTCGTGGGGATTGTTGCCAGAAGTCGCTCTAGCTCAAACTCAGACAGCACCTCCTCCTCAAGAAACTAAAACTCAAACCCAGCCCATTAAAACCTCAATCCAACCTTATCTCGATCGAGTTATCAAGCAGTTAACGGAGTTTCGCCTCGACAATGGTTTAAAATTCATTGTCTTGGAACGGCATCAAGCACCCGTGGTTTCTTTTCTTACTTATGCGAATGTCGGTGGCGTGGATGAGACAGATGGTAAAACTGGTGTAGCTCACTTTCTGGAACATTTGGCGTTTAAAGGCACAACGCGCATTGGTACACAAGATTACAAAAAAGAAAAACCGCTATTAGATAGCTTAGAGCAGTTGAATGCCCAAATTAAAACTGCGAAAGCCGATGGCAAAAAAGCTGAAGTTACTCGGTTACAAACTGAGTTTGAGCAAGTAGAATCGCAAGCAGCCAAGCTAGTCAAGCAAAACGAATTGGGGCAAATTGTCGAACAAGCGGGAGGTGTGGGTTTAAATGCCAATACTTCAACCGAAGCCACTCGTTATTTTTACAGCTTTCCTGCCAATAAGCTAGAACTTTGGATGTCGTTGGAGTCGGAGCGATTTCTCGATCCGGTAATTCGTCGTGAGTTTTATAAAGAGAAAGATGTAATTTTAGAGGAACGACGGATGCGGGTGGAGAATTCACCCATTGGACTGATGGTGGAAAAGTTTGTCGATACTGCTTACAAAACCCATCCCTACAAACGTCCGGTGATTGGTTATGACGAAGATATCCGCAATCTGACACCAGAAGATGTCCAAAAGTTTTTTGATACTCACTACGTACCAAGTAATTTGACCATTGCTATTGTTGGAGATATCAATCCGGTTGAGGTGAAAAAACTCGCGCAAACTTATTTTGGCCGCTTTCAAGCCAAAACCAAAGCTGTTGAACAAATTCCGGTGGAACCGCCACAACAACAAACACGGGAAGTTACTTTACAGTTACCTTCTCAACCTTGGTATTTAGAAGGTTATCATCGTCCGGCGATTACTCATCCAGATAATGCAGTCTATGAAATCATTGGCAGTTTATTAAGTGATGGGCGCACGTCGCGGTTATATAAGTCTTTGGTAGAAAAGCAGCGTTTGGCGCTAAATGCTCAAGGTTACAGTGGATTTCCTGGAGATAAGTACCCAAACTTGATGTTTTTCTATGCTCTCACGGCTCCGGGTCATACAGTTGATGAGTTGGCGGTGGCTTTACGTCAAGAAATTGACAAGTTAAAAACTGAGCCTGTAGCAATGGCTGATTTGGAACGGGTGAAAACCCAAGCACGGGCGAGTTTGTTACGTACTCTCGATTCCAATATGGGGATGGCTCAACAGTTGTTGGAATATGAGGTGAAAACTGGCTCTTGGCGGAATTTGTTTAAGCAGTTGGATGATATTTCGGCGGTGACGACGGCTGATATTGAGCGGGTGGCAAAGGAAACTTTTACGCCACAAAATCGCACGATTGGGAAGTTGTTGTCGAAAGAAGCATGAGAAACGAACCGCAAAGGACGCAAAGGGCGCAAAGGAAGAGAGATATGCAGAGGTTTAAGGTGAAGGGGAAAAGGCAAAGTTGGAAGGGGTTTGTTTATGCTTTGGTTGCTGTTTTTACGTGTTTACTTTTAACTTGTAATTTTTCTCTGGCAGCGACGGCTGAGGCGAAGCATTATACGGAGTTGCAGTTACCACCGCTACCTGAGATTAAGTTACCTAAGTATGAGCGGTTTGTGCTGCAAAATGGTCTGGTTGTGTATTTGATGGAGGATCACGAGTTACCGTTGGTGAATGGGACGGCGTTTGTACGGACAGGGAATCGCTTGGAACCAATGGAGAAAGTTGGGTTGGCTGGTTTTACAGGCGCGGTGATGCGAACTGGAGGAACTAAGCAACATTCGCCTGATGAACTCAATGAGATATTGGAACAACGGGCGGCATCTGTGGAAGTTGGTATTGGTGAAGCTTCTGGTAGTGCTAGCTTTGATGCCCTCAGTGAAGATTTAGAAACGGTGTTTGGGCTGTTTACTGAGGTGGTGCGATCGCCTGTATTTGCTCAAGAAAAGCTAGACTTAGCGAAAACTCAAGCCAAAGGTGGCATTGCCCGTCGTAATGACAGTCCAGATGGGATTGCTAGTCGAGAATTTAAAAAATTGATCTATGGCAAAGATAGCCCATACTCTCGCACCATAGAGTATGCAACGGTAGATAAGGTTGAGCGTGAGGATTTGCTCAAGTTTTATCAGCAATATTTCCACCCCAATAATATAATTTTGGGGATTGTGGGGGATTTTGATAGTAAGAAAATGCGATCGCTCATTCAAGCTAAGTTTGGCGATTGGCAGCGTAACCCAGGTATTGCTAAACCCACATTACCAAAGGTTTTGGCAGCTAATGCAGGTGGAGTGTTTTTTGTCAATCAGCCACAACTGACCCAAAGTAGTGTACTTCTAGGACATTTGGGCGGACGGTTCGATAGTCCTGATTATGCGGCGCTGGATGTATTAAATGGAGTGTTAAATGGATTTGGTGGACGCTTATTTAATGAATTGCGATCGCGTCAAGGTTTAGCTTACTCTGTCTATGGGCAGTGGAGTCCCCGCTACGATTATCCTGGAATGTTTATCGCTGGTGGACAAACGCGATCGGATGCTACCGTCCAGTTTGTCAAAGCCTTACAAGCTGAAATCAAGCGCACCCAAACTCAAAGAGTGACTGCAAAAGAACTCGCTTATGCCAAAGAGTCTACACTCAACTCCTTTGTGTTCAACTTTCAAGACCCCAGCCAAACCTTATCGCGGTTGATGCGATACGAATATTACGGCTATCCTGCTGATTTTCTCTTTCGCTATCAAAAAGCTGTCGCCGCTACCACAGCAGCCGATGTCCAACGGGTAGCACGAGAATACCTCAAGCCTGAAAAGATTGTGACTCTAGTAGTGGGGAATCAAACCGCCATTCAACCACCATTGACACAGCTAGCTAAACAGGTGACACCAATAGATGTAACGATTCCTGGTTCGCGGCCACAGGCGAAGAATTAATAGCGTAGATAGGTAGACACTCAATAGCCAAATAAAATCGTCAGGCTTATACCCCCGACTTCTTAGACAGTCGGGGATCTTGTTGTTAAAATAATTTTCTTCATTATCGGGAAATGAGCGAGGACAAATTGGAGTAACAAATAGAAACTAAATCAGGAACCAAAACCTCTGGGAACTCCAGAGGTTTTTTCTTTACTTTTTCAGCGCGATCGCTCCAGTATACACTTCTCTAAAGGGCTTCTTCAAGCAAGCGATGTCGGATCTGAGAATCTAGCGATGAAGCAGCAAAAATTGTCGCAGCGGATTAGTTAACTAGAGTAAGCTAAATTTAGGTTTCAACTACTGGGAGTGGAGATGATGTTGTTGGAATTAAAGCGCATCCATGTTCCACCAGGACAAAGAGTGCTACTGCGAGATGTAACCTGGCAAGAATTGGAAACAATTCTAGAAGATTTAGGGGAACACCGGGCAGCACGAATTGCTTATGACAGGGGAATACTGGAGATTATGGCACCACTGCCAGAACATGAATATGATAAAGAAATTATTAGTGATTTAGTCAAAGCACTTCTAGAAGAATTAGACATTGAGTTTAGATGCCTTGGTTCTACCACTTTCAAAAACCAAGCAATCGCTCAAGGTATAGAACCAGATCAATGTTTCTATATAAAAAATGAATCTAAGATTCGCGGTAAGAAGCGGCTAGATTTAGCAGTAGATCCTCCTCCAGATTTAGCTCTAGAAGTTGATATTACTTCTCGGACTCATCCTAATATTTATGAAGCCCTAAAAGTGCCTGAGCTTTGGCGTTGTGTTCGAGGAAAGCTCAAAATTAATGTTTTGCAAGACGGACATTATGTAGAATCTCAACAAAGCCTAAATTTTCCTCTATTCTCACTAATTGAAGCAATTCCCCAATATCTGGAGCAAAGTGCAACAGCAGGTAGAAATGCAACGCTCAAAGCTTTTCGCCTTTGGATAAAAAGACAAATGCAACAGCAATAACTTATGCTGTCACCAGAATTCACAACATACAGCAGATTTCAAGTTAGTGAAGCACACAAGCTAATTTTCCAACTAGTGGTCTGTCCCATTAAATATGATATGTGAACTCATTCTTAACTTTTCTTTCTTTGCGCTCTTTGCGTCCTTTGCGGTTCGTTTCTCAAGCCCCTCAAAATAAATTGGACAGACCACTAGGTATAAAGAAATATAGTTAATATAAACCCAAAATCAAGAGGTAGAGACGTGATTTATCGCGTATTGAAAGACCAATAATCACACTTCTGACTCCTGAATTCTGACTCCTGAATTATGCTGTATAACTATTGCCAACCTTAGCATTAGCGGATACATTGTACTTCTTTTAAATCATTACTATCGCATTTTAATCTATGTTTGTTAAACCCAAAATATTTTTATCATGGCTGGCATTATTACTCAGTTTTGCAAGTCTATTTCTTAGTGCTTGGATTATTCTTCCTGCTCCAAATATGTTTTTGCTGACGCTAGCAGTAGGAGCGCCAGAAGTCAGTCCTTGGTTATTCTTATTAAATTTTAGCTTTTTTTTGCTGTCTTTATTCTATATCCGTCGCCGTAATTTACAGGGTTTAGTTTACATTTTCAGTTTAATCGGATTGTTAATTTGTGGATGGGTACTAGTGAATATCCCACTAACTCAAATGCAGATGGATAGAGCAATGAAACAAGGGTTGGGAGCGAATTATCTAGAGCAAATTCCAATCCAAGTAAGTGCTAAAATGCAAAGCCATCCTTTTAACTTAGTTAATTTCTTTCGGGGTATTGCATTAGGTAAAACACGTCATCAAAAAGATATTCTCTTTGCGTCTCCTGGGGGAGTGCCTTTAAAAATGGAAGTTTACCAACCCCCAGAGATCGGGAAATATCCAGCAGTGGTAGTAATTTATGGTGGAGCTTGGCAATATGGCAATACTCATGCCAATTCTGAGTTTAATCAATATATTGCCAATCATGGATATACGGTATTTGCGATCGCCTATCGACACGCACCCCAATATCAGTTTCCATCTCAGTTAGATGATGTGCGTACAGCCCTGAATTTTATTCGCAAACATGCAGCTGAATATGAAGCGGATTCAGAACGTATGGTACTTTTAGGACGTTCTGCGGGAGCGCATCTAGCAATGTTAGCGGCTTATCAACCCGATGCACCACCGATTCGTGCCGTGGTGAACTATTACGGGCCTGTTAATTTAACTCAAGGATACAAAACACCACCAAATCCCGATCCGATAAATTCTCGCGCTGTTTTAAAAGCATTTCTTGGTGGTTCTTTAGAAGAATTGCCTAATCGGTATGAAATTGCTTCACCGATAAATTACCTAACGCACCCTTTACCGCCAACTTTATTAATTTACGGTAGTCGTGACCATTTAGTGGAAGCGAAATATGGTAGACAGATGTATGAGCGTTTACATAACTCTGGTAACACTGCGGTTTTTCTAGAAATTCCTTGGGCAGAACACGCTTTTGATGCTGTTTTCAATGGTGTGAGCAATCAATTAGCGTTGTATCACACTGAGAGGTTTTTGGCTTGGGTGTTGTTCAAGCAATGATTTTATTAACATACAGCAGCAGTCAGAGCATAAATATTCATTAATAGAGTTCAAAGCCTCATTAACGGAGTTGAAAGACTCAACGAGGTTTACTCAGCATTCCTCACTCAGCACTCCTGACTCAGCACTACTTCTGAGGCCAGCGCCAGTTATAGCGATTCCATTCATACATTCCTTGAATTTCATACTCAGCGCCGTTGAAGAAGCGGACGACGCAATTAGTAGAGGAATCATTGCTGCATCTACGCCCGTCGTAGACATCGCTAATTTCCTCGACCTTAATCACCATACAAGGAAACCATTCTCGCTTACAAGGCCCATCCTGTTGCACCCATTCCCATAGTGCATTGGAAACTTCAATGCGATCGCCTACTCTTAACTTTAGTGCGTCTTCAAAATAAGAGTACTTATCAAAATGATATGACTCAACCCGATTTAGCCACTGTAAACCATACCGTTGGCGAATAAATTGTACTGTTCCAGAGTCGTTTTCTAGCAACCAGTCGTTGAGTAATTGTACTTTCCAAATGCGAGCGCGTTGTTCTTCATCCTTAACAAACTGTAAAAATACTTCTAACTCCTCTGGAGTAAGTTCGTCTAAGGGATTAGCAATATTTGACATCCCAGAGGTAGAATTTCCCTGAATTTGCTCGACCATTTGCAGTAATATCTGTTTCTGCGTGTCAGTGAGAGGACAGCTTGCGGCATCACAACTATTAAAGGCTGCAAGCATAGCTGTTTCGATCTCATCTGGAGTCATAAGTTCATAGCAATTGAGGGGTTATTCTCCTAATTATTACAAATGTTAAATTAAAGTCTCCAATCACGCTGTAGTTAAATCTGGAGATAATTAAACTTAAGACGCTTAATATTCAGGGAAGTCAGAAGTCAGGAGAAAAACTTGATTTTGTCTCTTGTCTTCTGAGTTCTTGGTATCAATTTGATATTTTCTAATGTTGACTTACTTATCACTTAGTTAGGAAAATTGCCATGACTCAAACTCAGCATCCCACAAAACTCCTGACTTTTGAGGAATTTCTGGCCTATGACGATCGCACTGATACCCGATATGAATTAGTTGATGGAGAACTAGTAGAGATCCCAACCGAAAGCCAGGAAAATTGTGATATTGCCAAATTTCTGCTGTTCGAGTTGGCAAAGCGTTTTCCTATTACGTTGCTGGCTTACAAGGACATTGAAGTTGAAGTCAGTGGGCGACGAGCAACCTGTCGTCTACCCGATCTGGTGGTGGACAGTATGAAGATACAGTCTTGAAGGGTACGGCGACTATTGCATCAGATATAGTACCCAATTGGGAATTGATCGTGGAGCAGGTATTTGCAGTGGCGAATCAATCAGGGAAGTAGAGAAAAGCGAGTAAGGGTATGTTGTAAGCTGAAGTTATAAGTTAAATAATTATTGAATTAAGTCACGGGGTCTTTTATGCGGTTGCGCTCACTCACGGTCGTTTTTATTTCTTGTCTCGTCACCTTTCTATCGTGGGTGATTATTCCCCCAGCTGTAGCCCTGACACAGATTAAACTATTTGATGTCTCTTATAAAGATTGTCCAGCAGAACTAGCACAAGGGGCTGTTATCAGTAGTGGTAGCGCGGCTGCTAATTGTTTTATTGTCATTGGCAAAGCAGAAAATGGCACTAATAAAACAGTCTATGACGCAGATATTTTTGGACGTATCTATGATGCCAATAATGACTCGGTGATGCAAAACCGCACTCGCTTAGGTTCTATTACCGAGGTGCCACCAGGAATTAGCGATTTTGAATTGAGAATTTCTGTACCTGCTAATCAGCCGACTCCGTTGCAGCTGAAGCAGTTTAAGGCTGCCGGGTTTAGCGGCCAAGTGCGTAGGTAATAAATTTTAACTTTTCCTGCTATAAATCCCGCACTTTATCCAAAGATTATGTGTCGGGATCTATAGCAAGCTATGTGTATCAGATGGATTGCAGTCCACCACCGACTATTTGAAGCAGTATAATAGCTAACATTGCAGAAAAATCGATACCGCCCAAAGGCGGAATGATGGAGCGGAACAGATTTAGATAAGGATCGGTGATCTGGCTCAAAGTCGTAAATGGTTGGTTGTACCAGTTGATTGTTGGGAACCAGGTCAATACAACCCGAATAATTAGCAAAACAGTATAAATCTGGATGAAAGAAGCCAGGGTGTTGATCAGAAGGTACATGGATTTTTTGGTTTCCTAATAAGTGTCAAACGCGGTCTTATCTTTTAATTTTAATTTAGTCCATGTCATGGTGTTTGCAGATTACACATTTATCACACTTGACACTTTCACCACGCCTGAACAAACTCAGGAGTCTTTAGTGAGAGAGCGGTCATTACTTGGTTGGGGTGAACCGCTATTAACATTCCCTAGTTGCTTCTGCACTTCATCAATTGTGGCATTTAGCTGGGCAATTTTATCTTCTAGCGATCGCCTGGCCGTTTCTATGGCAATGCTTTCACTTTCTGAGGCTTTCATCTGACGACGCTTTGCTGCTATTTTTTTCGCTTCAGCTTGGCTATCTGTCAGCTCTGTTTCCTCTTCTACTAGCAATTGAGGATCGCGTCGAGAAGCAATTAGGGCCCCGATAACACCGCCAAATACGCCACCAACAAATGCCCCTGCTATAAAACCACTGCCAAAACCATCTCGCTGACTCATATCTTTACCGCCTTCAACAAACCTTGCAACTTTTACAGTAGTTATGCTATTTTCCTGCCCTAGCTGCATACTAGCTTAAGTCCCAAAGATGCGATCGCCCGCATCTCCCAATCCCGGTACAATATATCCCTTGTTGTTCAATTTTTCATCAATAGTAGCGGTGTAAATTATTAAACCTGGATAAGCTTCACTCAATTTTTGTAAAGCTGGTGGAGCTGCTACTACACAAACAATCCGCGTCAGGGCTGGGTCAGCACCCCGTTGTGTCAATTCTGCCATTGCTGCCATGATTGACCCTCCGGTTGCCAACATTGGATCGGTAACTAATACTCGTGTTTGGGGGTCAAATTTTTCTGGTAACTTGTTCAGATAACAATGAGGTTGCAGTGTCTCTTCGTCTCGTGCCAAGCCCAGGTGGTAAATCGATGCTAAAGGTAATAAAGTCTGCGCTCCCTCTAGTAATCCTAGCCCAGCCCGCAGAATCGGCACTACTGCCATAGGCACTTGCGGATCAATTACCGTTGCTGGACAGGTATCTAAGGGACTCTGTACTGCTATTTCTTGAGTCGGCAACCAGTCTCGTGCAGCTTCATAAGTCAGCCATCTTCCCAACTCAGTCATGGCACTGCGGAACAATACTGAAGGCGTGCTTGCATCACGGGCAACTGCTAGCCAGTGCTTTATTAGAGGATGGGGTGGAACGTAAACGCGCAATTGTAGCGTCATAGCCAGAAATAGGCGCCTTTTTATTGTATAAGAACTGAAACACCATAATACTCTTTCCTGCATCCGGCTGACAGCTTAAAATTAGCAATCTCAATCTTATTGATAAAGTTTTTTATTAGTAGTTGACATTAATTCTTAATTAAGGCTATATTCTTATACAGTGTTCTCCTCTCTTTTAAGGATCGGCAGACGGGATTAACCAGCAGTAGCAGGTTCGTCCCTCTTTTTTTTGATTGGTCATTGGGGATTGGCATGGGGGAGAATAACTAATGACTAATACTTCGGCTTCGCTCAGTACAAGTGACTAATGACTAAAATGCAAGATATTGACGCAATCGTAATTGGGTCTGGGATTGGCGGATTAGTAACAGCGACTCAGTTAGCGGCGAAGGGAGCGAAAGTGTTGGTACTGGAACGTTATTTGATTCCAGGTGGTAGCGCTGGTTATTTTGAACGCCAAGGTTATCGATTTGATGTTGGCGCGTCAATGATTTTTGGGCTGGGACAGAACGGTACTACAAACTTACTCACCCGTGCATTATCAAGTGTAAATGTCAGCCAAGAAGCGATCGCAGATCCAGTGCAAATTCACTATCACCTACCCCAAGGTTTAGACCTAAAGGTTGACCGGATTTATGAAAAATTTTTGCAAAATCTTACTGCTCATTTTCGCCATGAAGAACAAGGGATTCGTCGCTTTTATGACGAATGCCAAAAAGTATTCAAGTGTCTCAACAGCATGGATTTGCTCTCACTGGAAGAACCTCGATATTTACTGCGGGTATTTTTCCAACATCCTTTGGCGTGTCTCGGTTTAGCCAAATATCTACCCCAAAATGCCGGAGATGTGGCGCGGCGTTACATCAAAGACCCGCAATTATTGAAATTTATCGATATGGAATGTTATTGCTGGTCGGTGGTTCCATCAGATATGACACCAATGATTAATGCTGGAATGGTCTTTTCTGACAGGCATTATGGCGGAGTCAACTATCCTAAAGGTGGAGTAGGACAAATTGCTCAAAAACTCGTGGAAGGTCTAGAGAAGGCTGAAGGTAGGATTCAGTACCAAGCCAGGGTGACGAAAATTCTCACAGAACAGGGAAAAGCGGTAGGTGTACAACTCGCTAATGGTAAAGTATATCAGGCTAAACGCATAGTTTCTAATGCTACACGCTGGGATACATTTGAACAATTGCTACCAGCAACAGAAATGCCACATAATGAGAAAAAATGGCAACAAAATTATCAAAAATCTCCCAGCTTCTTGAGTTTGCATATAGGGGTAAGGGAGTCAGTTTTACCTGCGGGGACAGAGTGCCACCATATTTTGCTGGAAGATTGGGAAAAGATGACAGCAGCAGAAGGCACAGTTTTTGTTTCGATTCCCACATTGCTTGACCCAGATTTAGCACCAAATGGATATCACATCATTCATGCCTTCACACCTCACTGGATTGATGATTGGCAAGAACTTTCTCCGAGTGAGTACGAAGCGAAGAAAGAAGAGGCGGCTTGGCGAATTATTGACCGCCTAGAGAAAATTTTTCCCGGTTTAGATGCCGGATTGGATTATTTAGAAGTGGGGACACCGCGCACCCATCGCCGCTTTTTGGGTCGTGAAGATGGCACTTATGGGCCAATTCCCCGGCGTAAGTTGTGGGGATTATTGAATATGCCCTTTAATCGCACAGCTATTTCAGGACTTTATTGTGTAGGGGATAGTACTTTTCCGGGTCAAGGTTTGAATGCAGTCGCTTTTTCTGGGTTTGCTTGCGCCCATCGCATTGCCGTAGATTTAGGATTGTAAAAAGATAACTAAATCTATGTTTACCTAAGTTTTACGTACTGTCTCAATTTCCTCTAATATTTTCTGCATCTGTGCCAGATTTGTTTGATTGATGCCGATGATAGTAACCTTTATAATCCAATACTGAACCATATTGCTTTAAGATAATCGCTGGGCATTAATTTACAAAACTTTTTATATTTGTGCTTTAATGGTGGGCGGCTTTTGTTCGTTCAAGAACCTTCCTCACACACAAAGCGATCGCTGATGCTACTCACACACAAAGAAAACATTGTAAAATTTAGCTGGCTTCTACCCAGTTTCTTAAGCTTGCTCCTGTTTGGCTCCACTGTCAAAGCTAATGCTGCGATGCCTGCGGCGGGCGTAGCCATCGCAAATTGGCATTTTGATAGTAATCGCAATCATCTGGACTTCACCACAGATGAGAATGTTCAACCGAAGGTACAACTACTTACCAACCCAACTCGTCTAGTAATTGATTTACCTGGAGTTAGACTAGGATATCCACAGACTAGTCAAAGAGTGGGGTTAGTAATTAAAGACATTCGTATCGAGCAGTTTAATGCAGAGACTACCCGCATGGTAGTTACTTTAGCGCCTGGTTACACCTTTGATTTAGCACAAGTGCAACTGCAAGAGGAATCCCGTAATCATTGGTCTGTACAGTTACCCAAACCAGTACCATTGGCTGCAACCCAGCCGAAATATTTAGAAATCACTCCGAGTCTTTCTCCAGCAGTCATAGATAATAGCACTCTGTTCGCTGGTGTCGTTCCGATGCATTCACCGATGAAAGCGCTGGAACCTCAAATTAAAGCCTTGATGAGTCGCTACAGCTTTCTGAAAACAGGAATGTTTTTTCTGGATTTGGATACTGGGGATTATTTGGATATTGGAGGCGATCGCGTTTTCCCCGCAGCTAGTACAATCAAACTACCAATTCTCATCGCCTTTTTCCAGGATTTAGATGCTGGTAAAGTCACCCTTCAGGAAAACCTGACTATGCGGCGTGACTTAGTTACCAATGGTTCTGGAAGTATGCAGTATGAACGAGTTGGGAAGAAATACACAGCCTTGGAAACCATCACTAAGATGATTACCATTAGTGATAATACTGCCACTAACATGATTATCGATCGCTTAGGTGGAGCGGCGAAACTAAATCAGCGTTTCCGTAGTTGGGGACTGAAAGACACAGTAATTCGCCATCTTTTAGCTGACTTGAGAGGAACCAACACCACAAGTTCTCAAGATATGGCGCGGGTGCTGGCTTTAGTTGTGAACAACAAGCTAGTTTCTTTACAGAGTCGAGAACAAGCCTTAGATATTCTGCGCCACACCACAATTCATACACTGTTACCCGCCGGTTTGGGTAAAGGTGCTGTCATCGCCAACAAAACCGGAGATATCGGCTTTCTCATCGGCGATGCGGGATTTGTTACTATGCCCAATGGTAAGCGCTACTTGGCGGCTATCTTCGTCACCCGCCCCTATAAGGACAGCAGAGGGAGAGACTTTATTCGTCAAGTTTCCCACCTTGTTTACGATTACCTGAATCAGACAAATCCAGTCGCTGCGATTGGTTCGTCTAACAGTGCTACAAAATAGCAGTTCTCAATTGGGTTAGTCATACGTATCAACTTAAGGTGAAAACGTTTACCGAAGAAAGGCAGAGGGCAGAGGGCAGAAGGCAGAAGGGATTTATCATTAGCCATTTACGGCATAAATGCCCTGTGAGATGTCTTCAGGCATCGTTTCCTCTGCCTTGGGTAACAGAACCTTGAAAACTGAATATTTCGCCCTAGCGTTACTACAAATCAGACAACGCTAGAGTGACTCACAATTCGTCTAGGTTTTTCCTGAGAGACTCTAGATCCTCATCTACGTATTTTTCATTTTTTACAGGCTTAGGTACTGATGTTGGATTCAAAAGCTCTGCTCTCAGCACCCGCAAGCACTCATCTACATCTTCCTCAGTGTCGATCTGAGAAAGTTGATATTCAAGCCCAAAATCATTTTCTATTTCTATTGGCTTGGATACAGGTGTTGTCTGCATCGCTTGTTCCCAGACATCCCATCTATCTTTGGGTTTTTCGAGTTCCTGGATTAGTGTTTTTGCATCTGGCGGAATCGATGACTTCACAAGGCTGCACAAAACCCTAGTAGTCTGATTCTGGAAATCATAGACAACATCAAATACCTTGAACTTGCGCCAATAATCAGGTTTGTGCGTCTCATCTATTGGCAAAACGAGAGTTTCACCAATTCGGGGAAGCCATTTACAGTTTGAAAACTCAGCCACCATTTTAGTGACTGAATCAATACTCCAAACAATGCGTAATTTAAATTCTTGAGGATTAGGTGTCAAAAAAGGTGCGTTGCTTTTCATTGGTCATCCCCAAGCTTTGAACAGTCATCATCTGGTGATTTATTTTCAGCAAAGGCACGATGACTTTCGCAAGCATCGATTTTAGCTCGTCTAGCAGCATCATCAAACGACCGAACCAAAGGTGTATTGATCGCATCATTGAGCAAAGCAAAAATTATGAATATAGCTGAAATTATCACCAATAGGGACACAAAGGGACTGACTTGATTTTTGGAGGTCTTTTCGTCAAGCTCAGGCTTTTCCTGATTCGTCATAAAATTTCACGATTGGAATAGGACTATACCTAGAAAACCCAAAACCAACTCACGTCTAACCACTTGCCCTTAAAATTTTTCATCAGCCACGAGCCTTTATCGAAGAAAGGCAGAGGGCAGAGGGCAGAAGGGATTTATATCAAGTTTTGGCGACTATTTGTAATAAAACCTCTCAACTAATTGTGATTTTACTTGCGGCTTTAGTAGCCTTTTCCCTAGCCTCTTTGACATTCATACCTTTCGCCAAAGCTACGCCCATTCGCCGATATGGATGAGCATTAGGTTTACCAAATAATTTAATATCTACATCTTTTTCTGACAAAGCATCAGCTACACCACTAAAAGTAATAGAATCAGATTTTTCGTAAGCTAAAATTACCGCACTTGCTGAAGCTCCTAACTGTTGTATATGAGGAATTGGCAAGTTTAAAATAGCCCGTAAATGTAATTCAAATTCATTGAGATTTTGTGAGATTAATGTCACCATTCCCGTATCGTGCGGTCTGGGAGAAAGCTCAGAAAAAATCACTTCATCTTTGGTAATGAAAAATTCAACACCAAAAATCCCGGCTCCTCCTAAAGCATCAGTGACTTTTATCGCTATTTCTTGAGCTTTTAATATTTTATCTTCAACAATTTCTGCGGGTTGCCACGATTCTTGATAATCGCCTCGTTCTTGGCGATGACCAATGGGAGAGCAGAAAATTGTCGGTGCATTCCACTGTTTAATTGTCAGTAAAGTTATCTCAATTTCAAAGTTAATAAATTCTTCTACAATCACCTTTTGACTGTCTCCTCTAGAATTAGCGATCGCATAATTCCAAGCCTTCTCAACCTGATTGTTATCGGTAACAACAGACTGACCTTTACCAGAGGATGACATCACAGGTTTAACAACATTAGGAAAGCCAATTTTATCAGAAATTTTAATTAATTCTTCTAAAGTAACTGCATAACCATATTTAGCCGTTCTAATGCCCAATTCTTGATGTGCCAGTTCCCGAATTCTGTCGCGGTTCATTGTATAGTTAGTAGCAGCCGCCGTCGGAATAACTGTAATCCCTCGCTGTTCAAATTCCAGAAGTTTTTCTGTTCTAATTGCTTCAATTTCTGGTATAATAATATCTGGCTGATGTTTTTTCACTACAGCTT
The DNA here is from genome assembly GCF_017115095.1 of Nostoc sp. NMS4. GTDB lineage: Bacteria > Cyanobacteriota > Cyanobacteriia > Cyanobacteriales > Nostocaceae > Nostoc. The sequence goes on along the minus strand of NZ_JABXKI010000414.1, from coordinate 3,968 downwards.
CTAAATCATCAGCACTGAGCATAGAAATCACTTCATAAGCATCAGCAACCTGCATCGCCGGAGCATTGGTGTAGCGGTCAACAGCAATCACATAATTACCAAGACGTTGAGCAGCGATCGCAAATTCTTTACCTAGTTCTCCTGAACCCAGCAACATCAATTTTTTGGGTAGCTTAATATTCATTAATTTATCTAGTCAATTGCAATTTAATCATCTTATAATTTTTTGTGTTTTCATTACCAACTTCTCAAGAATTAAATATAGCTCCGCGTAGCTCTAAATCTTGACGTTGTAGATGATTTAAACCAGTACCGACACCAAGCTGACACTTATCTACTAGAGTCTCTAACCAAATAGTCTCGTTCAGAGTTGCACCGCGTAAATTTGCATTTCTCAAGTCGGCTTTCGTAAAATTTACAAATAAAAGGTCTGCATCGATTAAACTACTACCTTGTAGATTTGCTTCTGATAAGTTTCCTCGAATGAAGTTTACGCCATCTAAAATTAAACCAGATAAATCGGCTCCGATAAGATTAGGGAACTTTAGCTGACTTGGATATTTAAAAAACCGCATCATACAGATAATATTTGCTTCATTTAGTCGTATTTTAGTTAAAAACTCATAACGAGCTATGCCCAGTTGTTTCAGAATTTGTAGACGTTGAGGGGGAGTTTTTTCTAAAAAATTGATGGCTGTATAGCGTAAGTCTTGAATAGGGGTATTTAACATTATTCTTAAAATTTAACGATGTCAGATCCCCGACTTCTTTAAGAAGTCGGGGATCTAATTTAACTAATTTAACGCCCTGCTAATAATGCTTTCGTAGCAGATTCACCGACTAATCTCACCCGCTTTCTTAACTGGAAATTTAGCAACACTAAAACACTCAAATCAGCTAAGAGTGCCATAAAAATTGTTGTCACCTCAGAGTATTGTATAGCTGCCCAAGGAAAAGTTGAAAATAACCAGACATTAGGATGATTCGACGACGAGATACCGATAAATTCTAAAATCATCGGAGGTAAAAATGTTGCACCACTTAAAGTCCCAATTGCCCAGAAAGAACGCTTAGGAGTTTTCAGCAAAAGTATGAATTGGGCGATGGTAGTGTAAATCATCATTAAGCTGATAGACAAAGCGATCGCTAAAAGTACTTTCAACCTGCCCAGATCGTTACTCAGCCAAGTTTGGCCATCATTCGCATCAAAAACAGATGTAAATGAAATCCAAACTAGCCAGGGGATAGTAACAATTGTCAGATTAATCGCGATCGCCACGAGTGCAGGGCTTTTTTCCGCCCAAATTAGATCCTGCCAAATACTCTTATGGTTAGAAACTCCCTGATGTCGATATCTTGCCCAATCTTGTACATCTTGACGGTGAGGGGAAAGAACGGCAATTAAACTTAAAATCAACACCAAGTTGTACACTGCTAGCAAAAGTAGATTTTCCCAAATCTGCTCATCCCATCTACTATTATTTATACTAATTTGTAGGGTAAATCCCCACATCATCAACTGGCAAAATGCTACTAGTAAATAACTTTGCTTCTTGCTGATTATTGAGGCTTGAGGATTACGGAAGCAGCGCTTAATAGCTTGCCAAATTCCGTAGCTGCACAATCCAAAGTTGAGCAAATGGAAGCCAACAACAATAATAACATTTGTCCCTAATGGTAAATAGAAAAACTGCCAGTTTATTAAGGGAGAACCATTGTATACATGGAACAAGTTAGGAAATAAATAATTTGTGGCATCCCAAGGATTCAATAGTCTAAACCAAACAGTTGCATTATTTAAACTATTGCTATCAGAGGATGCCAGCACCATCGTGATGAACAGAGAAAGGAAAACTGCACCACTACCTAACCAAGGCTGAAAACCGCTAAACCAACGACTAAGTAAGCCAAATAGTAGTGCTGCGCTGTAGAAGAAAATACAGTTAGCTGCAAGAATTGCGTAGAAACTCAAAATGTAACTAAAGGCAATTTGGGCAGAAAACCCAGCCCACAAATGTAAGGGAACTGCTACTAAGACGATGAGATAAATTAAACTCGGAACTCCTAGTAACTTGCCAGTCAAGATAGTTGTTTCTGATTGGGGACTAAGACGGAGAAAATTTAGCGTACCGCGAGTTTCTTCTTTGGCTAAATCATTGATTAGTAAATAAGTTCCTCCAAGCAATAGTGTAAATATAAAAATTACACTCACCGTTACAAATGTATGTTCCCAATGCTCCAGCCACCAGTTATCATCGGGAAATTCTTGTAACTGATACGAAAAAACTATCCATTGCAGTAGTAAGGATATCGCAACTGCGATCGCTACATTAAAAAACTTTAGCCTTCCTTTGAGTTCCCGCAATAGTTGCGGATTCCAATCGCCGATTTTATCTATTAAATTGAGCATAGTATGAAAAAATCTCCAAAAATGGGGAGTGATATTTATTGACGTATCAAGATGCTTGTTTGTGACCTAATTTTAAGAAAATACTTTCTAAGTCTTCTTGCGTACAGTGAAAATCAGTCAGGGGAATACCTGCTTTGATTAGCGATCGCAATAACTCAGCACTATCTTCATCTTTACCCGAAAAATTCACCCGCACACTATTTTTTCCTGGTATCACCTCCCACTCTTGTACCAAAGGATGACATTTAAGTTCGCTCAAAAGTGTCTCTAAGTTCCCCAGAGTTGATAACACAATTTGCTGATGAGCAAGACGTTGGTAAAGTTGCTGTAGGGAAGTACTTTCTACCAAAAAGCCAAGTTCCATAATTCCTACAGAAGTACAGAGTTCCGCTAAATCACTGAGGACGTGAGAAGAAATGATTACAGTCATCCCAGCTTCTTGCAAAGCCTTAATGATTTCACGAAAGTGCATTCTAGCAATGGGATCAAGCCCAGAAACAGGCTCATCTAGTAGTAGTAAAATCGGTTCGTGGATAATGGTTCGCGCTAAACTTAAGCGCTGTTTCATCCCCCGCGACAGAGTAGAAATTTGACTATTGCGTTTATTTCCAAGTTGGATTAGTTCTAAAACTTCATGTAAACGTTGAGTGCGGCGTGGTTCTCGCAAACGATACAAACGCGCAAAATAATCTAGGTAGTCCCAGACTGTCAAATCCTCATACAGTGGATAGTCATCGGGTAAGTAGCCTAAACGACGTTTGAGCTTGGGATTACTCTTATCACGGAGTAAGCGATCGCCATTAATATAAATCTCACCCGTAGTTGGTTCCTCAGCAGTCGCCAACATACGGATGAGAGTTGTTTTACCCGCGCCATTGGGCCCAATCAGTCCATATACTTCCCCCGCCTGGATTTCTAAATCAACATCATTGACAGCAACGTGTCGGTCAAATTGCTTAGTTAGTCCACGGGTGCAAATTGCTAATTCTTTTACCATCGCTGCTGGGGTGCGGCTTGTGATTTATAGCTAACCTAACTTTTTTTACAACTTTTGTCAGGCTGGTTTCAGAAATTGAAACTGGTTTTGTTTAAAGCTGCTTTGAGTTATGGGCATTATTTACACCAGTTCATTAAAGATTTAAATAATACCAATATTTAACTTTGAGTACGGGGAATACTAAAGCTAGAAATCTCTAGGTCTTCTCAGTTAATCAGGTGTAAAAATTATGGATTTTGATTCGATTATGAAGATGCCTGTTATCGGGCAAACTATTGCTCATGGTATTGAAGGAGGTAGAGACTGGGGGCAAACGTATCTCGACGATTTACGCTGGTGTGGTGATAGTGAGCGCTTTAGTCCTCAAATATTCAAGCACTAAAGTGCTTACTACAAACCTATTAAAACTTTTGCGATAGACCACTAGGGCGTGTTTTCAAACTATTTATTTAGCCTCCTAACTTTTTAGATCCCCCTAAATCCCCCTTAAAAAGGGGGACTTTAACAGACTCTTCGCCCCCCTTTTTAAGGGGGGTTGGGGGGATCTAAGACTTTGAAAAC
>NZ_JABXKI010000140.1 GCF_017115095.1 Nostoc sp. NMS4 | reverse complement strand
ATTGCAAAATAGTCATAAAGTCAGTTTAGAATATACAGTTCTGTCTAGATTTAAATTCATCCCAATCATTCTATATAAAAGACTTTGAGTCAAGAGAATAGACAGACTATTCTAACTGGAAGTGAAGAGACAAATGATTTAATTTCTGTCCTCAATATAGATATCTCACCAAAGATAAATCGACGATGATTTCTCAACTTTCAACAACAGAATAACGCAATTATCGGCTTTGACGCTCTCTAGATGAGGCAGTCCGGTCTTGGGGGTTTCCCCCAGGAGGAACTGCCGTGATGACTAATTGTAACCACGAATACTGTTTGTAAATTAATTGGGCAGCGCAAGTAAATTGGCCAGATGTATGATATTCTTGATTTATAGGGAATCTAAACCACTTCACGCACAAAGGATCTCCAAGCATTTGCGCTGTAGTGATGAAGCCAAATCCCATAAGTTAACCAATTGTTTGATGAACTGATGGTCTTGCTCCACAAGTCTCTGGAGGATTGTGGAAGTACTTGATCGGTAGCAGTTCTGAAGTTCGGGGGGACTTTGGTCTGCTTGCAGTTCATCAATCATTTTTGGGATAAACCTTTTATTATTTACTTATTACTTATTACTTATTACAGATAGTGTTTTCTTAAATCCTCAGAAATAATCGAAGCTTTGGCGAATGAAAAAATAGAATAAGCAATCGATAAATAATATTATTTGCTATTTAACCAATTGGGTAAAACAAACTTAATTGAACTTCCAGATTAATTAAATAACCTGGTGTTTAAAATGACTAAACCGAAAACAACCCGTAAATCTGTTCGCGATCGCATCCTAAATACAGCATCAGGCTTGTTTTATCGAGAGGGAATTCGCAATGTCGGTATTGACAGAATTGTTGCGGAATCTGGCGTTGCTAAAATGTCACTCTACAATCATTTCAAGTCAAAAGATGCATTGATTGAAGCGTGGCTGCGACAACAGGATGAACAATGGTGTGAATGGCTCAAAACCACCATTGAGCAACGAGCTTCTAACCCATCCCAACAACTATTGGCAATATTTGATGCCCTGCGGGAATGGTTTGAGGGACCAGATTTTCGAGGTTGTGCATTCATTAATGCTTCAGTGGAACTAGCCAATGCTGACCACCCTGGACATAGAGTGGCATTAGAGCATCAACAATCGATTTACCACTACATCAAAGGACTAGCTCAAGCCGCAGAAGTTTCATCACCGGAACAGTTAGCTAGGCAACTGCTTCTGTTGGTGCAAGGTGCGATCGTGGTTGCGATGATGGAAGGAAGTTGGTCAACTGCTTCACAGGCGAAAAAAGTCGCGGCAACGCTAATCCAGACTGCATCAAAATCCGGCGTTACTGAAACAGTGCTAAGTGCTGAGTAAAAAAGTCTATTATATGATTTAATGTAACAAATCACACTGCAACTAAGTTCGGAGCAGTCAGGGATGACAATTTATTACTTACAACATCCTGTTTTTGCTTCATGACCTGTAACTTTCACTGTGTTTCATTGGCATGGTAATACTTTAAATAGGGTATTAGATGTAGAAATTCTGTATAACTATGCCAAAAGCTATATCTTGCTATAATCTTGACAAGGACTGTTTGAGTGAAGTGCGAGGTCTTATGGTTAAGGCAGTTCAGCAAGACAGCGTTAGGACAGCAGAACAGCAAATTGAGGATAGAAGGCAAGAAATTGACTATGACACTAGAGAATTCACAATAGAGATCATAGTCAATAAATACTTAGAAGAGGATGATGACGATCTCAGCGAAATTTATGTACCTGAGTATCAAAGGGAGTTTGTGTGGGACATTACTCGTCAATCTAGATTAATTGAATCTATTATTCTCGGTTTGCCTATCCCTCTACTCTTCGTCGCTGAAATTAAAGAATCTGGAAGGCTAGAAATCGTTGATGGCTCACAGAGAGTTAGAACTCTTGCAGCTTTTATAACAAATCAGTTGCGATTAACTAACTTGAGAACATTAGACTCCTTGAATGGTTTTTGCTTTAAAGAGCTTGCACCATCACGCCAGAGAAAGTTTAAGAATACTCCTATCAGAATGATCGTTCTTTCAGACAAAGCTAATGAAAGAGTGAGAAATGATATGTTTGACCGAATCAATACTAGTAGCCTTGACCTAACTCCTATGGAAACTAGGAAAGGCGTATATAGAGGTGATTTTATTGATTTTGTTTTTGAATGTTCAAAGAATCAAACCTTTATTAATCTCTGTCCAATTTATAGATACTTCCAACACAGGAATGAAGAAGCTGAACTTGTTCTAAGGTTTTTTGCGTTTTCGGAAACTTATCCAGAGTTTCGCCTCTCTGAGGTAAAAAATCATCCTGATCTTGAGCGAAGAGGAGTGGCTAGATTTCTTGACGAATATGTTATTTGGAAGAACAGCAACTTTACAAATGAAGAAAAAAGCCAAAAACTGCGTAATTTTGAGCAAATGTTGGTTTTTGTGGAAAAGACATTCCCAAGTGGTTTTAAAAAATATCATGATTCGGATTCAACTCCGCGCCCTTACTTTGAGGCTATCTCAGTTGGTTCTTACCTAGCTCTACAACAAAAACCTGATTTAGTCATTAGAGGCTTGTGGCAAACTGGGGAGAAGAATACTCAGGCATATTCTTTCCGTATTCCCATTGGTCGCTATCAAACCCATAAGCCTGAAAATATGCGGCAGAGAATTGACTATGTTAAGGAGAACCTTCTTAGCCACAGTTTATGAAAGAGTTCATAAGGGACTTTGATAAGCGAGTAGCCGAGATTGACAAATATTTTGAGTTGGTAGACAAAATTGAACAGCTTGGGGCTTTTTCTACGAATTCAATAGTTTTCCCTTCAGGCGAATACACGGTTGATAGTGATCTTCAAAAAATCCTGAAATCTCATTGCTATTTACTCTTATACAACTTAATTTAATCTTCTATTAGGAATGGGATAACTGCAATTCATGATGCAATTATGATTGATCAGTTGACCTACAGAGATTTAAGTTCAAAAATGAAGAATATATGGGCATTAAATGATCTGAGTAAAAGTTTTAGAGATTCTTATATTAAGAAGGAAACTATAGCAAATAATCTTCAAGATACAATTAGATCGGTTCTGGACGATGAGATAGTTACATTAGATCCAACTAATATTCCAATATCCGGCAACCTAGACGCTAAAACTATCAAGGAACTTATAGGTATGTATGGTTTTTACGGAAATCTAGGAGTTCCTGCTAAAGAGATAGATGACATCCTTAACTTCGTAGTTAAAATACGATGCGATCTAGCTCATGGAAATGTTTCATTTTGTGATGCATCAAATGAAATTATTTGGAATAAGTCAATCAGTACTGCTGATGGGAATGAGAAAATCTTTAGATACTTGATTGACGACAAAGAAAATGTGGTTAAGTATTTAACTCATATGCTGCAAAATATTGATGACTATATTGACAATAAAAAGTATAAATTATAGAAGATTGGACGCTGTAGAAAATGTTGGGTAGCGAGAGGGCTAACTTCAAGGTTATGCTGCTTAGTTCTTGGTGAAGTTGGATGAGACTGAGTTTACTGCGCTACTGATCCATTAAAAGCTTTCGTCCTGACACATTCTAAGGTTATCTGCGGCAGTGAGTAACGCGATTTTTTCTAAACAAAATGTGCATCTTTAGGATTGAATGCTAGTTTAATTATTTCATGGGGATATACATTGCCTAATATATGATTACGAGGCACTCTGGCAATTAAAGTCTGTTCTCCCACCTTAACCCAAATACTACAAATACCAATACCATTTAAAACCCGTTCTACTAGTCCTTCAATAATTACCGAACACAGTTTGTGTACGGAAGAACTTGCATCGTAAAGATTGAAAGTATCGCCAGATAAACAACATGTAGTAATTGGTTTTGTGATTTCCCCAGGATATAAAAACTCTATCCCGTTTGCAAGTTTGATAAAATTTCCACGGCTACTCCGTTCTACATGGCACGGAATAATATTATCTATCCCTACCAGTCTGGCAAGCTGCTCGTTAGCTGGTCGGCGGATGATGGTTTCCAAGTTATCATCCTGGACAATACAACCGTCAAATAAAGCGATCGCGCGATCGGCAAAATGCAGTATATCTGTAAAATTATGACTGACTAATATAACTGCCGATCCCCTCGCTTGCGCCCATTGTCTAATTTTCTCAATCATCTGGGGACGTATTCCCACATCTAAAGAGGCAGAAGGCTCATCCAAAAGCAGCAATTCGGAATCAGCAACTAAACCACAGGCAATACAAACCCGTTTCGCTTCACCACCCGACAGAGAACGAGCTGACTGATTTGCCAGGTGTTCACAGCCAAAAGTTGTAAGTGCAGTATATACCCTTTGCTTAATCTTGTGTGTTGGTGTGCCGCGAAACTTTAATACCTTGGCAACATTATTAAAAACAGTGTCATCCAGTAGTAAGGTTTCCTGAAATACCAAAGCCGAACGACGACGCAACAATGTTTTATTGGTATTGCGGATATCCTCTCCAAATAATTGCATCTCACCACGATAAGGTTGCAAGAGATTGATTGTTCTTAACAAAGTGCTTTTACCAGCGCCATTGGGGCCAAGTACAGCAACCAGTTCTCCAGGACGGACTGTAAAATTTTCAATTGACAGGATATTTTTACGGGTTTTGCTATCAACGCTAACCTGTCGCATATTCAGGACATACTCGTTAATACTCATAGGATTTTCTTGTCATGCTGTAGGATAGTCAGCAACACAATCACGGTGTATGTGATGATCAGGAGAATGTATGCGATCGCGATCGCCACATCGTAATTTCCTTTCCCGACTTCCAAGACGATCGCTGTAGTCAGGACTCTAGTCTGTCCCTTGATATTGCCGCCCACCATCATGGATGCACCAACTTCCGAGATGACGCGACCAAAACCAGCCATAATTGCAGCCATTAACCCTAACCGTGCTTCCTTAATTAGCAACCAGTTGACTTGCCACTGTGTCGCCCCCATTGATAACAGTCGCCAGCGTAGTTTCGGATTAATACTGATAATTGCCGCAAAACTAAAGCCAGCTACAATTGGAAAAGCAATGATGGCTTCGGCTACGATCATTGCTGTGGGAGTGTACATCAAATCCAGATTTCCCAATGGGCCAGATCGCCACAAAAACAGACTGACGAATAAACCGACTACGACAGGTGGCAATCCCATACCGAAGTTAATTAAACTAGTTAGAGTCTGCTTACCGACAAAATCCGCTAATGCTAGCCACAGTCCGAATGGTAGTCCGAGTAAAACGCTAATAGCTGTAGCTGTCCCAGATACGAACAATGTCATCGTCATGACTTGGATAACGTCGCGATCGCCACTGGTTAATAGCTCAAAAGCTTTGAAAGCTCCTTCGATGATTGTATTCACAAATACAAATTTCTTAAAAAATTGGGAAAGAATACTCAAATATGCAGTAAAGCAACCCTTAATGATCTGATGCTCAAGTTTTTCTAAAAGCCGTAATCTTTCTCTGTTTTACCGGCATCAACATAAAATAGCGGTTGTTTGAACTCTTTTTTCCCGTGGGCTGCAATTATTGTCTGTCCTTCAGGAGATAAGACAAAATTAATAAACGCTTTAGCTCCTGCACTATTCACCCTGGGGAATTTCTGAGAATTTACTTCCATGACATGGTAAAGATTTAACAGCTTCTTATCTCCTTGCACCAGTATCTGCAAAGATGGGAGGTTTTTCTTCTGAAATATATAGGTTGCTCGATCTGTTAAGGTATATCCCAGTTTTTGATTAGCAATTTGTAAAGCTTCCCCCATTCCTAAACCTGTTTCCTTATACCAAGCACCAGCAGGTTTGATATTTGCCTCTTGCCAAAAATCTTTTTCTAGTTTGTTTGTACCTGAGTCATCAGCTCGTGATATAAACAATGCTTGGTTTTTGGCAATCAAGGAGAATGCTTCCACAGCACTCTTTTTACCTCGGATCTTTGCCTTGTCCGCATCTGGGCCGACAATCACAAAGTCATTGTGCATTACCAAGTGGCGATTAATCACCGCACCACCTGCCAAAACTTTGCGTTCGGCTTTAGGTGAATTGACGAATAGGGCATCAACTTCACCTTTTTCAGCCAGAGCCAAAGCCTGTCCGGTGCCGACTGAAACCTTTTTCAGCTTATATCCTGTTTTCTTTTCAATCGCCGGAACTAAATCATCTAGTAATCCACTGTCCTCAATGCTGGTTGTCATCGCCACGATCACATCTTTCTTCGCTGGGGACTGTCCAAGAGTTGGCTCTTGCTTGACTAGATTATTAGCAAAGCCGATGCAAAGAATCGCCAGGAAACTTACCAAACACCCATCGCGCACAGCCCGATGATTGATCATTGCACTCTCCTACCAATTTATATGCCAATATTTTTTACTATGGCAAGTAAACCTTACATTGGGAAGTATAAGCAAGATTGAGTAGGAAATCAACCATTTATGTTGTTTTCCAGACAATTGGTATGATGACAAGATGCTGACATAATTCGTGGATATGCTCTGCTGTTAGAAATTCTTCCTTCTTTTCGTAGCGGCTCCTGTTTTATCATTTAATGCTGGAGCGATCGCAGTTGATCAAAGACTGCGATCGCAACAGGTTCGTGTGTCCACGATGGATTTAAGAATAGCAACGGTCGGCATCCAGGCAGCCCTAGATATTAAAGGAGGCTATTCTCCTGGCATCAGTAAGCGGTAAAGGAAGTTTTTACTTACTTGGTTCTGTCTAGCCATTTCTAGAAGTAGTATATCTCCATTTTTGAGGAGGACAAAAAAGCATTGAGCAGCTACTAGAAACAAGAATTACCGTATTAATTGCCGGATCTCTGACTTCCAGTCCAGAAACACCAGCCGGTAGCCAGTCAGGATTTGCTGTTTTATAGACAATATATGCTGTAAAAAAACCGAGAAAAATGAAAGTCTCTGACAGCAAGAAGACAATGAAGCCGAACATCTTGCTGCCTTCTTCATCATGGGTATGCTCGTGTGAGGGATGATCTGATTCTTCTGAAATGATGGAACTGTCCATTGCTTGAAACTCCTATATATTTATCTCACGCAGAGGCACAGAGAAAGAAAAGAGAGTAAAGTAGTAGTTTGCGATCGCGTAATACCTCACCCCAAGCTCTCTGCGTCTCTGCGTGAGGTTAATTCTTTCATTCAGCTAATGCTCGGCTACCAATGGTTCAGATTTACCGTAGCCGTAGGGTTCACCTAGAACAACTGGAATTTTCTCAAAGTTCTCGACAGGAGGTGGTGAAGAAACTAGCCACTCCAGTCCAATTGCTCGCCAAGGATTCTTCGATGCTTGTTCGCCATGTATCCAAGAACCAATCATATTCAGAATAAAGGGTAAGGTAGACACACCTAGCAGAAATCCTCCGATACTGGCGATAATATTCCAAAATTCATACTCTGGGGCATAAGAAGAAACTCGACGCAACATTCCCTGTAATCCTAGTGGGTGCATTGGAAAGAAGTTGAGGTTAGTGCCAATGAACGCCAGCCAGAAGTGCAACTTGCCCAAGCCTTCGTAATACATACGTCCAGTCATCTTGGGGAACCAGAAGTAAATAGCAGCAAACATCCCCATCGTGACTGTACCATACAGAACATAGTGGAAGTGACCCACCACATAGTAAGTGTTGTTGACATGGACATCAATAGGAACAGAGGAAAGGGTGATGCCAGTGATACCTGCAAAGACAAACAATATTAATGCACCAAACGCAAACAACATTGGTGTATCAAATCGTAGCTTGCCACCCCAAATCGTTGCAGTCCAGGCAAACACCTTAATGCCAGTGGGGACAGAAACGAACATGGTTGTGAGCATGAAAAACAGCCGCATCCAGCCTGGAGTACCACTGACGTATAAATGGTGTACCCAGACTATACCGCTAACTCCAGCAATCAAAAGTGATGAAATAGCGACAATCTTATAGCCAAACAGAGGTTTGCGAGCAAAAACAGGGAATATCTCTGAAAAGACTCCAAAGACTGGCAGAATGATTACATAAACAGCAGGGTGTGAGTAGAACCAGAAAAAGTGCTGAAATAGAACTGGGTCGCCTCCCTTGGCGGGGTCAAAAAAGCTAGTTCCAACTGTTAAGTCGAGTAAAAGCATAACTGCACCTGCTGTTAAGACAGGTAGTCCAAACAGTTGGATAATCTGGGCGCTGAATACGTTCCAAACAAAGATGGGCATACGGAAGAATGTCATCCCAGGTGCGCGCATCTTGACAACCGTGGTGACAAAGTTAATCGCCCCCATGATTGAGGAAACACCTGATATTGCCACTGCTAGAAGCCAGATTACTTGACCATTGATTAAGTTTCCTGTAGGGTTTTGCAAGCTGACGGGAGGGTATGACCACCAACCTGCTTGGGCTGGACCGCCAGGTACAAAGAAACTGGCCATCAGTAGGATAGCAGCGATCGGTATCATCCAGAAAGCGACAGCATTGAGTCTGGGAAACGCCATATCTCGCGCCCCAATCATCAGAGGTACAAGATAGTTAGCAAAACCTGTGAGTATGGGGAATGTCCATCCAAATAGCATCACAGTGCCGTGCATGGTGAACATTGCATTATAAACACTACGGTCAACTAGGTCTGATTCTGGGGTAATCAATTCCCCACGAATGATCATTGCAAATATACCACCAACTAAAAAGAGAATGAAAGCGGTAACAATATACTGAATACCGATAACTTTGTGGTCTGTGCTAAAGCTAAAGTATTGCTTCCAGTCTGTTCTAGGTTCCTGTTGAGGTGCGTCACCTGTAATGTCTTCAACGGAAATATTTGTCATTTGTCCTTTGTCCTTTGTCATTTGTCATTTGTCCTTTGTCATTTGTCATTTGTCACTTGTCACTTGTCCAAAACTAATGACTAATGACCAATGACCAATGACTAATTGCTGTAATTAACTACAGGGGCTTGTGCGGGTGCTACCGTAACCCAGCCTTTGATTAATTCTTTTGATTCTTGGGCATATTCGGAAGCTGCTTGATTATTTGCAGTACATGGTTTACGATTTGCCGCTTGGTGCAGCCACTTCTTGTAATCTTCAGGGGACTCGACAACAACATTTGCCCGCATGGTTGCAAAGTAAGTACCACTAAATTCGGAATCGGTCAATTCATATTTGCCAATGCGGATGGGGGTGAATTCAAAGTCAATGTTGCGGTTGGGAATAATGTCTTGCTTGACTCGGAAAGCCGGAATATAAAAGCCGTGGAGAACATCCTCAGATTGCATTGCTAGACGGATGCGATGATTAACGGGTAAATGTAGTTCGGTGCTGGTAATTCCTGTTTTTGGATAGCGGAAAACCCAAGCCCACTGTTTGGCATTAACTTCAATGTCTTCAAATGGGATTACATTTGATGTAGCATCAGTTGATGCAGTTGAGGAAGTCGGGGAGGCGGAAACTATCCCTGCATCTCCGTTAATTGGTGCAGCAGATGCCGATTTCACCCCTATTGGAATATGCAGATGCATAGCTTCCATTGGGCCTTGAATCCCCATTTGCTCGTAGATTTGGTAGCTGTAAGTGGCAATCCAAAACACTAGCAATACAGGAATTGCAGTCCAGACAATTTCTAGTGTGATATTTCCTTCAATTGGAGGGCCATCGCTGGTATCATATTGCTCTGCTCGATGGAAAATCGCTGAGTAGATCAGTGTTCCCGTGACTCCAAGGAAGATAAATGCTCCCAGCGTGATTAAGAAACTAAACAACTTATCGACCAGCTGCGATTCTGCTGCGGCTTGAGGAGGCATCCAGGAATACGTCCACTGCCCTATCAAAAGACTAACAGCAGTTAAGAGTATTGCGATCGCACTCAAGATCAAAATATTTCGGATTTTCATAGCCATAAAAGTCATTGGTCATTGTTCATTAGTCATTAGTCATTAGTCATTAGTTATTTACAAGGGACAAATGACATAGACGCCTTAGCGGCTTCCCGCAGGGTAGGACAAATGACTAACATTGATTACTTCAGCAGTAAGTTCGGGTCTTTACCCAAGCGCAACAATATATCAGCAGTATTGTGAACTCCAAACTCAGCAGCTAAGTGCGCCCCTAGCGTACCGTGGATGAACATGATGAACATGATGAACAGTCCAGAAGCTAAATAAGTCCACTGCACCTGTTGACTGTTATCCTGTCGCCAAATATAACGCTGAAATCCTCTCCAAATCGCCATCCCAAGAATCAGCGCTAGAAGAAAAACACCACCCACTCCATGCCAAAGCATTGTTTCCATTGCTTCCAATCCCCAGGCACTCTTTACCCCAGTGAGTGGTTCTGCCAACATGATTTCGTAAAAACCTGCTGCTACTGTAAAAATTGTGATGAGTGCCGAACCTAGCATATTGTACCAGCCAGCATCAAAGAAGCTGGAACGATTGGCAGGAACTGCTAAAAACTTGAAGATTGGTTCTTGTAGGGGGAAGAACGCACCAATCAAATCAAAGGTAATGCCAAGGAAGAACAAACCTAGAGTAAGATGAACTAAATTTGGATGAATGGGTATACTGTAGGGCAACCCATTTGCTCCCATCTGAGTTTTTAATTGCTCAATAACTTCAGGGTTCATTACAGTAAGCCCTCCTTTATAGCTTCAACAACTGGTACAGTGTGTAATCCATATACCCAAACCAATTCATCTCCAAAATACACTTGTACGCCTACCAAAACCGTCAAAAGTAGACTTGCTGCTAGGTAATAAACTGATATCTTTTCTGGAGTGCGGCAATGAATCACGTAACGCCAAGCTGTAATGGCTGCCAGAATTCCTGCAAGTGACCAGCCAAGGAGCGTATGTAAATTAAGTACTCGTTCAGCTGCGTTATAAGGTTGTGCTAAACCTGCTTCAAATTGACCAAAAATAACGGCGACAAAGATGGAGATTGTAGCGAAAAACATATTCCACCAACTCACCTCGAAAAGACGGTAGTTGCTAGTAAAGTATCCAACTACATCACACAAGAAGGCAAACAACACCATCGCAATCACAAAATGGACAATGATGGGATGTATCGTATCAGGATACGGTAAATTATGGTTATTCAGAAGATTCTCAAGCATGGTATTCTACTGATATGTTAGTTAGTGTTTAGTGCTTAACAATCAATACTTCACAATTTTTTGATTTCTACAACAACTTAGATTGCACTTAAAATTCTTCTAAATAACAACAGCAATTCTGATGAGGAGAATTCTTTCACAGAGTAGCTTGATTCTGATAGGCAAAAGCTTGCTGGAATGAATATAGAATAGCAAGTTATCGAAAAAGGTTTAACTCGTTGGTAAATGCTGATGAACGAGTTACAGCAGATTGCGAGTTGGTGAGGTAGAAAGATACCCCACCCTAACCCTCCCCTTATGAAGGGGAGGGAACTAGATTTGCTGTTTCCCCCCAATACATCGGGGGGATTAAGGGGGGTAATTCGACTTTTGTATACACCGTAGCCTTTATAAGGGGGTAATTGACCGTAGCCCCAAGCAAGGGAAGGGTGTACTTCATTTACTTGCAAAGTGCTGTTTTACTTTCCATCTGTGAAGCCAAACAATGTATGAAATAGAAACACAAGGATATTAAATCTCCGCAATATCGCTTGGAATCTAATACACGTGGCTAAATAGACTTTGGACATTATTATGCCCTAAGCTCATAATGAGAAT
Source organism: Nostoc sp. NMS4 (assembly GCF_017115095.1). Classification (GTDB taxonomy): domain Bacteria; phylum Cyanobacteriota; class Cyanobacteriia; order Cyanobacteriales; family Nostocaceae; genus Nostoc. The sequence goes on along the minus strand of NZ_JABXKI010000140.1, from coordinate 46,676 downwards.
TGGTGGTTTTGGAGTGTAGTTTATTTTTTTTTGAAGAATTTTGTACTTTTGATTCTCCATATATAAAGAATATCATACATTTGTTAAAATTACTTGCGATCGCTAACTAATTTTCAAACAGTATTTCTGATTACAATTAATCATGAACCAGAGGATTATCAGCCAATAATTGCGTTTTTTCTTTTGTTTCAGTGTGAGGAGTTTTGACCTTTTCAAAAAAGTTAGATACCCAAGGTAAAGCCACAAGAATTCCCGCTAATACTACTAAAAATACTGCAATTCCAAAAATTTGGTCACGGGGAATTTCAAGAACACCGCGTAAAATTACTTCTCTTAAAGCAGAAACCATAGTAATCTCTACTGCTGCTGCCACGGATGTCCGTTGTTGTTGTATATGATCAATCAACAGGCGGAATAACTCTACCAAAATCAAAATGAACAGGATATCAGATGTTACTTGCCGTAAATCTAATGGACTCAAAAAGGAGAAGAACATATCTCCAAGTCGGATGAGCATCACACAGAATAAACCAAGGCAGAGAGAAATTATAATAAAGTCTTGGAAAAATTCCAGGTTACGTACAATTGTATTTCTTTGTAACCAGTCATTTAAGTTTAAAGTTAGCCCTTTGAGCATCGTATTTCCTAACAGTCTAGATTCATTTATTTCCATAACTGAAATAGTGCTGAGTATCTAGCATCGATTACCGAAAAAATGGGTTTAAAGCCCCGTGCTTCTAGCACGGCTTTAAAGTAATAAGTAATAAGTAATGAGTAATGAGTAAGAATATTAACTTATTACTTATTACTTATTACTTATTACTTATTACTCCAGAATCACCGTGGCTTCAGTCCGGTGAGGATGTCAATCAGCACTTTGAACTGTATTCAATCCCCATTTAGCTATGAGGTTCAACTCAGCCCTATTAAACTATTTAGCACCGTTGAGTTTCTGGGCGGTTTCGGCAGTTTTCATCTTTGATGCTGCGGTTGTTAAGTTATTCGCAGCTTTGACGATCTCTTCTAAGGTTTCGTTAACCAGATTCTCATCAAGAGAGGTTTCTGATAAGTAAGTTTCGATAAAAATCTCGACTCGACTAATAATTATTTTGCTTTGAGAGCGTAGTCTGTTGAGGTCTTTGGTAGATAGATTATTCATTGTTTGAAGTTCCTTTGGTTTCGCGGGTTAATTCTACATTTTTGGTCAGCAATTCTCAGTCAAAGAGCGATTCTTACAGGTCAGCCCTTTTTTGAAAGATAAAGCTTGCTGGAATACCAATTAAATTGTTCGCCTGTTGACTACTTAAATGCCTTCAGATTCCCCAAATTCGTACAAAGGTTTCAAGCAGGAGAATTGCTATATCTGACAAGTTAGCGAGTCTATTTTAGGACTTACGCACTGAAAACTAAGGGGGAGCATCTCAATGAGTGTAGAAAGCTCTTTAAACCTCACCCCAACCCTCTCCAAAGTATCGGAGAGGGAGCATAAATCTTGTTTCCCCCCAAACCATCGGGGGGACTAAGGGGGGTCGATTTAGGGTGTGTTTGCAAAACTGAGATGCTCCGAACTAAGGTTTGAGATTGCTTTGCGATCGCAATACTCGCAATGACATAATTTTGTCACGGTGCGTAAGTTCTATCTATATCTATTCCTGAGACTTACGCACCGAAATCATTTTTTGAGACTGAGTGTAGGGTTTTGAGTCTTGAAACGTCAAAAGCTTTGGTGCATACATCAAAAGTTCTCCTCTAGTCGCCTCTGCACGTAGCTTTACTTAAGTATGATCGATGCTTAGAGTTCTCTGTCTCTTCTGGCTGTTGACTACTTTTATAGCAACTTGAAGCCGAAGTTATTCAGAGTCTCACGCAAATCCTTACACCCTTTTAAATAGTCTAAAGTGGCTATTCGCTCGGCTGAATGTTGCGACCAATCACCAGGGACATTCATTTTTTGTTCAGTGTAGAACTCTTTCATGATATCGTTGTAGTGAGCGATCGCATCATCTTGCTCTGCCAATTTATAGGTTTCCCGATGGAATACAGCCGGCTGAGGTAAGCGCGGCTTAACAACAGGTTGCGCTTCAGGATTGGGATAACCCACACACAACCCAAACACAGGGAACACAAAAGGCGGCAAATTCAATAATGTGGCTACCTCTTGAGTGCTTTTGCGGATTGCGCCGATATATACCGTTCCTAAACCAACAGATTCAGCAGCGACAATCGCATTTTGCGCTGCGACTGAAGCATCGACTATGGCTTTAACCAACAGTTCTACGTAATCCAGAGCTACGGGAGTTAGTCCGCGACTGTCAGCAACATGAGCCAGACGACCTAAATCTGCTAACCAAACGAAGAATACGGGAGCCTGGTTAATCCATACTTGGTTATTAGCCAACCTGCATAATTCTGCTTTGCGTTCTTGATCTTCAACTGCTACCACACTCCAGGTTTGCATATTAGCTGAACTAGGAGCAGATTGAGCAGCTGCAACTAGCCATTCTAGGGTTCCTGGTGGTAAAGGATCGGATAGATAAGACCGGACTGAACGGTGGGCTATTAGCGTTTCTAGAGAGGCGTTCCAGTCAATTTCGTAATTGAAGGGAACTTCACCGTAGCGCGATCGCAGTAGTTCTGTAGGATTAGTCATAGTCAGCTTTTGAACCTGAACGCTTTTTTACGATTAATCAGGAAAAGGAAGAACTAGAAAATCAGGAGGCTGATTTTCTGACAAAATTAGAGAGAAAATACTTAATTGCTATGCAGCTAGCTGGGTTTCTCCGAAATCTGAAATTAGATCGTTCCGAAAAAAAGCAACTCGTAAGGCTAGCCGATACTCAGATGCAGGGCAAGTAAGGGGAGTTACCGTATGCCAAGAATTGTCAGAACGTGCGATCGCAACTGAGGAATCGCTCAGGGGTAGAATATCTTGGAAGACAGATTCCGGCTGGGAGTCTTTGAGAATTCGCAAACAGCCTCCCCAGTCTACAGACCATTGTTGATTGAAAAATAGCAGATGAGTTAAAACTTTGTTCGGCTCGTCTGTATGAGGGTGATGCAACTGTCCTAATTGATATCGGCGAAATCCAATATCCATTACACAGTCTTTTAGTTCCAACCCAGACATTTCGGCTAAAGCTTTGCGGTAAGAATCTGTCCACAGTCCTTCTATCAACTGTCGCCAGACTTTACTCAGGTGTCTCAAGTCATAAGTAAGTCTGCCTTGTGCCATCCGTTCTCGCCAGCGATTATCGCTAGATTTGAGCATCAAGGAAATATCCTCGCTAGTGGCAAGCATCTTTCCCCAAGAATATCCATATCCCTCTCCCTCCGACAGGCGAAACTCTTCGTGGGGAAAACTCGCAGTTAGTTCTAAGCTTGCTTCTGGTGAAAGCAGGTTTTTGATCAAAGCCCAATTGTATGGGACTTTTTGCATTGCTGTGGCACGAATAGACTCAAAATTAAGCATGGTAGAAAAAAATGCTTTACTAAAATTAACCAATCATGATTACCCTGGACATCAAATGGCATTGAAGCATCAACAATCGATTTACCTCTGCACCAAAAAGCTTTGCTCAAGCCACAGAAGATTATTGTAGAGACGGCGATTTATCGCGTCTCTTGCCTTAACCAAACCGTATTGAGAGTCATTCCCATCAATTTCGTAATTGAAAGGAATTTCACGCGATCGCAATAATTTTGTAGGATTTGTCATAGTCAACTTTTGAACTTGAACGCTTTTTTACAATTTCAGAGGGATTACCAACCTCATTGCAAATTTGTTTAGGTGCAAGACAACTCGCTTTACAGATAGCGGTTCTTCAGCACTACTCAAAATAAATCCAGATCAACCTCCCCAGGATCAAACTGCTTCCCCTGTTGTTTGAGTAATTGTCCTTGGAGACTACGCAATAGTGAGCGCAAAACATCAGTCTTAGTGCGTTGGAACTGCTTGCAGTACTGCTCTAGAAGTTGCCGTTCTTCGGGAGACAATTGAAAAGTGATCCATCCTTGCTCTTTTCTCGGCATCCTTATTACCAACATAATTGGTAATATTCTAGCAGTTGGTACAATAATTGGGATAATCAGAGACGGAATTGTGATGCTTTCTTAACCAAGTTCACTTTTGATTTGTGGTCAAACTGACTGAAAGCTTACAAGCTGATGTACTTAGGTTTTAACAGGTAAAAGCACAATGCAACTTAATGTTTTGGTAGATGTGTGCGTTTACCTTTGGGGAACAAAACTCAGGAGTTCTTCAACAGTGAGACTGCGCTTAACTTTTACTGACTCATGCTTTACAGCATCCAGCACTGATTGAATTTCTGGCTGACTGAGTGTGATTCCGTGTTCTTGCAACACACTGAATATCAGATGCCGACCGGAATGTTTGCCTACTACTAAGCGACGTTCCCAACCAACATCTTCCGGTGCAAACGGTTCGTAAGTACCAGGATTTTGCAACACACCATGAGCATGAATGCCCGACTCGTGTGCAAAAGTATTTTCACCCACGATCGCTTTCCAGGGAGGAACTGGCCAATTGGCAGCTTTCGCAACTAACCGTGATAGTTCCAGCAACCGTTTTGTATTAATACCCGTTGGAATGCCGTAGAGGTGTTTCAGTGCCATCACCATTTCTTCCAGCGCCGCATTACCTGCGCGTTCGCCAATCCCATTTACCGTAGTGTTGACCGATCGCGCTCCTGCTTCAATACCAGCTAGGGAGTTGGCCATTGCCAGTCCAAAATCATTATGCGTGTGCATTTCTATGGGAATGAATAGATGATGCACAAGGGAGCGAACTTTGCTGTAAGTGTTTAGAGGGTCAAGTATTCCTACAGTGTCACAAAAGCGAAACCGGAAAGCTCCCAACTCTTGAGCATAATACGCCACATCCAATAGAAAAGATGGATCGGCTCTAGAAGAATCTTCTCCGCCAACAGATACAGATAAACCGCGATCGCAGGCAAAATTAATTGCATCCCGCAGAAGATCCAGCATTACCTGCTGCTTACCCCCAAACTTGGCGGCAATCTGAATTTCCGATACAGGAACGGAAATATGCACCCGTTCCAAACCACAATCTATAGATGCCTGGATATCGGACAATTTAGCACGGTTCCAGCCAAGTAATTGGGCATTTAATCCCAGATTAGCGATCGCTCGGATCGACTCTGCTTCTTCTTGCCCCATTGCTGGAACGCCAATTTCCAGTTCTGGAACACCAATAGCATCCAGAAAAGTAGCGATCGCAATTTTTTCTTCAACGTTAAAAGCTACACCCGCCGCTTGTTCACCATCTCGCAAGGTTGTATCGTTAATCTGAACGGGATGTTTGTTCATAGTGAAGTGATGATTCATACCAGCCAACTTGTTGGGTAATTTTGATTTACTTGAGTAATTCGTAATTGAAAGACAGAGCAGCTAACTTGAGTTGTGGAAAGTAAAAGACATATTCCTTAGCCGTCGGTTAATAATTACGAATTATGAAATATTTGCTACAACTTCCCCAATATTGCTAGTGTCATAGCCGCCGAGAATCTCTAATTGCGATCGCACTAGCTGATGTCCCAAGATACTAAGAAACTGCTTTACTGGTTCTTCTTCCAAGTATGATTTAATAATCACCAAGTCATATCGCGCCCGATGAAGTGGGACAAATCCCAATCCAAAGGCAGCAGCTATAGATGCCGTACTGATACCTGCATCAGCGATTCCTGAGACTACAGATAAGGCAACATCTTGATGGCTGTGAACGATACGATCAGATCCTTTAACTTTGTGCAATGGCACTCCATCTTCTTGGAGTTTCCGTTCTAAAAGCATCCGACTACCAGAACCTACTTCATGGGTAACAATAGTTGCTCCAAATTCTACTAAGTCGGAAACTGTTTTAACTCCCATCGGGTTTCCTGGTGGGACTAACAAACCTTCTTCCCAAACTCCAAGGGTAATCAAAATTGCACTCTTACCTGTTAAGGCTTTCCGCACAAAGGGGATGTTATGTTCCCCAGTGTCAGCATCGTATAAGTGCATCCCTGCAATATGAATTTCACCTCGGCACAGACTACGCAATGCAGCCTTGCTGTGGGCGAAACGATAATGAATTCGCAGTTGCGGATGCCAACGTTCAGTTGCTCTTGCCAAGAGGGAAAGCACAGGTGTACAACCAGCAATCACAACTGTATTGTGCAGTTTGTCTATATCATCCAGAAGCCGAACCTGGACTTTATTTGTACCATTCTGGCTCTGTGCTTCACCCTCCGAATGACGTTCGTTACTAGCTACCTCTGACGCTGATGGTAATTTGCTAATGCTGGGAAACTCTTTCACCCTTACGGATTCCCCAGTCTCTACAATGGGGTGACTCACCGCAACTGTTTCACCATCAGCTGGAATCATTTCGATCCGAAAAGCATCATTCCCAACGAGGGGATAAGCTATCCATTGATCCCCAACCCGCGCTAGACTAACTCGTGATTGCTGTTGCTTAGGAGCTGATCCCGCAAGAATTGCCTCAACTTCTGGTAAATCTTCCTCAAACCAGAATAAGTCCTCGACTTGGCAACCAAGTGCCTTAGCTAAACGTAGTGACATAGCAACAGAGGGAGCATATTGTCCCAATTCCACACCACCAATACTCTGACGAGTTACGCCAGCTATATTAGCTAATTCTTGTTGACTCATGCCTAAGCGAGTTCTTATTGACTTCAGGTTATTGCAAAGATTCACATCCAGTTTCATGAGGCTGTATCTCTCCGTTAGAAAAAGCCGCAGCAGATAAACTTAAATTTGTTGAGTCAATAGTAAGGTTTTCTAGTGTCGCCGTTTTTGTTGTCAGACATGTTGATGTTTTGACAATTTTGCTTATTTGCTGCAAGCATAACATACATCTTGCTAGAATACTTGCACTTTGGATACTATTTTAGTGATTTAGCGTAGCTTGCCGCCGTAGGCATCGCCTTGGTTAGCAGATATTAGGACTTACGCAATAACTCTCTAAAACCCTCTTTCCTTTGTGTCCTTTGTGTCCTACCCTGCGGGAAGCGGCTCCGCGTCTATGCGGTTCGTTTATTCATTTACGTAAAATCAAAAGGCGATGCCTACATCACCAACAGAAAACTTAGTCCAAGTGCGGTAAATCCTGATCTAGATGCCAATTACCTTTTTTAGTTGGTACTGCCACCCACTGGAGTTCCAACCATAAGATCGGGTTCTTTTCCTTCAACCTTGAGGCGCGATCGCGGATAATGCGTGTGGCATTTATGCAAACAGCCTCACATATCCCCAAATCTTGGGCAACGCCTCTAAAAACGTCTTTGTAGGCATTAATTGAGGCAAACAACATATTAGGATAATAAACAACAAAATGTTGTATAAGTTTTGGAGGACAACCCCAGTAAGAGTTTACGAGTTCGACATGGCAGTACTGGAGCAACTCACCTACTTTGGCACAGCGTCCCTTGACTACGGTAGTAAATTTTTGGACTAAAACCTCTTCGGTCAACATAATGAGTTCTGCTCCTTCAATGAGGTAGATGAATTTGGGCGTGGTTCAAAACGCCGATTTCTCAAATGGTCGCAAGAAGTTTACGCAGTTTTTTCTGCTTTTTCGAGTCAGAGATCGCCAATTGCTCCAGACACTTTGTATGAGGGATAACCCCTACTGCATCGTCCTAGCCAAACAACCCAAACTTTACCAGCAGTTCCTCTAAGCGATCGCTAGACATAAATTTCGGAGTGACAAAATCTGTATTTTGGTCAATTGCCGTTGCCAAATTGCGATAGTGCTGCGCCTGTTCACACTCAGGAGCATACTCAATCACCGTCTTGCGGTGAAACTCTGCTCGCTGCACCATATTGTCTCTGGGTATGGAGTAGATCATTTGAGTCCCCAGTTTATCTGCCAGAGATTTGATCAAATCATCTTCCTGATCGACTTTGCGAGAATTACAAATCAATCCTCCCAGACGTATACCGCCTATAGGAGCATACTTTTGAATGCTTCGGCAGATGTTATTAGCGGTGTACATCGCCATCATTTCCCCAGAAGTGACAATGTAAATTTCTTGAGCTTTGCGTTCACGAATGGGCATGACAAATCCACCGCATACCACGTCACCCAAACCATCATAAAATGTATAATCAAGTCTAACTGCATCATCATAAGCACCAAGTTGTTCCAGCAACCCAATTGATGTCAGAATGCCTCTACCTGCACATCCCACACCAGGTTCCGGCCCACCCGATTCCACACACAGCGTCTTCCCCCATCCCTCCTGGCGGAAGTCTTCTAAATTCACATCATCATCTTCTTCTTTACGCAACGTATCAAGTACAATCTTTTGGTGGAATCCCCCTAAAAGGAGCCGAGTGGAGTCTGCTTTCGAGTCACACCCTACAACCATTACCTTACGACTCATATCAGTCAGTCCAGCCACTACATTTTGAGTCGTTGTGGACTTGCCAACTCCCCCTCTTCCATAAATAGCAATCTTCCGCATAAAAACCTCAGTAATGGCGCAGACTTGTTGATTCGGCTCCAAGATTATGGTGTAATCAAGCAGAGTATTGAATCAAATTGGAGTTGTAGTTTTTGAAAGTATTTACTACCCAGTTTGTGGCTGCATTAATGCTGTTAGATAGTGGAGATTAGCTGTCTATTCAGCACTATAAATCTTGCAGTTATCTGCTAAAAGTTAAATAGCTTTTTACAGATATGGCAGTAAATATTAGTGGGATGCGAGATACAACAAGGGTGCTAAAAATTAGTTCCAATCCTGTCACCAAAAATTCAAAAAACTTCCAAATATACGGCAGGTGCATGAGAAATTTTTACTTCATCACAGCAAGACAAGCATTATTTTGGCTGCAAAGAAGATACATAAAAAAATCAGTCCAGCCTAAGCTATGGCAATGGCTTCGCCAAACGAAAAACCGATTTTTAGGCGATTTTGCTCCACTTCGATTAACGTTATGCCGTCACCAATAACTGATGAGGCTGGTCTGATACTCACTTCAAAGGAATCTAAGGAGTTTTTGTTCTGGTATTAGATTCCCTATAAATCAAGAATATCATACATCTGGCCAATTTACTTGCGCTGAGAAATTAATTTACAAACAGTATTCGTGGTTACAATTACTCATCAGCTAGAAAGCTTAAAAGCAAAAAATTGTGTTTTTACTATTGTTTTGATTTGAGCAATTATCACCGATTTATCCAATTGAGGTATCTAGAATCAGGAAAGCAATTAAATCATTAACGCCGTTATATATAGTTAGAATAGTCTGTCTATTTAAATTAGCAAAAGTGTTATATATAAAAGGATTACGTTTGCTTTAAATCTAGACAGAACTGTATATTCTAAACTGACTTTATGACTATTTTGCAATATTAATTTGCGTTATTGTTATCAGCTTTACTATTATTAATTAGAAAGGTTGATAGGATTTTGAAATCAAGGAACTCCAACAAGTTTCTGACAAAAATTACATATTAGAAGAGTCTGTCTTCTTCTAAATTGCAACTGGAGCAATCAGCCATGCCAATGAAGTTGTTTAAGTGCGACGAAACTATCCCCGAACGGGAGAAGCACATATATATTAAAGAGAAAGGAGAAGATACAACCCAGTTTCTCCCTAGCGCCCACGTCGAAACCATTCCCGGCTCATTATCTGAACGCGGATGCAGCTATTGTGGTGCAAAGCTAGTAATTGGTGGTGTTCTCAAGGATACTATCCAGTTGATACATGGGCCTGTAGGCTGTGCCTATGATACATGGCACACCAAACGCTATCCTAGCGACAATGGCAACTTCCAACTTAAATATGTCTGGTCATCGGACATGAAGGAACAGCATGTTGTCTTCGGTGGTGAAAAGCTGCTCAAAAAGGCGATGCTGGAAGCCTTTGCAGAATTTCCTGACATTAAGCGGATGATGGTGTACACCACCTGCTCTACTGCTTTGATTGGCGATGATATTAAGCCTGTAGTCAAAGAAGTCGAAAAAGAACTGGGTGATGTCGATATCTTCACTGTGGAGTGTCCGGGTTTTGCTGGGGTGAGTCAATCCAAAGGACACCACGTTTTTAACATGGGGTGGATGACTGATAAAGTAGGAACTTATGAGCCGGAAATTACCAGCCCATATACTATCAATGTGATTGGTGACTACAACATTCAAGGAGATACCTTTGTCCTTGAAAAGTACATGGAAAAAATGGGTGTGCAAATTATCGCCCATTTTACTGGGAATGGTACTTATGACTCATTGCGTGGAATGCACAGAGCGCAGTTGAATGTTACCAACTGTGCGCGGTCTGCGGGATATATTGCCAATGAGTTGAAGAAAAAATACGGCATTCCCCGGATTGATGTGGATACTTGGGGCTTTGACTATGCTAAGGAAGGGTTACGCAAAATCGGGGCTTTCTTTGGAATTGAAGATAGAGCCGAAGCGGTGATTGCGGAAGAAGTCGCTAAATATGAATCGAAGCTTGAGTGGTACAAAGAGCGCTTGAGTGGTAAAAAAGTCTGTATTTGGACTGGTGGCCCACGTTTGTGGCACTGGACAAAGGCTCTGGAAGACGATTTGGGGATGAAAGTGGTGGCGATGTCGTCGAAGTTTGGACACCAAGAGGATTTTGAAAAGGTAATTGCCAGAGGTGAAGAAGGGACTATCTATATTGATGATGGCAATGAACTTGAGTTCTTTGAAGTGCTGGAGATGGTCAAGCCGGATTTGGTTTTGACTGGACCACGGGTGGGTGCATTGGTGAAGAAGTTGCATTTGCCTTATGTGAATGGTCATGGCTACCACAATGGCCCTTATATGGGTTTTAAAGGTGCGGTGAATATGGCAAGGGATATGTATAATGCCATTTATTCCCCTCTGATGAAACTCGCTAAAGATGACATCCGTGGTGAGCAAATGAAAACTGTTATCCCTGAAGAAAAGAGGAAATTTAAAGAGAGTAAAGTACAACAATCGAAATCTGTTGATATTACATCCTCTGAACCGATGCCTACGGCGGTAAACTACGCAGCAGTTGAAAGTTCAAAATTTGATACTCAACCATTGCTAATACCTGATAATCAACCATTACTTCAGGAGAACGAAGTACAACAATTGAAATCTATTGATATTACATCTACCGAACCAATCGCAGCAGTTGAAAATTCAAAATTTGAACCTCAACCATTGCTAATACCTGCTGATAAACCATTATATCGGGAGAACGAAGTACAACAATCGAAATCTATTGATATTACATCTACCGAAACAATCGCAGCAGTTGAAAGTTCAAAATTTGAACCTCAACCATCGCTAATACCTGATAATCAACCCTTACCTCAATGGCAGCCAATTGGCGGTAAATTCTCTGCGTTTTTAGAGCAATTACCTAAATACTTAGGTAGCTTTTCCACTGAATACCAGATGCCAATTATTTGTTTTGCTACAATTATTACAGCGACTATAGCAGTTAAAATAATTCTAGCTGTATTAGATGTAATAAATGAAATTCCTCAGTTAAATCTAGCTTTCGAGTTGACTGGAATTGGTTACTTAATCTGGTTTGTTTTCCGATATCTATTCAAAGCTTCTACTCGGCAAGAATTAGCTGCACAAATTAGTTTTATCCAAAAAGAAATTGTCGAGGGACAAGATTCATAGTAAGAATTCAGGTATCCGCTCAGTAAGTTGGGGTAAGGAGAAAAATAAGAAGGAACATTGGTACAGCTTGCGTCGTAGAATATAAGGCATGACGCACACAGCATCCTTAGAGAAATCAATGTCGGCATTACTGCAATCTATCGACCCAAAAGAGATTGCAGACGAGTCACTGCGTCAAACCATAGAATTATTATTGAACCTGGTAGAACAACTCAGTTCAAAAATCAAAGAGTTAGAAGAAGAAAACCAAAAACTACGAGACGAAAACAATCGACTGAAGGGAGAACAAGGCAAACCAGATATAAATTTCAACCTGCCAAGCAAATGGAGTTATCAACTCAAATTACTTCCTCAACAAACAGCTTTCACTTCCCTTGAGTTGAATTTTTTTGAATACATACGTGACCGTATTTCTCAAATCGGTCATATTCCATCTTTGGGAGCTATTATTCGAGAGAAATCTTCTTTTAATTCCTTTGGTTGCTCATGGATAACAGAATAATTTCTACCCCGAAATTTTGAGGGGATACAAATAAATTAACCGCAGAGGTGCAGAGAACGCAGAGGAGGAATCAGAGATTTTCACGACTCATTTAGGATTGCTATATATTAACCGTGCTATTTTTTCAAAAAAATTAACAAAAATTATTTTTATTTAGACGTATTTTAATCATTTGTTTCGTTTCACTTATCCTTTTCTTAATCTTTAAATGTAAACATATTTTCCAAGGTTAAGTTCTCTCATAACTACTATCGACAAACTTAAACTCAGAATTTAGTGGCACACTCTTACTCGATAACACAGATTAGTAGTTAACATTTTACGAGCATTACAGTTTTAAATCACTCTGATAAAAGACGTTGTTTGTAAATATGTTTTCGGAACTAATGGCAAAATGTGAATGGACTTAACTATGCTTTTGTAATTCTGAAATACTTCTCTAATTCCAGCTTATAGAGTGAGAATGTGATTTTTGCTAAAGCGATGTAATTAGAGAACTGGAATAGTTTGTGATGCATCTAAATCCAAATACCCAAAAAACATTCTAAATTATGGCAATTGAGAACGGAAGAACAACGGCTTCTGCCTATGTTAAGGCACTTGATGGATCGAATTACAGACTAAATCAACTACTGACAGTTGGCGATGAAATCCCATTACTAAAGGGTGAATTTGGTTCCTTTGTCCCCAGTGGTAGTGAAAAGTATGCTTTTACAGGCATCCCTGACGGTCTAGGCATTTATGAAACTGACGATGCTTATTATGTATTTGTCAACCATGAATTGAGCGACACTACTAAAACAGATTTTTCCAGCACAATTTCTGGACAAATTACAGGTGGTAGAATTTCGCTATTGCAATTTGACAAAAACTGGAAGCTAGTAGGTGGTAAAGACCTAATAGAGAAAGCGGTTGATAGTAAAGGTAATGAATTAGGCAAGATTACAGTTACATCTGATGCTGTCACACAAACAGGTATTAACTTTGGCCGATTCTGTTCAGCCTACTTAGCAACCTATGGCTTTGAAGGCGGGCCAATATTCTTTACCGCCGATGAGCAGAATGCTGATAGTTTAGGTTGGGCAGTAACAACTGATGGTACAGCTCAATCTATAGATGGTTTGGGTCGCTTTGCCAAAGAAAACGTACTAGCAGCATCTCAATATCGCGCCACCAATTCAGGTAAAACAGTACTATTATCAACCGAAGATAATGGTGATGGCGAACTGTATCTGTTCGTTGGGAATCAGACAGCCGAAGACCCCAATGGCTTGAAAGACGGAGATTTGTACGTCTTGAAGGTAACAGGTTATGACAATGAAACTGTCGCCGAAGGAACAAAGGTAAAAGCTACCTGGACTAAGGTCGATCGGTCAGCAGTTTATAATACTAAAGGTACAGAAGACCGTGCAGACGACGAGTTACTTAATGCCGGTAAACCTCTGAGTGATTGGGTAAATGGTAGCGACAATGGAGTGTTACGTTCCACAAACTTCCGTCGTATTGAAGATATAACCGAAGACCCAAACAATCCAGGTACTTTCTACTTTGTCACCACTGGAACCGAAGATCAACTAGCTAATGGCACTTTTGAAAATCCTTACGGTAAGGCTTATCGCTTCAGCCTGAACGCAAGTGACCCAACAGCAGAGATTAGCAACTTTGAATTGGTACTAACTGGTGGCCCAAATACAGGAGTAAGCTACGACAACGTAACTGTTGACCAAAATGGCAAACTCTTACTCCAAGAAGATACAGCAGGTCGCGGTGGAGAAATCATCGATGCCCAGGAGCGTAACGATCGCGTTTGGTCTTACGATATTGCTAGCGATACTGTTAAACCTCTGTTTGAAGTTGACCAAAATGCCCAAGGTACTGCCTTTAATAGTAGTTTTGGTTCTTGGGAAAGCTCTGGGATTATCGAAGCCGCTTCTAATCCTCAACTAGATCGCAGTTCCTACCTATTTGATGTCCAAGCTAGCGGTGTAGTCAATGGCGTAGATCCCAACCAGTTGAATGTACTCAATGGCGAACACAGTCGCGGCGGTCAACTTCTACTTGCAACACCAGTACCTCAAGTTGAATTAGTTGGTTTTGCCTCATTACCTGCTGATACCTTTAGTGATGGGCCCGCTTCTGGTGCAGAAATTTCAGCCAATGGCAGAACTGGGCCTTTCCCCGGACAGCCAATACAGGGCTTTAGCGGTGTTCAATTTGCTAATAGTAACTCTTTGTACTTCCTCTCAGATAACGGTTACGGCAGCAAAGACAATAGTGCAGATTTTCTACTACGGATAAATCGTCTAGACCCAAGTTTTAAGGGAACAGAGAATGGAGACGGAAGCGTTAAAGTTTTAGATTACATCCAACTATCTGACCCTAACAACAAAGTTCCTTTCCAAATTGTGAATGAGGGAACTAACGACAGATTACTGACTGGTGCAGACTTTGATGTAGAGTCATTTGTCTTTGATAAAGATGGGACAATCTGGATTGGAGACGAGTTTGGCCCTTACCTGCTGCATTTTGATGCCACTGGTAAATTATTAGAGGCTCCCATTGCGACACCCGACCAATTCAAAACTTTAGATGGAGAAGCACCTAAAGTTATTGGTCACAGAGGTGCAAGTGGCTATCGTCCAGAGCATACTTTAGAGTCTTATAAACAAGCAATTGAGCGCGGCGCTGACTTTATTGAGCCTGACTTGGTTGTGACAAAAGATGGTGTGTTAATTGCTCGCCATGAACCAGCTTTAGCAGTTTTGAACGCTGATGGTACTGTCAATTTCAGCAACACAACCACAGATGTTTACAAACATCCAGAGTTTGCCGATCGCAAAAAAACAGTAAGTTTAGATGGAAACACAATTACAGGTTGGTTTGCTGAAGACTTCACTTTAGCTGAAATCAAGACTTTACGCGCTGAAGAACGTCTACCTTTCCGAGATCATTCCTTTGACGATCAATTTGAAATTCCGACCTTTACGGAAATCATCAATTTGGTTAAGGAAGTCGAAGCCGAGACAGGTAAAAAGATTGGTATCTATCCTGAAACTAAGCACCCGACCTATTTGGCCAATGAAGCCACTTATGTGGGAACCACAGACAAAGCTAACAGAAACATCAGTCAGTTACTAATTGATGCGCTGAAGGCAAATAACTTTACTGACCCTACTCGCATCTTTATCCAGTCCTTTGAAGTGAGTAATCTCAAAGAACTGCATGATACTATCATGCCGGCGGCAGGGGTGGATATTCCACTTATCCAGCTTTTAGATGCTAGTGACATTGATATTAACGGCAAGATTATCGAAAGTCAGCCTTATGACCTGAAGGTAAGTGGTGACACTCGTACTTATGGCGACTTGCGAACACCCGAAGGTTTGGCTGAAGTTGCCACTTATGCTGATGGTATTGGCCCTTGGAAACGGATGATTGTTAGCGTCAAAGGTACTGATGCTAATGGTGATGGCAAAGCTGATGATGTCAATGGCGATGGAGCAGTCAATGATGCTGATAAGACAACATTACCTCCCACTACCTTAATTCAAGATGCTCACAACGCTGGGTTGCAGGTTCATCCTTACACCTTCCGCGCCGAAGATCAATATTTAGCAGCAGATTACAAAGGTAAGCTAGAGCTAGAAATTCAGCAGTTCTATCAATTAGGAGTAGATGCGCTATTTAGTGATTTCCCAGATATCGCGGATAAAGTACGGGATAAACTCAGAGATGATCCTCAGTATAATGTGGTGCGATCGCCACAAAACCCCGATGTGCTTTCAGGAGATGCCTTTGCTAATTTGGGTAGTTCCAAAGGTTTTGAGGGTGGAGCAATTAACGCCAGCAAAACTAAGCTTTATTTCTTATTAGAAGGTACGGTTCAAGGCGATACTCCTGGCGCTTTGCGGATTAACGAATTTGATTTAGCCAGCCACAAGTACACTGATAAAAAGCTGAACTACAGATTGGATAATCCATCAAATTCTATCGGGGATTTAGCAGTCATTAATGATAATGAATACCTAGTCATTGAACGGGATAACAATCAAGGGGATGCAGCTAAATTTAAGAGGATCTACAAAATAGATTTGTCTAAAACAGATTCTAATGGCTATGTCGCTAAAGAAGAAGTTGCAGACTTGTTAAACATCCAAGACCCCAACGATCTAAATGGAGATGGCAAAACTACCTTCGATTTCCCATTCCAAACCATTGAAAATGTTCTAGTTGTTGACAAAAATACCATTTTGGTCGCTAATGACAACAATTATCCCTTTTCTACAGGTCGCCCTGGGAACGATCCTCAAAATCCAGTCATAGACAACAATGAGATTCTCCAACTGAAGTTAGAGAAGCCCCTTAACCTTGCTCCTGGTTTAGGTCAACCTCAAGCTGAAGAAATTAATTTTGGCTCCACTACCAGCGATGATATTACCGTTCAGCCCAATCAAACCTTATCCACAGGTGACGGAGCAGATTTTGTAGAGGGTACTAAAAGTAATATAATCCAAACGGGAAACGGTGAAGACACGGTGGTAGTCGGTAGCGACTCTTCAGTGTCCACAGGAGAGGGTAACGATCAGATATTTCTTGGTCAAAACGGCCCCGTTCAAAATACTACTGCTGATGGTGGCAACGGGAATGATGTTATTACCGTAGTGGAAGCCAGTGGAAGTAATAATTTACTTGGGGCGGCAGGTGATGATAATCTCTCAGTAATTGAAGGTTCTCGCCAATCATTATTCGGTGGCTCAGGTAATGATACCCTTAGCAGTGGCGGTAGCAATAACCGTCTTTACGGTGGTTCCGGCGACGATAAACTTTTCTCTAATCTCAATGATTCCCTGTCTGGTGGCGATGGTGATGATGTGTTATTTGCTAGTCAACAGGGTAGTAATAGCCTCAGTGGTGGTACTGGTGTTGACCAGTTCTGGATTGCTAACGCCAGTCTGCCAACTAGCAAGAGTATTGTGACTGATTTTGCGATCGGCATTGATAAAATCGGGCTGGGTGGAATTGGTGTTACTCAGTTTAGTGCTTTAACACTGTTGCAACAGGGTCGTGACACTATCGTGAAAATTGGAAATACAGAGTTGGCTTCATTGTTGGGAATTACATCAACTAGCCTTACAAGCAATGATTTCGTTTTTTCTGCTAGTATCCTTTAGCCAAAAAATAATTACAGCTTAGATTCAACATTCATTCATTAGTTAAGCTGTAGCAATTTTGCTCAAGCGAGGGAGTAATACTTCCTCGCTTTTTATATCTATTTATAAGCTGAAAAATATCTAAATTGAATAATAAAATTAAGTAAACCTCTTGTGTAGTGCGCATCTTGCCCGCCCTAATTATACAAATTCAATATCTAAAGCTTTTCCCTAAGTTTTTCTCAGTGTTATTTTCTTCGCCTGGAGTTTAGTCTAAATTTTATTTATAACTGGAGTTTAGTCTAAATTTTAGTTATAAATTTAATTATTTGTTTACTTAAAAATAATGTATTTTTAATAATTTTATACCATCCTTTATAAGGGGATACAAAGTTTTTTGTTTCAAAATCTTTGGCAAAAATAAAGATAGAAAAGTAGAGAAAAATAGTTCCCGTATTTTCTTCACGTTCTAAGTCAGATTCCTATATTGCACGTAATACAAGGATTGCTACATGACTCATTTTGGCATCATCTGCCCCGCAGCCACTGGTCATCTCAACCCCATGACCACTTTAGGTCGTGAACTAAAACAACGCGGTCATCGCGTTACTGTATTAGGAATTACTGACGCTCAATCCAAAACATTGGCAGCCGGATTGGAATTCAGGGAAATTGGTGGCTCTGAGTTTACTGGCGGTATGAGAAAAGAATCATTGGCAAAGTTGGGGAAACTGAGTGGGTTGGCTGCTTTAAAGTACACCGTCTATCTAGTACAACAATCAGCAGCTATGTTACTCCAACAAGGTCCAGCAGCAGTTAAACAAGCAGGTATAGAAGCACTGATAGTAGATCAGCTTTCGCCAGGGGGAGGGACTATTGCAGATTACTTAGATATTCCCTTCATTTCTAGTGGTGGCTGCTTGCTCCCTAACCAAGAAGAAGGGGTTCCTCCTTTTTTTACATCTTGGAACTACAGCCCAAGCCCGTGGGCGCGTCTACGTAACCAAGGAGCTTATTATTTATTTAACCGCCTTGAGCTACCTATCCACCAGCTGTTGAATGAGTATCGCCAAAGGTGGAAATTGTCCCCTTACTCTCATCCCAACGATCAATACTCCCAACTAGCCCAGTTGATTCAACTACCTGCCGAGCTTGACTTCCCCAGGCAGGAGTTACCCCAGTGCTTGTATTACACCGGACCATATCATAATCCAAGCAGTCGGGAACCTGTCCCTTTTCCTTATGAACAGTTAACTGGACAACCGCTAATTTATGCCTCTATGGGTACTATACAAAATCGTCTGCCAGGGATTTTTCAATGTATTGCTAAGGCTTGTGAAGGATTAGACGTACAATTGGTAATCTCTTTGGGTGGTTCAACTAGTCCAGAGTCACTAGGAAAATTACCCGGTTCTCCCTTAGTTGTAGAATATGCACCCCAGTTGGAATTGCTTCAAAAAGCGACTCTCACTATTACTCATGCTGGTCCAAATACTGTTTTGGAGTCTTTGAGTAATGGTGTACCAATGGTAGGTATTCCAATTACCAACGATCAGCCAGGAACAGCAGCACGTCTGGCTTGGGCGGGGGCTGGCGAGATGATACTCTTAGCTCACTTGAGTGTCCCCAGGCTACGACAAGTAATTAAGCGGGTGTTGACAGAAAACTCTTACAAACAGAATGCAGTTAGATTACAAAAAGCCATTCAGAGCGCAGGGGGAGTCAGTCGAGCTGCTGATATTATCGAGCAAGTAGTTCCTGCTACTAAGCCCGTTTTAGTTCAAACTCGATAATAAAATTATTTTTTTGGCGTTGCTGAATTTGAAAATGAAATTCAAAGATCAAGTATTCTCAACTCTTACTCTCTGGGACTCTGCGTCTCTGCGTGATAGAAATTATTTCCATTCAGCAACGCCATTTTTTTGCTGTAATACCTACGCTTCAATACACCTAACCGGATTTCGATGGTTGTATTCCAAAAAGTTGTTGAGGATAAAAATTCTGTATATTATTCTGGCAGTTACTGACTTGGTGAGGTACGCTTTAAAAGCTGCTTATTTTGATTAGAAAAGATTTAGGTATACCTTAGTTTATTAGCAAACACTATAATATCGTTGCATCGTATGGATTTTATAACAATTTTAGGATTAGTTGCCGCCATATTAAACACAATCTCTTTTTTGCCACAGATGTTTAAAATATGGCAAAGGAAATCAGCAAAAGATGTTTCTTTGGTTACGCTAATTACTTTCATAAGTGGTACTTTTTTGTGGTTAATTTATGGAATTTATTTACAATCCTTACCAATTATTCTTGCTAACAGCGTGACGTTAATTTTTAACTTGATTATTCTAAGGCTTAAAATTAGATATAGATAAAGTGGTTGTGTTGCAAAAACAGATAAAGTTCTGGTCAAAGTAGAAATTATCGAACAGAATTCAGGAGTCAGAATTCAGGAGTCAGAATTCAGAATGAATTTTGACCGAAAAAGCGGGTAGCGCAGCGTAAAGCCTTCTCTACGAGAGGCTGCGCCAACGGCATGGCTTCGCTTAGAGCTAGGAACGAGCGTCGCGTCTGAATAACCGGGTTTAAGACCCCCAGCAAATCGTAGATTTGCAAACATCCTCTAAAGCTCTTTCTACTTTTTACCCCAAATCTTAACTTGTTTATAACTTTCCTTAAACATTGAACAACTATCTTTTGAGACGTAACCAAAGTTAAGTTCATTTAATTGTCTGCACTGACTTGTGTGGACACCAAGCATTTTGTTACCAAATATTACTTAGGTTTCTGTAGCCAATAATTTTTGCTTGGGTTGAGTGTAATTAATCGCTCAATTTATAGACACACAATTGCTGCGTAGGCGTAGCTCATAATACTTAAGGAGTAGTCGGCATGGCTGATACAAACGGCAACGGTAGAAATGTCATTATTTTTGTTGCAGATGGATTGCGGAACGGTTCTGTAAATCCCATTGATACCCCAACTTTATATAGTATTCGTCAACAGGGAGTTAGTTTCGCCAATAGTCATTCACTGTTTCCGACGTTTACCACCCCCAATGCTTCGGCGATCGCCACAGGGCATTATCTTGGTGATACAGGTGACTTTAGCAACACTATCTACACTGGTTTTCCCAGTGCTAATGCCAACGGTAGCGTTACCCCATTCATCGAAAATGATTCTGTTCTAGGCGATATTGATGAAAAGTTTCCCGGTAACAACTTTTTAGATGAAGAGTCACTCTTAGCTTATGCGCGATCGCAGGGTTTCAACACAGCAGCAGTTGGTAAATTAGGGCCTGTTGCCATCCAAGATGTCACACAAGTTAACCGAGAAGGCGGTACTACAGGTACTATTCCTACTCCCGATACAATCATTATTGATGATAGTACAAATGGTGCAACACCACCAACTACAGCCGCCGGTTCACCTGCTGCTGTTCCCCTCGATCCAGATATTGTTACTCGCTTACAAGCCGCCGGTTTAGATGTAAAACCGACACCGCGAGTCCAACCAGCTGGTACTAATACAACTCCTGGCACTCTAGATGCTAATGTGGCTCAACAAAAATACTTTGCAGATGCCACAACCAAGGTAATTTTACCCAAGTTTCAAGAAGACGGTAAACCATTTGCATTGGTCTACTGGTCAAGAGATCCCGATGGTAGTCAACACAATCAAGGTGATAGCTTAAACACCTTGACACCAGGTATCAATGGCCCTACTTCCAAAGCTGGGGTGAAAAATGCTGATGATAACTTAAAGCAACTTCTTGATTATCTCAAGAGTACAGGCTTAGACAAGACTACTGATGTCTTTGTGACTTCCGACCACGGTTTTTCTACCATCAGCAAACAAGCTATTGATAGTCAAGGTACAAAAACTACAAGTTATGCTGCCACCCAAACTTATGCAGGTGTAAATCCGGGATTTTTACCAGCAGGTTTTGTGGCAATTGATTTGGCTCACGATCTCAATCTACCTCTATATGATCCTAACCCGACAACCCTTCCCCCAGACCTCAACCACATCCAGTATGCGATTGTTGATGCTACAAAAGGTCAACGTCCTATTTCTGGGAATGGTGTAATTGGTGGTACAGGTGAGGTAATTAATGGCAAACTTGACTTAGGTACAAAGATTGTTGTCGCTGCAAATGGTGGTTCTGACTTAATTTATCTGCCCAATGGCAATGCTGATTTAGCTAAACAGGTAGTGAATTTGCTCGCACAGAAAGACTACATCAGTGGTATTTTTGTAGATGATGCCTATGGAAACATCCCAGGTGCTTTACCTCTGAGTGCGATCGGGCTAAAAGGTGATGCTAAAACACCAGTTCCATCGATTGTGATCAACTTCAAAACCTTTAGCACTGACCCAAATAACCCAAACAACCCTCAAGCGCAAGTAGAGATTGCTGATACAACATTACAGCAAGGGCAGGGAATGCATGGCAGCTTTGGGCGAGGTGACACCTTCAATAATATGGAGGCTATTGGCCCTGACTTTAAACAAGGCTATGTGGACTATGCGCCAGTTAGTAATGCCGATGTAACGCCTACACTTGCTCGGATTCTGGGGTTAAACATTCCCAGTAATGGCGATTTAAAAGGTCGTGCCATTACAGAAGCACTGGTGGGAGGCCCGGATATAGTTCCCTCCACTAAAGAAGTCTTAACTTCAGAAGAAACTACTAATGGTCAAGCAACAATTCTGGATTCTCAAAGTGTAGGCAATACTCACTACTTTACAGCCGCAGGGTTTGATGGTCGCACTGTTGGACTAACAACACTAGACCTTCAATTTGGTTCTACCAGTAGCGATGATGTCACCCCCAAGCCAAATCAAACTCTATTTACAGGTGACGGGGCAGACTTTGTACAAGGTACTAAAGGTAACACAATCCAAACTGGGAACGGTGATGACACGGTGGTAGTCGGCAGTGACTCTTTAGTGTCCACAGGAGACGGTAACGACCAAGTTTTGATTGGTGCAAATAGTCCTGCTAACAATACTAGTGCTGATGGTGGCAATGGTAATGATGAAGTTACCGTAGTCGAAGCCAATGGTAGTAATAATTTGTTTGGAGGCGCGGGCGCTGATAAGCTGACAGTAGTTGAAGGTTCTCGTCAATTATCTTTCGGTGGTTCGGGCAATGATACCCTCAAAAGTGAAGGTAGCAATAACCGTCTGTATGGTGGTTCTGGTGATGATAAACTCTTCTCCGGTGTGAATGACTCGCTGTTTGGTGGCGATGGTGATGATGTGTTATTTGCTAGTCAAAAGGGTAGTAATAGTCTGAGTGGTGGTGCTGGTGCTGACCAGTTCTGGATTGCTAACGCCAGTCTGCCAACTAGCAAGAATATTGTGACTGATTTTGCGATCGGTATTGATAAAATCGGGCTGGGCGGGATTGGTGTCACTCAATTTAGCGCCTTAACCTTATTGCAACAGGGTGCTGACACTATCGTAAAAATCGGAAATACAGAGTTGGCTTCATTACTACAAATTACCTCAACTAACCTGACTGCAAATGACTTCGTTTTCTCTGCTAGTGTTGTGGCTTAGTCTGTTCGACTAGTGCAGCTTGGCAGAAATAACTATCATTTAAAACGGCGGTTTTCAATTACGTAGATTACAGCAAATAGTTCGTTATTGTGGGGTGGGCATTATAATGCTCACCCTATTGTCGTTTCGCTGGAGTCCAACCCAATACTGCATATTCTCCCTGCCCCCTGCCCCCTGCATGGGATGAGTTAACTTGATGGAATAACCAGAAGAAACTTGGGAATGATTTTATGTGGAAGTTAGACTAGATAAGAAAAGTGTAATTTCCAGTTATTACAATTTTTGCTAGAAGAATAGGCATAAAACCATAGCTCAACTTGTGCCAGCAGACAAAGGGTAATTATTATGACAAATTCGGGAAAAAAAGCATTGATAAAAAGGCAGTCCTCAAAGCGCGTTGCTTGGTTTGGTGCGAAGGCGTTGCCCGCCGTCGGCATCGCCGCTAGTTTGATTATGTTGCCAGGAATTTTCGGAAGTACTCCTGTCATGGCACAAAAGGCAGATAACAGCAACGCCTCTCTAAATTATGGCGATTTGCTCAAGAAAGCGAAGGCGGGAGAAATCCAAAAAGTCGAGCTTGATGAAACCGAACAGCTAGCAAGGGTTTATCTCAAGGGGCAAAAAGATAATACACCACCGCAACAGGTGAGACTCCTAGCACAAAATACAGAATTAATCAACATTCTCAAAGACAAAAATGTTGATTTTGGTGAGGTTTCCTCTGCTAACAGTCGCGCTGCTGTTGGACTGTTGATTAATTTGATGTGGATTTTGCCATTGGGAGCTTTCATGCTATTGTTCCTCCGGCGCTCTACTAATGCTTCTAGCCAAGCGATGAATTTTGGCAAATCCAAAGCTCGCTTCCAAATGGAGGCAAAAACTGGAGTCAAATTTGAAGATGTCGCCGGGGTTGAAGAAGCCAAAGAAGAACTTGAAGAAGTTGTGACTTTCTTAAAACAGCCAGAAAGATTTACTGCTGTAGGCGCACGAATTCCCAAAGGTGTGCTGTTAATTGGCCCTCCTGGTACTGGTAAAACTTTACTAGCAAAAGCGATCGCCGGGGAAGCAGGTGTACCATTCTTCAGTATTTCCGGTTCCGAATTTGTGGAAATGTTCGTTGGTGTGGGCGCATCTCGCGTGCGCGACCTCTTCAAGAAAGCCAAAGATAATGCCCCATGTCTAATATTTATCGATGAAATTGACGCAGTAGGTAGACAACGGGGCGCTGGTATTGGTGGCGGTAACGACGAGCGCGAACAAACCCTCAACCAACTGCTCACCGAAATGGATGGTTTTGAAGGTAACACTGGCATCATTATTATTGCTGCCACTAACCGCCCAGATGTTTTAGATACAGCATTACTCAGACCGGGACGCTTTGACAGACAAGTGATGGTCGATCCACCCGATCTCAAAGGGCGACTAGAAATTTTGAAAGTCCACGCCCGGAATAAGAAAATCGATCCTAGCGTATCATTAGAAGCGATCGCTCGCCGCACTCCTGGTTTTACTGGCGCAGACTTAGCCAACTTACTTAATGAAGCCGCCATTCTCACCGCCAGAAGACGCAAAGAAGCTGTCACCATTTTAGAAATTGATGCGGCTGTAGACCGAGTTGTTGCAGGTATGGAAGGTACTGCCTTAGTAGACAGCAAAAGCAAGCGCTTGATTGCTTATCATGAAGTTGGCCATGCTTTAGTAGGCACATTGCTTAAAGACCATGACCCTGTGCAGAAAGTTACATTAATTCCACGGGGACAAGCACTGGGATTAACTTGGTTTACTCCCAACGAAGAACAGGGGTTAATTTCCCGTTCCCAACTCAAATCTAGGATTACTGCGACTTTGGGTGGTCGCGCCGCCGAGGAAATCGTTTTTGGGAAGCCAGAAGTGACTACAGGTGCAAGCAATGACTTACAACACGTGACAGGAATGGCGCGCCAGATGGTGACACGCTTCGGGATGTCAGAATTAGGCCCATTGTCACTGGAAAATCAGAGTGCAGAGGTATTTTTAGGACGCGACTGGATGAATAAATCAGACTATTCTGAGGAAATTGCTGCCAAAATTGATTCCCAAGTGCGCGAAATTGTCAGCAATTCCTACATCAAGGCCAAAGAACTGTTACAAGAAAACCGCGTAGTTTTGGAACGTTTAGTAGATTTGCTAGCAGAACAGGAGACAATTGAAGGCGATTTATTCCGCAAAATTGTTGCTGATAATGCTCAGGTTCAGGTAGCCGATGAACAATTGGCTGCACCTCATTAAATATAAGAGTGAAAAAATGTAGAGACGTAGCACTACTACGTCTCTATAAGGATTCTGGATAACGCATATTTAATTTCACCAGATGTCTATTAACGAATAGGCAAAAGCAATAGTCCATCAACTTTAGACGACTGAAAATCCAAAGGTTAAGATTCCCAACTTTTTTCAGAAGTTGGGAAAATTTTTGTGACTCTATTTTTAATAACTCCAGCTATGTATGTATGTCTGAGTATCTGTATAAATTAGATTTATAAAAAGCCTTTGAATGAGTCGCAAACTCAAAAATACATAGTATATTTACTGAGGTTTTACTCAAAATTAGACAATAAGCTATATAGTACATTCTTCACCTTGCTCGAAAAGAACATTTTTACTAACTATCTTGCAATCTCAAGAGAAATATGACGCAGAAAATCCTGAATTTCGTACAAGTTCAAAAAAATAATACAGATGGTGTTGATGGACTTGCTGGTGCTGAATTCCTCACTGTCAGCCCCGACGGTAAATTTCTCTATGCATCTGGATATCAAGACTCAGCAGTAGCGGTATTTGAGCGCAATCAACAAACAGGCGAGTTGACTTTTGTAGAAGTTCAAAAAGATGATACCAATGGTGTCGATGGACTTGCTGGTGCTGAATCCCTCACTGTCAGCCCCGACGGTAAATTTCTCTATGCATCTGGATATCAAGACTCAGCAGTAGCGGTATTTGAGCGCAATCAACAAACAGGCGAGTTGACTTTTGTAGAAGTTCAAAAAGATGATACCAATGGTGTCGATGGACTTGCTGGTGCTGAATCCCTCACTGTCAGCCCCGACGGTAAATTTCTCTATGCATCTGGATATCAAGACTCAGCAGTAGCGGTATTTGAGCGCAATCAACAAACAGGCAAGTTGAGTTTTGTAGAAGTTCAAAAAGATGATACCAATGGTGTTGATGGACTTGCTGCTGCGGCTTCTGTAACTGTCAGCCCCGATGGTAAATTCCTCTATGCTGCGGGATATGATGACTCAGCATTAGCGGTATTTCAGAGGGATACAACCACAGGTAAACTGAGTTTTGTCGAAGTTCAACAAGATGATACCAATGGTGTCGATGGACTTGCTAATGCTAACTCGGTCATCGTTAGTCCCGACGGCAAATTCCTCTATGCTGCTGGATATCAGGACTCGGCGGTGGCGGTATTTCAGAGGGATACAACTACAGGTAAACTGAGTTTTGTCGAAGTTCAAAAAGATAATACAAATAGTGTCGATGGACTTGGTGGTGCCTACTCCATCACTGTCAGTCCTGATGGAAAATACCTCTATGCTGCTGGATATGATGACTCGGCTGTAGCAGTGTTTGGGCGGGATACAACCACAGGCAAACTGAGTTATGTGGAAGTTCAAAAAGATGGTATCAGTAGCGTCGATGGGCTTGGTGGTGTCTACTCTGTCACTGTTAGCGCTGACGGAAAATACCTCTATGCTGCTGGATATCAGGATTCGGCAGTTGCGGTGTTTGAGCGCAATCAACAAACAGGCCAACTGAGTTTTGTAGAAGTTCAAAAAGATGATACAGATGGTGTCGATGGACTTGGTGGAGCCGTTTCTCTAACTCTCAGTCCCGATAGCAAATACCTCTATACTGCTGGATATGATGACTCGGCGTTGGCAGTGTTTAGTACGCCTTTCAATCATGCGCCAGAGGTGACAAATGAAATTCTTGACCAAGAAACCACCGAAGATAGTGTCTTCAAGTTCACTGTTCCAGTTGACACCTTCAGCGATGCAGATTCTGAAGACATCTTGACTTACACTGCAACTCTAGAAAATGATAACCTACTGCCTAGTTGGTTGAACTTCGATCCTACTACCCTTACCTTCAGTGGGACTCCCAAAAATAAGGATGTAGGTAATCTAAACATTAAAGTCACTGCTAAAGACACTGCTGGAGAGCAAGTTAGTGATACATTTACCCTTGGGGTTGCCGATCAAAATACGCCTACCACTCTATTCACCTTAATTACAGGCGATATCTTTAGTGTCAAAAGTAAGCTGAAGATTAAAGGCAATAAAGCAAAAATCTCAATCAAGATTAAAACCAGCACTTCTAAAGAGGTGAATGAACTGTGTGTATTTAATGTTGATGATGATGAAGGTAAAATTGATGGCATAGCCCCTGGTGCAGAAGGCTATACACAAGCTGCTCTTTTACGCTCCAAGGTGATTTTCTGCTCCCTTGCTAATATGCCCAAGGGTTTCAAGCACGACAACCTGAAAAATGTCTTAGAATTTGAGTCAAATACCAAACTCCGATTCTATATGGTATCTAACAGTACTACTCAGGCTGTACTGTCTGGAAAAGCTTCTTTTTCAAGTGTCGTTTTTTCCTCAGCTACCAATACCAACACAGCAGAGGAAGGGTTTTCTCTCAACTTCCAGAATTTAGTTGTAGATATTCAAGCAACCAATCAAGAAGTATCTTTAGGTACTGGTCTGCAAGGCAAATCTCAAGGCGAACTGATTGATTTACGGAGTGTGACACAATCAGTAACTGCTGAGTTTACAGTTAACAGAGAAGCATCTTACAACAACTTTGTCGGCTTCTATCAGGTGGCTGATGAAAATGGTGGTATTGACACCAATGGCGATGGCACAGCAGATATTCTTGTTGGGCAAGCTGGTTATACCGAAGCTGCTATGCGTGGGCGTGTTGCGGGCATTGACTTGGCGGTGGATAACCAAGGTACTGCAAATTATACTGGCACTTTCGGCCCGAATTCTCTGTTTGCACCATTTATCATTGTGGATGGTAAACCCGATGAAATTCTTAATGGCAATGGCAATAAGAATGTTTACTTTGCATTTTTGGGTGCTAACTCAGATAAGGTAGATCACATTCGACTATTGGCAAATAATACCTTTGGTTTTGAGGATTTAGCCAATGGTGGTGACAAAGATTACAACGATGTGATTGTACAGGTCAATTTGAGTGCCAATCTTGCCTAGTGGTCTGTCAAATCCATTTTGACGGTTGGAGAGACGCGATAAATCGCCGTCTCTACAGAAAATTTATTCGTCAATTATTTATTGACAGACTACTAGTATCAAAGGCGAGTAATTACTTAGTAAAATCATACAACCTCATCCCGGTTGCGGGGTGGGGTTATTTTATGTATAGCGATTAATGGACTTGCTATTAATTAAACTAGTAAATTCACTGAAGGCAGTTATTGTCTTTCCTTCATAAATTTAATAGTTGATTCCTCTAGGGTGACAAAAAATCTTTACCTTTACTTTTCTAGTTAATTTTTATTAAATTAAGCTAGCAAAAAAGTGATGGAGAATTCTTTAATAATTAGGTATGGGTGCTGTTTAACGAGGAAAGCTGACTTTCGCCATTAGTAATATTGTCAATCCCTATATTCAAGAATTTGTAAAAAATAATTCAGAAATTTAAAGTTTTTTTTATTACATAATTCTTAACTAGGGTATTTACTTAGGAAAGCATCTGTGATATTTTCATGTTGATTGTTATAAATTAAAATATGGAACGCCAAATTTAACAACCGCGTTTATGTATCTTGGTTTGATGATGAGTATCCATATCGCATATTTGCAATGCTAAATATTGATTTTAATTTTGTATAAATTATGTAGTGTTAACCAAGTGATAACTTGTCACCGATCTATTTACACTATGCTTTATTTTGAAAAATGGATAACAATCGTCACCGTGTGATATAAATACAGGTCTGCAATTAGACGAACCTTCTCTCTGTGCTTTTACACATTTAAACACCTGAATTTCACAAAAGCCTTGTCACTGCTGGCATAAAACCAAACACTGCCACTGTTAGTAAAAGAGATACCCCCTAATATTTTCGACTGAATTCCTCACTTTTAGTTGTTTTATATGACTTATATTAAGAACACTTTTCCCGAATTTCTCACCACCATTGAGGGGTTTGAGCAGTTACCAGATGGAGCGATCGCTAATCTATCAGAACAACTGCAAGCTTGGCGCTATCGCATCGGTCAGAAAATCATCGGTAAAGAAAGTCTCCCAGACCGCATCACGATCATTTATGAGGGACAAGTGCGGCTGTTGGGATACGACCCCCAGACGCAAATGCCAATCACCCTAAAATTACTGCAACCAGGGGAAATTATCGGTGAAATTGGTTTGTTGCGCGATATGGCCTGTGAAACTGCGATCGCTTCCACCGAAGTAGTATGTTTAACCTTGAGTGCAACAGCATATTTTAGCTTTCTGGCTTCATACCCAGCTTTTGCCGAAGCTCGCAAGAACCGCAGTTATTTAGTAGAAGTTTTCGATATTCTCGCTTCCTATTGGCAAAAACAAGCGATCGCTACCTTAAATCTCAGAGAACTGGCAGAAAAAGCCTTACTACAGGCGAAAATACACTATCTCCCTTCAGGAAAAACTACCTTCAACCAACTGGATAGTAAAAGCGTCTGGTTTGTCAGTGGCGGCGGTACAATCACGAATTTCTCACCTGGCGATCGCTTAGAATCAGACGATGATAGAGACAAAATTCAGGTTATAGGTCAAAACCCCGCACGGTTGCTTGGTATACATCCGTCAGATTTGATCTTAGAAAATAGTCATGAGATAGAACTTGCGGTAACTGAAACCAGAGTAGATAGAGATAGCGCTGACGATGTAGATATTATTCCCTACGCATCAGACGAAATAGTTCCCCAGACAGCCCCCGAAAACTCAAAGAATTCGTCAAAACAAAAATACCCATTTTTTGGCGGTAAGGGAGAGCTAAATTCAGCCTTCGCTTGCTTCCAAATGATCGCCAAGCAGCTAGAAATGCCGTTTCGTCGAGAGGTGGTTCGCCGCATCTTAACTGAACAAGTCAAACGTCAGGGGACTATATCGTTTCAAGTTACTGCTTACCTGGCAGAGTTAATCGGACTGAAGGCGCAGTTGATAGAGATACCAGTCGCTTCAATCGCGCGCATTCCTACACCGGCGCTGATTCGTTATGGTGATAATTTTGCCGTTTTATATGAAGCGGATGCAAATACGATGGTTGTAGGTGTGCCATCCCAAGGAATTGTGCGCTGCAAACCCGCCCAATTGGTTGAACAATTAGATGTCGATCCAACTGACTTTCCGCCCAAAGTTAGGGTATTACTGCTCACTGCTACCAGAGAAACACCCCAAGAGCGCTTTAGTTTACGGTGGTTTCTACCCTATTTGTCAAAACACCGTCGAGTCCTGATAGAGGTTTTTATCGCTTCCTTTTTCGTGCAGTTGGCAGCGTTGGCAAATCCTCTAGTCGTTCAGTTAATTATCGACAAAGTTATCACTCAAAATAGTATTGGCACACTACATATTTTGGGAGTTTTACTATTAGTAGTCGGGCTATTTGAAGCAGTGTTGACTACCTTACGAACCTACTTATTTGTCGATACCACTAATCGGATCGATATGGGTTTAGGGTCACAAATTATTGACCATTTACTACGTCTACCACTGCGCTATTTTGAACGCCGACCGGTGGGTGAACTTTCCACACGCATCAACGAACTAGAAAATATCCGCCAATTCCTCACGGGTACTGCCTTAACAGTGGGGTTGGATGCTCTATTCTCGGTGGTTTATATCGGTGTGATGCTGATTTATAGTTGGCAACTCACCTTAGTCGGCTTAAGCACAATCCCCGTGTTTGTCGTGATTACCTTAATTGCTTCTCCCACTATTAGCAGACAGTTACGTGCCAAAGCCGAACGCAACGCCGAAACTCAATCTTATTTAGTGGAGGTGATGTCAGGCATTCAAACAGTAAAAGCGCAAAATATCGAATTGCGATCGCGCTTTTCTTGGCAAGAGCGTTATGCCCGATTTGTCGCTGCTGGTTTTAAAACAGTTGTGACTTCTACCCTCGCTAACTCTACCAGCAACTTTCTCAACAAACTCAGCAGCTTACTAGTTTTGTGGGTAGGAGCTTATTTAGTACTGCAACAACAATTAACATTAGGCGAATTAATTGCCTTTAGGATTATATCGGGTTATGTCACCAGCCCAATATTACGTTTAGCTCAACTCTGGCAAAGCTTCCAAGAAACAGCCTTGTCTCTAGAGCGTTTAAGCGATATTGTCGATACCCCACAAGAAGGAGAAACAGACCGCTACAATATACCCTTACCTACCATTAAGGGAGCAGTGAAATATGAAAATGTTTCCTTCCGCTTTGGTACAAGTGGCCCTCTGCAACTTTCTAATGTCAACCTGGAATTTGCGCCAGGTAAATTTATCGGCATTGTCGGGCAAAGTGGGTCTGGTAAAAGTACAATGATGAAATTACTGCTGAGACTTTACGAAACTGAGTCCGGCAGAATTTTGATTGACGGTTATGATATCGCCAAAGTAGAACTTTATTCCCTGCGACGACAAATTGGCGTAGTTCCCCAAGAAACATTATTGTTTGACGGTAGCGTTCAGGAAAATATTGCCCTAACCAATCCCGAAGCCACAACCGAAGAAATTATCGAAGCGGCTCAGGTGGCGTGCGCCCACGAGTTTGTCATGAACTTACCCAACGGTTACAACACGCGGGTGGGAGAACGGGGTTCTGCACTCTCAGGTGGACAAAGACAAAGAATTGCGATCGCTCGTTCTGTTTTACAACGACCAAAATTATTAGTTTTAGATGAAGCAACTAGCGCATTAGACTATCCCACAGAACGGCAAATATGTCTCAACTTAGCCAAAGCATTCAAGGGTGATACAGTATTTTTTATTACCCACCGACTGAACACCGTAAGTAATGCAGACATGATTGTTGTCATGGATAATAGCAGGGTTATAGAACAAGGTAGCCATCAAGAATTAATGGCTACTAAAGGTCATTATTATTACCTGTATCAGCAACAAGATGTAAACTTGTAATTAGTCATTCTTGAGGGCAAAGGTTTTTGCGATCGGGAAACATTGCCCACCCTAAAAAAATCCAAAATCGCTCGATTGAGCGTAGTCGAACTCTAAAATCCAAAACCGAAAATCGTTATGACTCAACTTAATGGGAATCATCTCAACGGCAATCAGAAAAACGGCAATCACAAAAATGGAGTCAAGCAAGATTCACCAGTACTGACAAAACAACAGAAAGCTGCTCAAGAGTCTTTCACTAACTTAAACAATCAAGAATTTGAGCAATCCATTGTCTTGCGCCAATCTCCAATTTGGTCGCGTACAATCATGGTTACACTCATGGGGCTAGCCTGTTTCGGAATTGCTTGGACTTATTTTGCAAAAATTGAGCAAGTAGTGCCAGCAACAGGGCAATTAAAACCGCAAGGAACAGTCAAAGAAGTTCAGGCTCCTGTTAGTGGAGTCGTGAAAACAGTTAATGTAAAAGATGGAGAACAAGTGAAGCCAGGAACTTTACTGCTAACCTTTGATTCCATAGCCTCTGTTGCCGAATTAAATTCTTTGAATAAAATTCGCCTTGCATTAATGAAAGAAAACCAGATTTATCGCCGATTGATGAATGCAAGTACCGCCAATGGATCTGAAGTGTTATATTTGCGCGGTAATTTGCCACAAGAAACTGCTTTTCTACTGAAAAGTCGGGCAGCATTAGTAGCAGAAAATGAATTATTCCGCACTCAATTAAAAAATTTGGGTCAAGATTCTGGAGTAGGAATTGATGAACAGCAACTTCTAAGAGTGGCCAAACAGGAATTAGACTCTCGCTCCTCAGCAGCACGGTTGGAAGTAGAGAAAACCAGAAAACAACTTACTCAAAACCAATTTAAACTGGAAGATAGTAAAGCAAGTTTGGCTATTCAACAGGGGATTTTAAACAAGCTAAAGGTATTAGCAGAAGAAGGTGGCATTTCTCAACTTCAGTATCTCAACCAGCAACAAGAAGTCCAAAACCGCACGGCGGAAGTAGCGCAACTAGGCGAGGAAGATAAACGCCTCAAGTTTGATATCGAAAAAGGACAACAAGAGTTAAGCAATACGGTGGCTGTTTCTGATAAAAGTATTTTGGATAAGATAGCTCAGAATAAACAGCAGATTGCCACAATCGATAGCCAATTCATGAAAGTTGTGCTGGATAATGAGCAGCGTTTGGCAGATGTCAATAGTAAAATATCTCAATCCCAGTTAAATGTTAAATATCAAGAACTCCGCGCACCTGTAGCTGGAACAGTTTTCGATTTGCAAGCAAAAAATCCTGGATTTGTCGCAACTCCAACAACAAAACTGCTGCAAATTGTCCCCAATGAAAACTATATCGCAGAAGTTTTCATCACTAACAAAGATATTGGGTTTGTGCGAAAAGGCATGAAAGTAGATGTCAGAATTGACTCCTTTCCTTACAGCGAGTTTGGTGATATCAAGGGAGAAGTGATTGGGATAGGGTCAGATGCATTACCACCAGACCAAACCCATCAGTTTTACAGATTTCCGGCAAAAATCTCATTAGATAAACAATCTCTAGTAATTAAGGGCAAAAAAGTTAACTTGCAATCAGGTATGTCCATCAGTGCCAATATAAAAGTGCGCGAAGAACGGACTGTGCTTAGTTTATTCACTGAGTTGTTTACCAAGCAAGTTGATGCTCTTAAAGAGGTACGATGAAGAGGGTTGAGTTAAAAGAGCGCAGTGACTCCACAAGAAGAGTTGCTGCGTCACTAAGTACATCCTACTAAATACTTTTACTTTTTTCTCTCTCAGTACTCAGCACTGGCTCAACGCCTTGCTAACAGCACACAGCACTCTTGATGATGGTTAATTTTCAACGTATCGAACCCGCTCCCGGACAAGAATCAGTTTGGGATTATCCCCGTCCTCCTCTGTTGGAGGACACAACCAAACATATCCAAATAATCTTTAACGGAGTAGTAATTGTAGATACTCACAGCGCCAAACGTGTTTTAGAAACCAGTCATCCTCCTTCTTACTACATTCCCCCAGCAGATATCAAAATGGAATATCTACAGATGTCTCCGCAATCTAGTTTTTGTGAGTGGAAGGGAAGTGCTGGTTACTACATAATCCGAGTTGGTGAGAAAGAAGTCCATAATGCTGCCTGGTTCTACCCCAAACCCACACTAGCCTTTGAATCTATCAAGGACTATGTAGCTTTTTATGCTCATTTAATGGATAAATGCTACGTTAATGGCGAAGAGGTTCAACCACAACCAGGTAACTTCTACGGCGGTTGGATAACCAGTGATATTGTTGGACCATTTAAAGGCGCTCCTGGTACTTGGGGATGGTGAGTCAATTTTAGATTTTAGATTTTAGATTTTAGATTTTAGATTCAAAGTAAGTGAAATAGTTAGGCGTTGCACAACAAAGGTATCGCGCCGAGATACAACCAAAAACCCTCAAGATGACCTGAAAAGCCTGTTGAAGGTGTGAAATTTGGGTTGTAACAGAATCTTTCAATGTAGTGGCGTGACAAGGCTAAAATGTTGCAAAAAAAATGTAGGTTGGGGAGCCACTGCGTTGCGCGGGTTCCCCGAGTTGTAGCAAGTGGCGTTGGAGGCTTTGCGTAACCCAACATCCTGATATATGTTGGGTTGCGCTCCGCTCCACCCAACCTACGTCTACGTCTACGTTTAATGCACTATTTTAACTTGCCACGGCAGTAGGTTTGGTTGTAGCTTACTTTCCTGTAGGGTACAGCAGTGAAACTGAACATGAACAAGAATAAAATGTTGGGTTTCGTTCCTTAACCCAACCTACTACTAATAAACTGAGTTTTTTGATACTACAAAAAACTCAGTTTTTCAGATATCTGAATTGATGTTATAGCTATCTAGCAGCTTTGGCTTCAAACATCAAATACGTCCCTCCTAGTCCTTCTACAATTGTGCGTGTATTGGCAATCATCATTTTCTGATAAGTATCCGCGTCGCTTCCTGGTTCACCAAGTCCCTCAGCATATAGCTTTCTGTCAGAAATGTTCACTTCAGCTTCTTTGGCTACAGATTGAATTAAATTAGGATTAATTTCCACCTCAGCAAAAATTGTTGACACTTTAGCCCGTTTAATATTTGTAGCCAAATTGTTGACTCGTTCGGCTGTCAGTTTTTCGTTACTACTAATACTTTGCAATCCTCCTACCAATGAAATACCGTATGCTTTGGCGTAATAACTCAGCGCATCAGATGTTGTAACTAACTTACGTTCTTTGGTAGGAATACTGGCAATTCTTGATTTAATCCAGCTATCTAGTTGAGTGAGTTCATTTGTAATTTTTTTGGTGTTACTGGTATAAGCCTCTGCATCACTAGATTGTAATTTTCTCAAATTACTATTAATTACCTCCACCATTCTGATAGCATTTTTGGTATTGTGCCAAACATGAGGATCGATTACATTCTTACCACCTGCCTGAAATTTCTGTGTCTTAGACACTGCCAGTTGACCGACGGCTATTTTCGGTGCAGAGTTTTTAGTTGCTTTAATTAACTTGATCAGATTTGGTTCAAAATTGTAACCAGTATAAAGAATAAGATTAGCTTGCTCAATGGCTTTCCGATCTTCCGATTTTGGTTTATAAAATTGAGGGTCGGCACTAGGGGAAATTAAACAGGTGAGATTAACTGTATTTCCGGCAACCTGTCTGGTTAAGTCACACAGTACGCTTGTAGTTGCTACAACTTGGGGAAGATTCTCATTTATCTGGGTGCTAGTCTGAGTGAATGTAGTTCTTGCAGCTTGATTTCCACACCCAACAAATCCAATCGTCAAGGCAGCAAGAATAGCTTGGAAGAAATTATTAAATGGTGATTTTTTTGACATCCTCAACTCCTACTGGATGTATAGAAAAGATAATCATTATTGGTAAAGTATTAGTAAAATACCAGGGGGAAATCTTCAGCAGGGAAGAGGTTAAGGGCTGACGGGGAAGCCTTCGGCAAAGAAAAGAGAAAGGTTAAGAGAAGCGACTGCGAATGGCTTATTTCCACCGTGCTGTATTAGTGAGGTTTTTACAGGCGAAATATTAGTTAACTTCACACGACGGGTGGAAAACTGGTAGAGGTAGCAGCACAATAATAAAGGCGATACTGGGAAGTCTCCAAGGAGTTTAGTGTAGTTCTCTCACTATCTGTTGAAGTGTCTATACAATTGTGCCTACATTCCACAAAGGTCGCAAATTGATTAAGATTATCAGGTTAAGAAGTGGGAGGTAGTAATGATGGGGCTTATCGATCATACGGGTTGATTTCGCAAACCGAGTTGTGAATCTAAGGCAATTGTAGCTGTGGTTTTACAAGGTGTGGATATATCGTTGTTACAAAATTGGCAAATTGGCGATTTTTTAGCCATCAACCTTTGTTACACTAATTTCACCTAGTAGAACCTTTTAATGGCGCTCAGAGTATCATCTAATACCAATTTAATTAACGATCGCAACACATCTTTGGTAAAGACGTGATGAATCGCGTCTCTAAAGATGGTTTATTTGTCGCATTCTTTTTTAAAATTGGTATAACTATTTTTTATTGCCAGAATCCATGATTTACTTTGTACCATAATTTTTATCCTCTAGTTTATTGATCGCTAAATAAGAGCCAAATCAAGTATATAGAATAATTCCTCAAAGCTAATACAAGATAAACAATGGTAATTTTAGTTGTCATAATTAACACCGTCATTTCGTTGATATTACTGTATGTAGCTTGGCGGGTGTGGCAACTTAAGCAGCAGTTGGCATACATAGCAGATAGATTAACCGCCTACGAAAGTTGTACCCATGCAGCATTGAATAAAGCACCCGAAAATATTTATCTCAGCCAGCAGAATATTTATAACTTACGGCAGAGAAATCAAGTGCTACAAATGCAAATTCAACAAGTGCGGCAAATTATCAGTCTATTTTTGCTAGGACGGCAAATCTGGCAGCGTTATTTTCCGAAACTAGAGTTAACATCTGGGAAAAGAACAGTTGCAAAATGAGTTACAGCAGAATTCAGAAGTAAAATAAAACACGCTTTATATCTGGATAACAGACGAACCGTTGTATACCTCACTTTCCTTGAAATCTGCTGTATGTCAGGTTCAGATGAACATTTATGATTAGGGCTGACGGGGGGACACGGAGAGAAGTGTGTAGTGAGATCCCATCGGGTGCATTGGTTTCTAGCGTAGGCATAGCCCGCCGCAGGCATCGCTTCCCCTTTCTATACGCTAATCTTAAGCAACCCAGCAAGATCGCCTTGATATTAATGAATAAAAGCAACATTTCTGGCTGATATTTTGTCACCATAGATTAACTGAATAAAATCGGTTGAGTCTTACAAGGGGAGAAAACCCACCTAAAATGGGTGTAAGGAGAGAAACAATAAGATGTCTAATAACCGTTCTGGAGTATTTATTGGCGGTTTGATGCTGGGAGCTACCATCGGTGCTTTGACCGGTTTGCTCGTGGCTCCACGCACAGGGCGCGAAACGCGTAAAATTTTGAAAAAATCTGCTAATGCTATCCCAGAATTGGCAGAAGATTTATCAATGAGTGTGCAAATTCAGGCAGATCGTCTCTCTGCGATCGCACTACAAAACTGGGATGACACTTTAGATAGATTAAAGGAAGCGATCGCAGCAGGTGTAGATGCCAGTCAGCGAGAAAGCCAAGTCTTGAAGCGACAAACATCTATTGAAGACTCAGATTCGCTTCCCCAACAATTAGAACGCTCATAAATGATATAACCGTGATTGAACCCCTGTTTTGGTTGGGACTTTCCTTACTTTTAGTCGCCACAAGCTTGACTGCGGTTTTAGTGGCGGCAATACCGGCTTTGCAGGAGTTAGCACGCGCAGCCCGCAGTGCAGAAAAGCTATTTGATACTCTCTCACGGGAGTTACCACCCACTCTAGAGGCTATCCGCGTGACTGGCTTGGAACTCACTGACTTAACTGATGATGTCAGTGAAGGCGTAAAAAGTGCTAGTCAAGTCGTGAAACAAGTTGACCAAAGCCTTGATAGTGCAAGAATTCAGGCTCAAAATCTGCAAGTAGGTACACGCAGCATTTTCATTGGCGCAAAGGCTGCTTGGAAAAACTTCACGCGCCAAAAACCAGCGAGGCGGACGAGCGATCGCTTGCCAAGCAATGAAAAACCCCCACTAACGTTGCGAGAACGAGAAGTGCTAAGGCAAGAAAATCGCCGAATCAAAGCAGAAGTGTACCGCGTTCATGACGGTTACAACGATGCCACTAGCTGGGAAAACAATTTTGATGAGGAAGATTGAGCAAAAATTAATTAATTATCCAGCTATAGCTCTATGCTATAAATCAAACCCAAGATGACAGCGAAAAGCTTCTCACCTGTTGAATTCGCAAAAAGTCACTATCACAGGAAACGACAGTTAAATTATTTTGCAGTGCAATAGCAGCTATCCAAATGTCATTTTCATCAAAACCCAAATCAACAATTTTAGTTTTTCGCCGCTTATTTTTATCTTTGGGTGCAAATTGATTGAATAAAGCTGCTTTAATTTGACCGTAAATTGTTGC
The DNA here is from genome assembly GCF_017115095.1 of Nostoc sp. NMS4. Classification (GTDB taxonomy): domain Bacteria; phylum Cyanobacteriota; class Cyanobacteriia; order Cyanobacteriales; family Nostocaceae; genus Nostoc. The sequence goes on along the minus strand of NZ_JABXKI010000140.1, from coordinate 8,004 downwards.
TGTTTCTTCTGTTATGTGGTATATACGAATATCTTCTAGAAATTCTGTCAAGCGAACCAGATTATTTTCCTTGCGTTGGGATTTTTCCATCATGAATGTCAGTTCACCCTGGACAATTACGCAAGTAGCAATGTTATTTTCTCCAACTTCGTTCACGCGACGGACAATATTGGGATCGCCTAAAATAATGGCACTACAATGATTTGTATCAACTAAATACATTATTCAAATAGGTTTTCGTCATCAAATTTAGCTTGACCACGAGTAGCATATACTGCTTGAAGGCATTCTTCAAAGTCGTCACCTTCCCAAGTGCCAGCGTGTCGAAGAATGGAGCGTCCCGAAGCAGGACGGTATGTAAGTTGCTCTTTATCATTAGAAGTTTCTGTAGAATGCCTTAAAGGAATAGGTTCAAGCGTATCTGCTTCCAACTCCTTTTGTGTATATTTAACTTTAATAGAACGGATCAAATCGAGTGCTTCTGTTAGCAACTCCGGCGGTAAAGTTTCTATTTCTTGGATTAATAATTCTTTGTTAGTCATCTCTCACCTCTAATCATTCCCCTTTCATTTATTGTATAGGGAACTCCGCTAAAGCTTAGTGAATTTTGAGTTGTTAAAAACTTTGACGATAATAATAATCAAAAAGAGGATGAATGAGTCTAGTATCTATAGCTTCCTCCCCTCATATCTTGCACCGGGCGACTGGAAGTCGCGGCTACACAAGCAAAACCCGCGTAGGCGGGTTTCAAACCCTTAATTTTGCGTTAGTCCGCGTAGGCGGACTTGGTTTGTATAGCCGCGATTTATAAGAAACTGTTGGCGAATTAAAAGAGGGTCTAACCCATCATTCCTTATTACTCTGATTTCAGTCCGTTTCAACGGACTTGAGCTATTAGCCCGAAATTTATTTCAGGGCGGGAAAGCAACGCCAAACCAATGTTTTAGGGGTGAGGGGTCAAACCCACCGTGAATTGACCAACAGTCTCTTTATAATCGCCAGGTCTAGGTGCAAGATATAAGTCCCCTCTCCCTAGCCACAGGAATATTTTGAGTATTTTAACTTATTGACAAAATGTGCTTTATCCCAATATACCAAAAAGGCTACTCTCCCCTCCCCAAAAACCTTTTGCTTTGATCCCCTAGATTAGAGTAAAGTAAACAAGTGTAAAGAACTATCATTTTTCTAGTACTCTTTTAAAACAACTTGTTCGCTTTTACCGTTGATATTTGTATAAAAACGTCCATGCAATCTTGTTTTTGGCGACGAATTCTAGTATCTATTGCAATATTTTTCCTGGCTGGGTCGATTTGGGTGATGCATTCTCCCCCAGCACTGGCTTATGACAATCCTGAGTTACTCCCTAACACCTTTACCCCAGTTGTAGACTTAGCTAAATCTCTACCTGTGCTGCAAGAGGAAAAGCTTGTCAAAGAATTAGAGCAGTTTGAAGCCGATACGGGCTGGAAACTGCGAGTATTAACCCAATATGACCGCACCCCAGGTAGGGCAGTTATCAAATATTGGGGTTTGGATGACAAAAGCATTCTACTAGTTGCCGATTCTCGTGGCGGTAACATCCTCAGTTTTAGTGTCGGCGATGCCGTTTATGAACTTTTACCCCGGACTTTTTGGATAGAACTGCAAACCCGCTTCGGTAATTTGTATTTTGTCCGCGAACAAGGCGAAGACCAAGCCATTCTGCAAGCCTTAGAATCGGTTAAAGGCTGTTTGCTCAAAGGGGGTTGCAATGTTGTCCCCGGACTGCCACGAGAGCAATGGATTCTCACCTTGATTAGCTCAGTTATTGGTGGGGTGATTTGTGGATTTGCAGCTCAACCCCGCGAGAAAGGACAAGTTTTTGCTTGGCAATGGGCTTTAATTTTCTCACCTTTGTGGGGAATCTTGTTTATTGCCTTCGGCATTGGGCCAGTTGTGACACGCACAAGCGACTGGTTGCCTTTAGTTCGCAATATCTCTGGGTTTCTCATTGGTGTCTTGGTTGCCTACCTATCTCCTATTTTTAGTCGGCCTTCTTCCAGTAATGAGTTATGAGTGAGTAGTTAGGAGTTAGAAGTTTTTAATTAACTTATAACTCCTAACTCCTAACTCTCTGAAGCTGATAAGCTGAAAGCTAATATTTGAGAAGCTCGACAAAAATGGAATGGCACGTAACTGATGCTCAAAGTTTAGCAATCATTGATAGTGAAATTGGCGATCATGTATTTTCACCCGCAGAGTATGAGATTGTGCGTCGGGTAATCTATGCCACGGCTGACTTTGAGTATAAGTCTTTGATTCGCTTTTCTGAGCGTGCCTTGCAAGCTGGAGCAGCAGCGCTAGCCGCACGTACCACAATTGTGGTAGATGTCCCGATGGTACAAGTAGGTATTGCCTACGACATTCAAAACACCTTTGCGAATCCAGTCTATTGCAGCATGGAAGCCCTAACACGCCCTCAAAAAGAAAAGACTCGCGCAGCCTGGGGAATAGAAACCTTAGCAAAGCGTTATCCAGAGGGCATTTTTGTGGTAGGGCAAGCCCAAACAGCACTGACAGCACTGGTGGATTTAATTGAAGCTGAGGAAATTAGACCTGCTTTAATAATTGCAACTCCAGTGAAATTTGTAAATGTTGATGAAGCTAAAGAGCGTTTACAAGACTCTCTAGTACCTCACATTACAATTGACAGTCGCAAAGGTAATGCAGTTGTAGCAGCTGCGATCGTTGATGGATTGGTAGACTTAGCTTGGCAAGCTTATGGACAAGATGGAAATCGGGGGAGCTAGTACCGCAAGGCGGAATTAAAAATTAAAAATTAAAAATGAATACAGCGTAAGCGTTTCGTTAATCTGGAATGGGTGGTTTATTTACACCGTGCTGTGCTGGGAAAGTTGGCTCTATCATACCCCTGCTAAATAGTATTTAAAAGTACTGACATCTCCTGATATTATATTTTTGTTAAGTAGTGCCTATAAAGGAGCCTTTTGTTGTGGTAATTCGAGGTTTCAAGTTAAGCGCATATCTTGCAATTCCCGTGGTATTAGGTCTTTTGGTTGGGCGAGAAAGGATAAAAGTATATTTAGTTGAAAATATTTCTCAGATATTTACTAACAAAGAAATTATCCCATCTAGCCATGAGCTAATCAGCATTCGGGCAACTCCGAAAACATACTATGTTAGTGGTGCTGGAAATGACAAAAATAGCGGACTTTCTACTACATCGCCCTTTAGGACAATTCAAAAGGCAGCAGACCTTACCAATCCTGGCGATACAGTATTAATTATGAACGGAGTCTATAGGAATGCAAAACCAAGTGGGAACGCAGTATCTATTACTCGCTCTGGAAAAGCAAATGCATGGATTAAATTTAAAGCATATCCTGGACATCAGCCGAAAATTCAACACAATGGATGGCAGGGAATTTTGATTGACAAGGGAGCGTCATATATTGAGATAAATGGGTTGGAGGTGATAGGAAATAATGCCAACATAACCCTTGATTATGCGATGAGTCAGAAAACTAATAAAGTAAACCCGCTAACGAATGGAAACTGCATTAATGTGGATGGACGAAAAAATGGTCATAGTCACCATATACGGATTGTTAACAACAAGGTACATGGGTGTGGAGGAGCAGGTATTTCAGCGATTGAATCGGACTATGTGACAATTGATAATAACGAAGTGTTCGATAATGCCTGGTATAGCGTTTATGGTTGCAGTGGCATCTCGATGTTGAGCAATTGGAATTATGACAACAGGCGGGGATACAAGATGTTTGTTACTAATAACAAAACCTACAACAATCGGATGTATATCCCTTGGATTGCAGTTGGAAAGATTACAGATGGTAATGGGATTATTATCGATAGTACAAGAAATGATGAAAACCCAAAACTGAGTGCATATAAAGGATATACTTTAGTTAAAAATAATCTAGCATTTAATAATGGTGGGTCGGGTATTCATGCATTCTTAAGCGAACACGTTGATATTGTAAATAATACAGCTGTTTTAAATAATCAGAGTCCAGAACTTAATGGCGGGCAGATATTTGCTCATTCTTCATCTGATGTGAAAATTCTCAGGAACATTCTCTATGCTTTTCCTGGGAAAAATATTAATAATAAGACTAAAAATAAAAACGTTATTTATGATTATAATATCTACATGAATAGTTCTAAAATAAATGTTAAGGGAACTCACGATATTGTTGCAAACTCGCAGTTTTTAAGCAAGTATCCTACTCTAGAAAAAATATCTGACGATTGGAAATCGCGGTTAGATAAACAAAATCCGCCAACAAGGTCTTATGTAGAACCTGAGTCGGCAAGTTTTGCCTGTGGGACAGTGACTTATCGTTTACAAGGGAAACTCATCAAAATAGGATGCTCTCGTTAGCAAAAAGGCAGTATTTTAAGACGCGATAACAATTCAAAATTCAAAATTAAAGACATTTTCAGACGGGGATTTAAACCCCGACTGAAAATGATGCTACCTGTATTGTTGGGGTCTTAAACCCTTTGATTTACGATAAATCGCGTCTCTACATGATGGTTTTGCTGCTCATTCTGAACTGTATTTATACTGATTAATTATTCAATCCTCTACTCTACGCCGCCGACGTGGTTTTTGTTGTTGGTCTTCACGCAAGCGGCGACCGACTTCGTTAAAGAAATCCCGCCGCAGATAAGGATAATCGCTAACCCATAGGTCACGATTGGGAAAGTATATATCGCTGAATTGTTCAATACTGCTCAAATCTGAGCGATTTGACATCACCACCATTTCGGCAATTTGGCCGCGAGTAATAACTTTATGTGCAGGACGTAATGGTGCTACAAATTCAATGGTAAATCCTGTGTCATCACCTATCTCTAAGTTTATCTGTTTTTCTCGGTTTTCTATAATCACCAATTCGCCTTTGTTGTTGACTGTTTCGGTTTTACCCATCAACTGGTCTGTAATCCACCAATCTAGGACTCGACCACGGAAAAAGCCGCCGTATTTATAACGGCGGCATTGTAAATTCCGCATACTTGCTTGAAACACTGGATACCACAGCCAAAAAAAAGCGCTAATTATCCCTACCACAAATACTATTGAAGCAAACGCAAGCTTGAAAACAACTGTTGCAATTAAAATAACAACTACTGCAACTACAGAAATTAACAGCCGTTGCAAAAAATTTGAGAACTTCCCCCAGTAGTACTTATACTGCAAACCAGTGGCAATTAGGGGGACAACTTGTTCAAATTTCTGGCGAGTCAGTGGTACTAACATGAGTGCTGAGAGTGTGTTTAAAGTATCTTTTCTAATCCATATACTAACGACTTTAGCGCTAAGACTTTGCGAATCGCTAGTAGCACTCCTGGCATATAACAAGCGCGATCGCTCGTATCATGTCGTAAAGTATAAATCTGTCCGGCTGCGCCAAAAATCACTTCCTGATGGGCAATCAATCCCGGTAAGCGCACGCTATGAATTCTAATCCCTTCATCTGCGATACTGCCCCTCGCTCCTGCTAATTTCTCTGTTTCTTCTACAAGAGCAGGGTTGAAAGTTTTACCCAATTCCCCTAATAACTGCGCTGTTTGAATGGCAGTACCACTGGGAGCATCAGCTTTTTGGTTGTGATGCAGTTCGATAATTTCCACATGGTCAAAATATTTTGAGGCTGCGATCGCAGCTTGTTGCAACAATACCATCCCAATGGAAAAATTAGGAATAATTAGACAACCAGTGCTAGCTTTGTCGGCAAAGTCTGCCAAGTCTTGAATTTGTGCTGGACTTAACCCAGTAGTGCCAACTACAGGACGAATACCATAAGCGATCGCACTACGAATATTGTCATAAACTGAGTCAGGATGGGTAAAGTCTACAATCACCCCTGGAGGAGATTTTCTGTCGCCAGCCACATACCCCAACATCGGTTCTAATTGATTGGTAATTGGCACTTCCAGAGGTTCGCTTAAACCCGCCAACTCTCCAGCGTCTTTATCTTGATGTTCTAAACTGTGGTCAATTGCACCCACTAGGTTTAAGTCAGGCGCTTGTGCTACCGCCTTAATCACTTCACGGCCCATTTTGCCAGCAGCACCGTTGACAATAACCGGGATAGGAGCTTGATTCGTCATAGGTCGAGAAATACTTTTTGAGTCAACAAGGGAATTGTAAAGACTTTGGCGATCTAGTAGCTAGCTTCTCAAATTTTTGGCTTAATTCCACCTACCCTGAATTGTGCAGCTAATCGCTTAGTTTTTCTACTCTCCAAAATATCGGTTCTCGTTTTCATTGCACTATCTTACCCAGTAACCCTTTTTATTTGCCGATGGTACTGTTTTGATAAGTAGTCTTTATAAAATATATCAGCCTTTGTTTGTCAAGTCTAGTTGACCATTTGTAATATTTTATTATATTTATTTACATAGCTTAGTAAAGCTCCAAAGTAAGCTGCATAGCTAAGATTGCACCTTGTCTATTACCTATATAGTTTTGGTTGCATTGGGTGTTAACTAAGAAAAACAGACTTCGGTTTTACAATATCCCATCGACATTTTGGACTTCTCCCATCTACCTCGGCTATCAAGTCGGGGTTTTTTATGTTCTTCATTAGCTGCTTATTTAACATTTCTTTAGTAGTTATATTAATTCACGAAAATCCTGATACATATAGATTTATCGTAGGGGCATGGCAATGCCCACTGGTGTCAACTTAAGCTGGAAATAGCTTATCTGTTGGCTTCCATGCCCGCCCGGAAATAAATTTTCGGGCTAATAGCTTAAGTCTACTGAAGTAGACTGGAGATTTTTGGCGATATTTAGTCATCTTCAGATGACTTTAGCGATGAGACGGGAATTTCAATTCCCGGCGGACAAGCGGTTTCGCGTTAAGTTGACACCAATGGGCAATGCCATGCCCTTACCAGCGTATTTGTATCATTATTTTCTCAACCAAGCTTGTACTTGCTCTGAATCTTTTTGAAGTAGAACTCTTAAGAAATTTGTTGCTTCAGTTTCAGCCATAGTTAATGATGGAGTTAAGGAAACTTCCGCTCTCGCACTTCTGCGGCATAATCTTGCACAGCTTTGGTAATCGTCTCGCGCAAATTCGTGTAAACTTTGGCGAATGGTGGATGCTTCTCTACAAGTCCCAGGACATCTGAAGTAACTAAAACTTGTCCATCGCAGTGAATTCCCGCACCGATACCAATTGTGGGAATACTTAATTTTTGTGAAATCTGCATTGCCAAATCTGCGGGGATATGCTCTAACACGAGAGAAAATACACCCGCTTGCTCGAGAGCGATCGCTTCAAGTAAAATTTTCTCACTGGCTTCTTGTGTCTTGCCTTGTTGTCGCAAACCCAGTTGATGTATTGATTGTGGTGTCAAACCCACATGACCCATGACCGGAATTCCGGCTTCTACTAAACGAGCCACAGTTTCGGCCATTGCTGGATAGCCACCTTCTAATTTTACCGCTTGAGCGCCCGTTTCCTTTAGTACTCGCCCAGCTGAGTGCATCGCTTGTTGGAGACTTTCTTGATACGTCAAAAATGGTAAATCTACAACTACTAATGCCCGTTTCACCCCACGGCGTACAGATTTGGCATGATAGATAATTTCATCCAAAGTGATTGGCAGTGTTGTTTCATACCCTAAAACTACTGCCATAGAGTCACCCACAAGGATTAAGTCTACACCAGCTGCATCGAGGAGTTGAGCGATCGCATAATCCCAGGCGGTCAACGCGACAATTGAACGTCCCTGTTGTTTCCATTGAATTAATTGCTGGGTATTGATTGCCATTTTTTGAGTGCTGAGTAGTGAGTAGTGAGTGCTGAGTTAGAAGTTAAGAGTGAGAAGTTAAGAGTGAGAAGTTAGGAGTTTTCAATTTCAAAAATTATTTAACTTATAACTACTAACTCATAACTCTTAACTCTTAACTAATCATTTAACAGCGCGGCTGAAAGCAATATGGGGTTTTGCACTGTCCGT
>NZ_JABXKI010000440.1 GCF_017115095.1 Nostoc sp. NMS4 | reverse complement strand
TACTTTAGAGTTTTTCAAAAATGCGCGTTGGCAAAGCCCACCGTAGGTATCGCTAGGATTTAACGAGTATGCTATTAATTGTTACGAAGACTTGATTCGTCAAAGAATCCGCATTGGTACTCAAGATTTACGCATTCCGGCAATTACGCTGTCAGTGAATGGGATTTTGGTTACTCGCAACCGCAAGGATTTTGAGAAAATTCCTAATTTGCGTTTAGAAGATTGGACTATATCTTAATTTGTGTCAACGCTAAATTGACCTATTTGTTTATAGTTAAAAACTTCAGAGTAATATTATTAGCTTGCCAGTATTCTTTGGCTGAATTTAAAATATCCAATGCTATTTGGTACTGTGTCGGTTCAGCTTGAGCAAATATATCAGCATGGTCATACAATATGACGTATCTCTCAGCCGGACACCATGTTAAATCCGTGATACATTCATCAAAAGCATCCCAGTTAGCACCAAAGTATGTAGGAAATTGCATTGCTTCAGCAGCTTTACTTAAAAATGTTTCTTTGCTATTAATTTTTTTACCATCAAGATAAAAAACTTTAGTTCCTGGTTCTGCGGCTATTTGTTCCACTGCTTCACGTATGCCTTGTTTTATATCTATTGACGAAATATTTAGAAATTCACTCATATATTCCTCCTTACTTATCACGACTAGTAGATGACTTCTTGAAAGCTATTGTAGTGATCAGCAGTATAATAAAGTTCGGCATTTTGCCCAGTAATCAGACGGCGACTACCTCTATCTGTTGCTCCGGGAGTTGGTACTGTATACTCTCTGTAATATCCTCGCGGTTGTGGTGGCAGTAATCCTTCAAGGTTTTTGAACACAATGCCATCTTTGCTATGAGGGTAAGAACCGCCTACGGAAATAAGATTGATAGTAGCTTGAACTTCTGGAGGTAATTTGCTAATGTCAACTTGTGGTATTACACTCATTATAAATACTTTCTTTGATTTTCTCAACCACTAGCTGAAGGATATATAGAAGCTGATCGCTGTGAACTTGATTTAGAGAATGAGACAAAGTGAGTATTGTGTGGATATGTAGATACAGATCACTTATACTTTCAGTTAGCACTTAGTTATTAAGTATAGTCTCAATGTTCTGGCATTTAATCAGGATGATACCATAATCTCCCGGTTTAAGACGGGATGAACAACGTTTTAGGAGCAAAAAAACTACAGTATTTACATCTGCTTGTATCAAATTAGCTACATCTGTCGCATTCATTGTTGATGTCGATCTGCCATTTACTTCCAATATTTGATCACCAACTTCAATATTTCGCAATGCTGCTGGAGATTTTTCCAAGACATTCGTAACTTTTGGTATTTTAGTTTCTTCATTAACTTGGAATGAAATACCAATACTGACGGTATACTCTTTAATCTCACTGGTGGTTATTTCTATCGATTGCGATTGAGTTAATTTCTCTTTTGCTTCTTGTGTAGAATTAGAATTATCAGAGCTAGAAAATAGACTACTAGCAGCAAAATTAACAAGTGAAGCTAACACTAATGAGGTTAATACTAAAATAATAATAACTTGAGCATAACTTTGAATCTGGTTTGTAGTAGACAAGTGTTGATGTGTATTATTGTTTGCAGTTGTATTACTTGTCCAGATTTTCGCATAAAGAGAAGTTACTGATAAAGAAGTGCTGTTTCCAACAGCGCTTTTAAAAATACTTTGTTTGTTAGTGAGTGTACTTATTATTCTACCTATTACACTTATTCTTTGCCCTTGTTGCAGAACTATTTCTATAATTTTCTCTGCGGCAAAAGCTTTAGGTTTTAATGTTGATTCAGCAAAATCAGCTTGTTGTTTTGGTCTAGCAAAGCCAGGAAATATATCAATACCAAGTTTTGTAGAACGATCGCACCAATAACACTTATCATAAGTTTGGCTGTAATAGTGGCTGTCTACCTTTCCACAGATAGTTAACTCATTAACAGCAAGTCTGAGCGCCTTTACCCAATCCCCAGCAGTCGGGCGCAAGTTAGGATTTTGATAACCATCGTTAAAGCATCTGAGAAAACATCGCTGAACCTCTGGGTGAACAATCTCAAGAATAATTGTCCTTTCTACAGGTTGAATCAAACGGTTTGGTGCATACAGCCATAAACCCTGACGGATAAGTTCATTAGTTTCTGGAGTTTCCCCCGTACCTATCCACTTTCCTGCAAAAGGACTTTCACCACCAAACAATAACTGATAGATAATCACTGCTAACCGGAAGCGATCGTGTACTTCCGTTTGATCGATGCTAGAAAAATCTTTATCAATTAGTTCCGGTGGTGTATAATCTGGTGAACCAACTGGACAACGATAAATCTTCCCATTTACCGGATTCCGAACTTGAAAGGAATCAGTATCAATAATTGAAGGTAAGGCGCGATCGTTAACAAGAATATTTTGCGGCTTGATGTCACCCAAAACATAGCCAGAAATGTGAATTGCTTCAATAATTGAGGCGATATTCAGCGCTGTTGTGTGCAGAAAACGCCAATCAACCTCAAGTTTCAAATGCTTACGACGCTTGGGGTTGTATATATCAATAAGTTCTTTTCCTTCCTTAATTTCCGGCATCAAAAAGCCCACACAATTAGCCTGAGCATCTTTCAGTACCGACTTAGGCCAAGCAAAAGAAATATGATTGAGGTGAGAGTTTGGCTCTTTGGGTCGATGCGCTATCATCACCGCCAACTTTTGCACACGCTCAGGAGTTTGGTCGTGGTAAATTTTTGCTAAGTAACCATTGCGATTTGTTTGCCAAACCTCCGCTTCACCACTAATTTTAGGTTCACCAAGCAGAGTAATCGATTGACCCGTACTGGCACAGGTGAGAACTGTCATCGAATTTTACTCTCTATCAAACAAGCACAAAAGTAAGGTTTTATCATCATCAGTGCGAGAATTTAGCCGTTCAGAGTTGAGGAATTCCGTCAGATATTTGTCTTTCTCCTCTTCATTAACAGGTTCGTGCAAGTATTCCTCCAAAGGTTTAAAGAAAGGTGAGAAGGGTTTCCAGTCGCTCAAGCGAATTGCTACTTTCTCTAGTCCATCAGTGGAAGCACAAATAAACTCTTGTTTTTCGGAAATAACCGTTACCTGCATTTCTTTTACTGCATTTGCTGAAGTGATAAAAGTCGTTTCATTAGCAAACTCACCTTTATCTGGCTGAAACAACAGTTGATATTCTGACTCTTGGGAGCGCCTTACAATAAATCCATCCCCGATTTGCATAGCTGCAACCCAGTCAGGAGTTGCTACGAAAACCAACAATGTACAAGCTAAATCATTGACAGAATAATTTTCTTTATCTGCTTTTTTGCCTAACTCAGCAATTACCTTATTTACAGTTTTAGTAAATAATTTCTCGGCTTCTTGTTGCGAAAGTGCTTGATAAACTTTTTGCCACCAATGTTGACGCTTGCGAAGATATTCACTAATTTTTGAAAGATATTTAAGTGCCGTTTCTACCGCCAACTTAGCACCAACATCAGAATGTTTAGCACTACCAGCACCATCAGCAACAGCGCCTACAATCACATCATCAAAGATGCGATAATCCCCATAATCTTGACAATCTATCTCCTGGTTTTCATGACTTGTTCCGATCGCAGAACGCGCAACAGCTTTCCAATTCACAAAATTTCCTC
>NZ_JABXKI010000113.1 GCF_017115095.1 Nostoc sp. NMS4 | reverse complement strand
TGACTTCCGTTTTCTGTAACAATCCTTCCCTGTTATTTATTTGTTTTGAAATAATAAAAACTGGGATGCACCCATTCGCGTTTACGATTCGGATAGTCTTCTGATTGGCTAACCAGTATTTTTCCATCATTACTCTCGTGGCGTTGCAACCCATAAAATTTCAGCATAACGGTGAAGGAACGCAGCAAATTTTGACGTAGGTGTGGGTTGTCTTGAAATGCTTGAATTACTTCCTCATTAACGATGGGTGCATTATGATTGAATGCACTTTGCTCAGGCAAAGGGAACAACCATTGAATGTAATTGTGGACGCACTCTAATTCTTCAAAATCCCAAGCCCACATTTCTTGAATTGTTCGACCTTCTGAATCTTGTTGCTCCCCTAAGTAGAATGGAATAAGCATTGCAGTAAGTTGTTTTTGATGATTCATTGCAAACTACCTTTACAAATCAACATCTTGATTTTGGGCGCGATCGCCTAAAGATAGCTTCAAAGGTAACATTATCTCAAGCAGGACGCGATATAGCGATCGCATCTGGAAAAATAGCATCTAAATCGCGTGTCACTAAAAAAGTCACACGAATCATGTCCTTTTTACTTTTTGCCCCATTCCCAATGCCCATAATTTAAAATCCTGCCAAACGATGTGAAGGTTTCAAACTCAGGGATGATGAGTAATTAGCAATTAAATTGACAAAATCACACTATAAAGAGTGATATTAAGCGATAGATAGCGCTTGTAAAGGAATAACGGGCATGATTAAATCTTGGATGGTGATTGGGGGTGTGGCTTTCTTGGTTGCTTTAGCCGCGAACGTGATTACGCCTAGCGATCGCCAATGGTTCAAGCGTTTACAACGACCAAGATGGCTAACTTTTGAGGGCGCAATTCCCATTATTTGGACTGTAATATTTATTTGCGGTGCTTGGTCAGCTTATATTGTCTGGGAAAAAGACCCAGGAAGCACCTCAACTTGGTTAATCATGGGTTTATATCTGCTATTAGAAATTGTTACCATTGCCTATACGCCTGTAATGTTTAAGCTTCGCAGTCTGAAAGTAGGCACAATTCTCGGTGGCACGGGTTTAGTCATTTGTGCTTTATTGATACTTGCAGTCTTAGGTTTTTCTGGTTGGGCAGCACTATTACTAGTTCCTTATTTACTCTGGAGTCCCATTGGTACTTATACCACTTGGCAGATGATCCGTCTCAATCCTCAAGATGCCTAAGAATCGCCCCAGAGAATGATTAAACATCTAGCCTAAATTGTCAAACTTGCAGTGTATGACTTGACAAAATACACAAAACTTGAGTGCATTATGATTCCATCTTGGATAATAATTGGGGCTGTAACTTTCTCCATCGCCCTTGGGAGTTTCTTAATCACGCCGCGTGATGTTAAATGGTTTGCACATTTAAGTCGCCCTCGCTGGCTAGTTTTTGAACCTCTAATTCCGTTCATCTGGACTGTGATTTTTATCAGTGGTGCAGCTTCAGCGACTATTGTTTGGCAAAAAAACCCCGGAAGCCTAATTACTTGGCTGCTAATGGCTTTGTACCTTTTGGTAGAAATTATCACCGTCGCCTACATACCTATAATGCTCAGGTTTCGCAGTCTCAAAGCTGGAGAAATTCTTGGACTAGTGGGTTTGATTTTAGGCGTTATTTTAGCAATTTGTGTTTTGCCAATGTCTCTAATGGCGGCGTTGCTACTCCTTCCCTATCTAGTTTGGACTCCCATTGGTACTTATACCACCGACGAGTTAAGAGAGTTAAATCCTCAAGATGCATAACGCATCTATGTAAGCCGTCCATAACGTGCTGTAACAGGATTGGCTGGATTAGATTGATTATTCAGCCAAGCCCACATTTGATCGCCGACAGAAAAATGCCACCACTCTCTAGGATTGCGTTGAAAGCCAGCTTTTAACATTACATCTCGCAATAGCTGACGATGAGCATGATACTTTTGTGCTTCTGAGTCGTCGCTATTGGCATAATAATCTGGGTGCGATCGCTCTGACATTTCATCAATGGGCGAACCCATATTTACTATTTGCCCAGTATCATCTACTAGTGTTACATCTACCGCCCCACCAGTACTGTGAGGAGGTGGAGTTTTTTCATCGAAACTCGGTGCAGCCCAAATTGCATAAACCGCTTCCCAAATTTCTTGGCGTTGGTTTGGTGATAACTCCACATTAGTTAGTCCCCTATCCTGAACTGCTTGGGCGAAGCTGTAATCTACCATAAATTGCTGAACTGCGATCGGGCGATAGGCATCAAAGATTTGGATATGCCAGTGAGGATGGAGGAGATTAAGATAATTTTGGGCTTGCAGCAAATTTGCGATCGCGCTTTCACGGAGATAATAAGGAGAGCGATCGCCATAAGGCGCACCTAATTTTTCATAAGGGTGGGGAGATTCCACCGCAAACAATTCTAAAGGAATCTTTATTAGCGGTTCACCACACTCGAAAATTGGGATTTGATGATAAGGTCTCATCTAGTCAACTACACAGGACTTACGCATTTTAACGCAAGCATAGCATTGTGCGTAACGATTCTCTTCTTCCTCTGTGTCCTTTGCGCCTCTGCGTGCAATACCAATTTTTCTCAAATTAATCGCGTCCGAAAAATGTAACAATACCATATACCTTCCTCTCATTCTTCAGGAAGATCCTTGCACTAAAAATTAACATAAAAAAGAAAGTATGGCAGATAAAACCAAAATTATTTCCTTTGAACTTTCTGACGGCAAAATAATTAAAGTAGAGGTTACGCCTATAGGAGAACAACCTGTTTCTGCTGAAACCAGAGTCTTTAAACAAGCGACAGAAATTATTAAATCCATTGCTGAAGATGTCGCAGGTACATTAAAAGATATTAGCGAGACAGTCAAACCAGATAAATTTAGTGTCAAACTAGGTTTACAAATTGGAGTTGAGTCAGGACAACTAACCGCTTTAATTGTGAAAGGAACAGGCACAGCTAACCTGGAAATTACAATGGAATGGAATAAATAACAGTTGATTGCTTTGTAGTTGTGATAATCTTTTTACAAAGATGCTAGGTGAGAGCAATTAATGGGTAACGAAGACAATTTACAACGCTGTACAGTGCGTTTAAATGTTGCCAGTAGTCAGGGAACAGGTTTTTTTGTTGCACCGAATTGGATTCTCACCTGCGCCCATGTGGTCGAATCTGCAAAAGATAACCCTGTACAAGTATTCTGGAAAGCAGGAAACCAGAATTACACCGCTAAAGTTACGCAATTATGCAAATATCCCCTTGATTTAGCCCTTTTACAACTGTACGAGGATTGTTTGCATCATCCCTGTGTTGAATTGGATAACACAGAACCCAATGTCAACGATGATTTATATATTTTCGGTTATCCCAAGAATAGCGAAGTTGATTATTCGCAGGGAGATTCGGCAAGTTTTAAATATGAAGGAATAAGTTTTAAACAGCATATTAAAGAGGATATTATTCTCTATAAGTTAAAGCAAGGGCAAGTTATCTCAGGGTTTAGTGGATCGCCTTTGCTAAATTTACTAACAGGTAAAGTTTGTGGAATTGTGCATCTTTCCCGTGATGAGGGTAACGATTTAGGTGGGCGGGCAGTTTCGGCTCAAGTTATTGTGCAACACTTTCCCGATATTGCTTTACTTAATCAACAATTTCATCAGCCAAAGCCCAAAGGTGATAATCCATTTGAATATGGTCTTCCTGTTCCTCCACAACGTTTTTACGGACGGAGAAGAGAGATATTAGAGATTAAAAACCGCATTGGTGCGATTAGTCCTCAATGTGTCAATTTGGTAGGCTTGCGGCGCAATGGAAAAACCTCTCTATTGCGATATATCAGAGAAAGAATCAGCGAATTTTGTTCGCCAGAACAAAAGCCTTTAGTTGTTTTTTTAGATTTAACGAATGGGAAGTTTCATACTCCAGAGGGGATTATTGAAGGCTTAAGGCGAGGGATTCACAAACTAACAGGGAATTTTCCTTGGTCAAAGGAAGATAATGAAGATGGCTTTGCAGTAGAAGATGGCTTACAGGATTTAGTAAATGAAAGGTATCGTTTAATTATTTTATTGGATGAGTTTGAAGCCATTGCTAGTAAAAAAGATAGATTGGAATTGTTTCAGGATTGGGGAGAAGATTGGCGTTCTAAGGCTTCTGCGGGTTTATTAACAATGGTAATTGCCAGTAAACGCCCTCTTAATGAAGTTTACGAAACTTTGAGTCTGGGTTCTCCATTTGCCAATATTTTCAGTATGACTATTTTAGGGGCATTAGAGGAGGAAGCTTGGCAAAGCATCATCCAGAAAAGATTTTCGCCTAATTCTGCGGTATTACAATGGGTGGATGAGTTAGCAGGAGGGTTGCCCTATTATGTGCAGATGGCGGGGGCGATGTTGTGGCAAAATAGTAATCAAGAAATAGCTAAAAATGAGTTTAATTTTCAAGCAAAGCCCCGTTTTGAAGAACTTTGGAAAGATTTAACGGAAGTTGAACGTTTAGCATTGCGTTATGAGTTGGGAAGGGGTAATTTACCTATTAGCGATCGGGCAATTGTAGATATGCTTCAGCGTCATGGGTTATTACGGAAGAATAGGGGTTTATTTAGCAGTGTTTTTGCAGAGTTTGTGAAAGGTCAAAGATAAAGTAATCAGTCAAAAAATCAGACATTAAATATAAAAAATGTTGTTATTTTTGCGAGAAACTTGGGAACTATTTTGGTGGGCAATGTTTTGTCCTTCAAGGCTTCAACAAAGAATGAATGAATGGTTATATAAAGAAAAAAAAGATGGAGGCAGACGAGACACAAGTTTTATTGATATTTTAGTTTTCGGAAACTTACGATTTCTTAGTCAGTATTTATTATTATTATTTATTTTTCATATTCCTCTGATTTTAAGACTGATTGAACGTAATCAATTATTAGATTGGTTGCAGTTACCTTGTGCAATGTTAATTGCTTATACGACAGGAGTTTTATTTTTACCTTTAGGACTAGTTATCCCTTTGTTGTGGTTGGTAGTTGTATTAGGCGTTCCTGATGAATCATGGGATCATGTCGCTATAATTGAAACGAATTCTCAATCGTCAACTCATCACTATCACTATCAGGTATCTACGCAAATCCTTGTATGGTTAAAGTCCTTTAAAGTTTTACCTCCTTTAGCTCAAGAAGGGATAGTTTTAGGGATAGCTTTTATAGTTTTTGCAGTATTTATATCATTAATTGTTTGGTTAATATTGCAACTGTTAGACAAGCTTCTTTACCTTCCTCGCAATGTGATGGTGGTGGGAGGAACAATCAGTATGATGTTAGGAGCGATGTTAGGAGCGTCGTTAGCAACTCAAAACTGGTTGTTTCTGTTGTTAGTAAGTGGAATAACAGGCTTTCTTCTATTTTCAGCAAGAGAAAGTATAGAAAATATTGATGATTCAGGATTCATGGCGGTCGAAGTTGAGTTCGGAGTGGCATTCGTTGTGGCGTTAGTCGTGGCCTTCGGAGTGGCGGCCGTCATGCCAAGAGACCAGCCGTTCATAGACCGATTCCAAATGGTGTTTGAAGTAGCGTTAGGAGTGGCGTTCGGAGTAGCGTTCGGAGTGGCGTTTGGAGTGGCGCGAGTCGTGGCGTTCGGAGTGGCGTTCGTTGTGGCGTTTGGAGTGGCGTTCAAAGTGGCGCAAGTTGCTACTTTTTTATCGCTTACTTGGTTTTCGGTTGTTGTAGGTTTAATCGCTTTTGCTCTTGCACCAGCAAAAGATAACAGAGTTTTTATCATCACTACAGTGATTTTAATAGCTCTTTCTGCCCAAAATTTAGGATGGCTTTCAGCATTAATTATCCCTGTAACCTTAGTCAGCTATTACAGAATATTTCCTGATTATAGCTTTATCTTTTTAGGTGGTTATTATACATCCTCTAATTTTTTACTAAAACTTTTCAGATTTTCAGATTCAACAATTAGGCGGTTACGTCCCCAAACAGCAAAAATACTTTTTCAATTACCTCCTTACACTAGCGAACTCCTATGGATACCTTTACCTAATCATGCTCAACTTCTTGTTTCTGAATTTCGTAAAAGACCTCAACAAGCTTTAAAAATCTTTCAATATATCCAAACTTTTTCCTTACCAGGATTTCAAATAACCCTACAAAATGCTTTACCACAAATTGTTGCCGACCAACTCAAGCAAATTCAAACTATTCCAGAACTAATCTTTACTGCCAACTCAGACCATCCCATATTACCCTTCCTGATTTCCCCCTTCTATAATCTCGATTTTGATAACTACACCCCCACTCCAGAAACACCTTTACCAAAGGTTAAACCTGAACTTTCTATCCTTCTTCCTCGCTTACAAACTATTATTCAAGATATTCAATCTGCACTTGAAAATCAAAATATACCCCTACGAGAACGAGGATTAAAACGAATCAATGAAAATGTTGATCAATTAAAACGCCAATTACCCTCTCTCGGACTTAAAAACGAAGCCATCAAACGCTGGACACCCGTACTGGAACATTGGCAAAGCGTTATTGAATTAGAACAAAATGAACAAAGCAAACTCTCTCAAGGCGAACTAATCAACCCGTTCCAATATGGAAATCCGGTGCGACCTGACCAAAAAAACTTGTTTAAAGGTCGTCAGGCATTTGCCAATCAAATTCTCCGTCGAGTTTTCGACCGTGACCGACCTACCCTTGTGATACATGGCCCCCGTCGCTGTGGTAAAACTTCCTTTTTGCGGAACTTTCACCGCCTGCTTAACAGTGATATCCTCCCCGTATTTGTGGATATGCAAAGTTCCGCCATTACCACCAGCGAATCTGACTTTTGCTATGGCTTAGTCTATAGAATTCATAAAGACTGCAAAAGTAAACACTTTCAATTACCAAACATTCCTAAACGCACCGATTTTCAAGCTAGTCCCTATACCACCTTAGAAGATTGGTTGGATGAAGCACTTGCCAAAATCGGAGAACGGCGCATCCTTCTCAACCTTGATGAATTTGAAAAAATCGGTACCGCCATCCAAAACGGACAGATAACTTTACGTTTATTTGACCAACTACGCCACTTAATTCAACATTATGAACAACTCAATATTCTCTTTTCTGGGGTGCAAACTTTAGAGGAATTAGGTCCGAATTGGAGTAGCTATTTTATCAGCGTTGTCCCAATAGAAATGCTTTATCTTGAACCTAAAGAAGCCAAGGAATTACTCCTTGAGCCAGATCCAGATTTTGCACTGCGTTACGCTCCAGGCATTGTAAAAGAAGTATTAAAGCTTACCAGTTGTCACCCTTACTGCCTACAATTATTGGGCGCATCAATGGTGAATCAAGCTAACTTTAACCATACTGATTTTATTACTGCTGAACTCTTGCAAGCTTCTATTAATGACGCATTTATTTCCGGTCAACCTTATTTTACAAATATTTGGACAGAATTTACAGGAACTACACCAGAAGAAATGGTAATTGGTCAAGAATTATTATTACAAGTTGCCAAGACAGATATTTTATCACCTATAAATTCTGAAATTGCTGAAAAGGTATTAACCCGCTTGTTGCGTTATCATATTTTACACAAAATCAATGGAGGATATGATTTTGAAATTCCTCTGTTAAAACAATGGGTGAGAGACCGTGCAGTAAAAAGATAATTATTTAAAGTAAGGAATTAGATCATGTCTGCTTGATTACTTATTAAACCCGTAGAACGGTTAGAGGATGTTTTAAAAGTGGTTGGCTGTAATTTTAGGCACTTGTTGATCTCCCACTAACCCCTCTTTTTTAAGCTCGGTCTATACACAACTCGAATTACCCCCCTTAATCCCCCCTTGTAAAGGGGGGAAATAATAAATCTTGTTCCCTCCCCAATACATACGGGGAGGGTTAGGGTGGGGTAAAACCCTGATTAATCAGCTATTTCAGACTTGTGTGTACACCGTAGCCAATACATACGGGGAGGGTTAGGGTGGGGTAAAATCCAGATTCATCAGGTATTTCAGACTTGTGTATACACCGTAGCTGAAAAAAGGGGAGAACCCGAATCAAAGTTCCCCAACTGAGGGGGATTAGGGGGATCTAAAACGTTTTGCTACCGACTAAAGGACTTTTAAAACATCCTATGAAGTAAAAATTTAGGCAATTGCCAAATCATAATGTAAAACTAAAATTTCGTCCGATCTCAAAGTCGCCATTGCATATTCACAGCCTTGAGTATTAGCAAACTCGACTAAATAATGATATTCTTCTTGCTCATACACTTCTACAATTGTTCCAACTTGTCCACTTGGTAAGCTTTTGATAGAAGTATAATCTTCTTCCAGTAGTTGTAATCTCTCAATGGAAATCGGCTTAAGTGTAGCAATAGTATCCAAAAGTTTAATTTTGTTCATTTAACTTCAAAAATGCAGTAATCAAACGTGGATAGGGTTTATTAGCGTTAACGGCTCGTTTTTTCAATAAATGCTCAATCAAAACCAAACACCTCTATTAGATGCCTTAAAAGCTAATGCAGCAAGACCTCATGCGCCTTTTTACACCCCAGGACATAAATTAGGTGAGGGAATTTCTCAACCTTTGGCTGACTTACTTGGCAAAGCCGTCTTTCGTGCTGATTTAACCGAATTAGCAGATTTAGATAATCTCTTTGCACCCCAAGGCGTGATTCAAGAAGCACAACAACTTGCATCAGAGGTATTTGGCGCTTCGCAAACATGGTTCCTTGTCAATGGTTCTACCTGCGGGATTGAAGCAGCAATTCTCGCTACCTGTGGTACGGGCGATAAAATTATTTTGCCTCGAAATGTACATTCTTCGGCGATCGCAGGTTTAATTCTCTCTGGTGCTATACCCATTTTTCTTAATCCTGAATACGATTCAGTTTTAGATATTGCCCACAGCATCACGCCCAAAGCTGTACAATCAGCACTCCAACAGCATCCTGATGCCAAAGCAGTGTTAGTAGTTTATCCAACATATTACGGTGTTTGCGGAGATTTGAGTGCGATCGCCAATATTACCCATCAATATAATATCCCTCTACTTGTAGACGAGGCACACGGCGCACACTTTGCCTTTCATCCCGAATTACCCACTCCAGCTTTAGCCGCAGGTGCTGATTTAACTGTACAATCTATCCACAAGGTACTTGGTGCAATGACACAAGCATCAATGCTGCACATCCAAGGTAATAGGATAGATTGCGATCGCATCAGTAAAGCTTTGCAACTCGTACAATCTACCAGTCCTAGTTATTTACTTTTAGCTTCTTTAGATGCAGCCCGTCAGCAAATGGCACTCCACGGAAAAGTGCTGATGTCTCGCACCTTGCAACTTGCTAATGAAGCTAGAACCAGAATCAATCAAATATCTGGATTATCAGTTTTAAAAATCCCTCAGTTGGGGAAATCTCCCGGCTTTGTAGCTTTAGATAAAACGCGACTAACTGTCACTGTTTCTGATTTAGGTTTAACCGGATTTGCGGCAGATGAAATTCTCGATGAAAAATTAGGTGTGACTGCTGAATTCGCCTCACTACAACATCTCACCTTTATCATTAGTTTGGGCAACACCCCAGCCGATATTAAACAATTAGTGCAAGGTTTCACCACCCTCGCCGAAGAATATAGCCGAAGCAACTTAACTGTTAAAAACCAGGTTTGGCTAAATCTAGATAGAACACTAGATTATGCTTTACAACTTTCTCCCCGTGAAGCTTTTTTTGCTGTCACTGAAATCCTACCTTTGACACAAACCAATAAACGCATCTGTGCTGAAATCGTCTGTCCCTATCCCCCAGGAATTCCGGTGTTAATGCCGGGAGAAGCCATCACCAAATCTGTCCTTGAATACCTACAACAAGTTCAGGCTATGGGAGGATTTATCAGTGGTTGCAATGATATTAGCCTCAAAACTTTGAAAGTTGTAAATTGAAGAAGAATCCAGAATTCAGAATTCAGAATTCAGAATCAAGACGCGACGCTCGATAGCGGAGCGTTAGCGACGAAGGAGTGTCTGACTCGCTTGCCGCCGGCGCTATCCGCTTTTTCGTACAGAATTCATTCTGAATTCTGACTCCTGACTCCTGAATTCTGTTTTGATAAAGTCAATGGTGAATGTACGGTTTTGCAAATAATTTAGAAAAAAATATATAGTATTTATACCAGTGTAAAACTTCAATAAAATAGCTACTAGACTAGTACAATCTTTAATTTATAACCATAGGATCATCTTGATGATTCCGAAACTAGAAGATGAAATCAAAAACTTATTATAGAGGGCTAGTAGCAGCTCCGACTGTAATCACTCTGGCGCTGGGTTTCTCGGCAAGAGCGAATGCAGTTGAGTTAGGTGCTGCCTCTGATTACACAGTTCAACCTTGGGGTGCTATTAACCTTAGTGGTAGTAGTACTGCTTTCAATGTTTTTAATCTTGTCGGCTCATCTGTCTCCAAGACAAACTATTTTGAAATTAAGGGGGACGCAAATTCAACTATCGTTGTCAATATAAGCGGTAAGGATGTGTCACTGCAAAACTTTGGGTTTAATATCATTGGCGCAGATAAACAAAAGGTAATCTACAACTTCTATGAGGCGACAAATCTAACTGCCAGTGGGATTGGCATTCAAGGTAGTATTCTTGCACCTTTGGCGAATTTTAATTTCAACAATGGTCAAGTTAACGGCAATGTGGTAGTGGCTTCTTTGATCGGAAATGGTGAGTCTCACAACTATCTATTTAATGGCGATCTGCCAGATGTCCCAACGAGGTACTACAATCCTCCTAAGCCTCGCACTCGTATTCAGGTTCCGGAACCTGCAAATCTTCCAGGTTTAGGATTAATTGCTGTAGTATTTGGTTTGTTTCGCTACAAACGCAATCAAGTAACTTGTTTAGAATAGTTAAAAATTTTTGGCAGCATAGCGCATGAAGCGAAATTGTTTATAGATTTTCGCTCATGCGCTATTTCCTTGCTCTCTACCTTCTACAATAGGGATAGATAGACTTTATTGAGATTTGTATAGTTGGGGATCGGCTGTCATGGCTCCCGCCGTTTTAATTCAAAATCTGCAAAAACGTTACGGTACAGTGGTTGCCGTCCAAGATGTTTCCTTTCAGGTAGAACCAGGAGAAATTTTTGGTTTACTAGGCCCCAACGGTGCTGGGAAAACTACTACCTTGCGTGCTTTGTGTACGCTGACCACACCGGATGCTGGCAAAATCGAAGTATCTGGCATCTCTGTGTTAGATAATCCTAGAGTGGCAAGACAACGACTAGGTTATGTAGCCCAGGAAGTCGCTATAGATAAGGTGTTAACTGGAAAAGAACTGCTGCAATTGCAAGCAGCACTTTATCACCTCCCAGGCGCAGTAGCCAAACAGCGTATTGAGACGGTATTAGATTTACTCGGTTTGCAAGAATACGCCAATAAAAAGACAGGAACATACTCAGGCGGTTTACGCAAGCGCCTAGACTTGGCTGCTGGATTGCTCCATGCACCGGATGTTTTGGTGTTGGATGAGCCAACTGTAGGACTTGACATAGAAACACGTTTTGTGGTATGGGATTTCCTAAGAAAATTACGCGCCTCTGGGACGACGGTAGTAATTACCAGCCATTACTTAGAAGAAATTGACGCTCTAGCCGATCGCGTGGCAATTATAGATCGGGGCGTTGTAATTGCCAGTGGTACACCATCGCAATTGAAAGATCAAGTAGGGGGCGATCGCATCACCTTGCGAATCCGCGAGTTTTCCCCCATTGAAGAAGCTGAAAAAGCGAAAAACCTCCTAAAACCTTTGTCCTTTGTCCAAGAAGTCATCATCAACAGCGCTCAAGGTAATTCACTCAACTTGGTAGTGACACCACAAAATGATGTTCTCATTAACATACAGCAAGCGCTAAACACTGCCGGTTTCCCCATATTTGGCATCGCCCAATCTCGCCCCAGCCTCGATGACGTTTATCTCGCCGCCACAGGACGCACCTTATTAGATGCAGAACTGGCAGCCGTCGCCACCCGCGATCCGAAAGCTGAGAAGAAGCAGAATATGAGATAGGGAATGGGGGATGAGGGAGACAAGGGAGACAAGGGAGACAAGGGAGACAAGGGGATAAACAAAACTCCTAACTCCTAATTCAGCACTCAGCACTCCCCACTCAGCACTCCTAACGCCCAATCTAAAATTTCAAAATCCAAAATCCAAAATTGCTATGAGTGTTACTCCTAAATCTGATATCAATTGGCAGCCATTAGCATCGCCGCAAGCAGATGTTAATACTGCACCTAACTTTTTCGGTGAATTAATACAAGAGACGTTGGCTTTAACTCGTCGCTTGTTTATTCAGTTGCAACGCCGTCCCTCATCTTTGGTTGCTGGAATTATTCAGCCAGTAATGTGGTTAGTGCTATTTGGCGCTTTGTTCCAAAATGCTCCCAAAGGTATATTTGGCAATACAACAAATTACTGCCAATTTTTGGCGGCTGGCATCATTGTGTTTACAGCCTTTGCTGGGGCGCTGAATGCTGGTTTACCAGTCATGTTTGACCGCGAGTTCGGCTTTTTGAATCGTTTACTCGTAGCACCCTTAGCATCACGATTTTCTATTGTTTTTGCTTCGGCAATCTTTATCATCAGCCAAAGTTTGCTGCAAGCTGCCGTAATTGTAGTGGCGGCGGCATTCTTGGGCGCTGGACTTCCAGATATAGCGGGTTTAAGTGCGATCGCACTAATTGTTTTACTCTTAGCTTTGGGTGTAACAGCCATCTCTCTCGGTTTAGCTTTCGCTCTACCCGGACACATTGAATTGATTGCAGTGATTTTCGTCACTAACCTACCATTATTGTTTGCAAGTACAGCTTTAGCACCTCTATCCTTCATGCCTCAGTGGTTGCAGGTTGTAGCTACCCTAAATCCTCTCAGTTATGCGATCGAACCAATACGCTATCTCTATTTCCATAGTAGCTGGGGACTAGGTAGTGTAGTAATGCAGGCCCCTTGGGGTGATGTTACCTTTGGAGGAGCATTGCTGGTATTGTTTGGCTTTGCCCTAGTCGCCTTAGTGAGTATTCAACCCCAGCTGCGGCGAACTCTGGCTTAAAAAGATAAAATAGATAAATTTTAGGTAGGGTCAAAACCCATGAAAAAACCATTTTTACAAATTACTAGACTCTTTGTAGCTACGGCAGCAGGAATTAGCTTTGCCTCCTTGCTCATGGCTCAACCAAGTTCGGCTCAAGTCACCAGCCCAACTGATGCTTTCCCCAGTAATAGTACAACAGACCAAAACACCGATCCTTTCGCCCGTTCCAACTCAGACAATTTCAATATGTTCGATCTGATTCATCGGGCAAATTTCGGGACTCTCAACTGGGATTCTAACCAACAAAACGAAGAACTAAACTCAGCAGCAGCAGCCTTTAAAGCAAGGCAACAAAAATTAATTCGAGGTCAACAACAGCAACCAACCCTCAGTTTGCCAACGGTTACACAACCATCAGTTACGCCGCCATTGCTGACACCACCATCAGGTAACTGAATCAAACAAAGAACCCCAAACCTTTAGAGGCTTGGGGCTAAGACTATTTAATAAAATCCTGAATTAATCAGATCAGCCCAAGTGCAGCTAAAACATCGCTAGCATGGGTGGTGGTATTTACAGCACTGTCAACATGGGTAATTTTGCCGCTGGGGTCAATTACGTAGGTGACGCGCTTGGCATAACCGCCGCCATCCACATCGAAAGCTTTGATTAGGGATTTGTCGCTGTCAGCCAGTAGAGGAAAATTCAAATTATATTTTTGGGTGAATGCCTGATGGGAGACTTCATCATCTGCACTAACTCCCAAGATGACAATATCTTTACCTTGATATTGAGACTGGGCATCCCGAAAACTACAGGCTTGTTTGGTGCAGCCCGGTGTGTCATCTTTGGGGTAAAAATACAAAACAACTGTCTTCCCGGCAAAATCAGATAATGATACTGTGTTGCCGTTTGTATCTTTGGCGGTAAATGCAGGTGCATCCGTACCAACTGCTAGAGGCATAATTAACCTTTCCTGTTTCAGATTGTTGATGCACTTGAAATTTTACATTAATTTATAATGTTTAAATATAATTACTAAAAAATAGGATAAATATACTTTCGGTAACTAATTTTGGTTTAATGCGGTATTTGGTACAAGAAAAAATATATTCTTAAATTAACCTTTGTTAGAAGAAAAATTTCTACCAATACACAATGGCTGCTGTTGATTCCCAAAACCCAAATATTTTTGTCTATCCTCAAAGCACAGTAGAAAGAGCCGAGCGATCGCTAGTGTGTTCGCCTTTTAATGTATCTTTATTTGAAGTGATGGGACACCAGAGCGTGTCATTAACTGCGATCGCCCTAGAAAATGGACTCAAGCAGGGCTATACTAAGCGCCCTTTATCAGAATTAGCCTGTGATAACGCCTTGGGCTGGCTGATTCAAGTAGGTGTATTGCGTCGGGAAGTCGATGGACAGGGGATTACAGATGGTTTTCGCCTCACTCCCTTGGGTCGCCAGTTAGTCGAACAGTACCAGGGAAAAAATTGGCGGACTCCTTCATGGCGCGATCGTTTTTATGATGCTGTGATTCGTTGGTTACGGATACCTTTTTAGAATAAAAAATCCAAGAGTTAGGATTAGGGAATCAAAGGGAACAATATACACGGAAACATCACATCTATTCATGAAGTCTTTACCATAACCATCTATGTGATGCGGAATTGGGCATTGGGAAGAGAACAAAGGGGACAAGGGGGACAAGGGGGACAAGGTAGCAATCTTTCTCCCTTGTCTCCCCCCTCTCCCTTGTCTCCCTTATCTCCCTGCCTCCTGCCTTTTAACTGATGAATGGATTGTCATATAACTGTTCGCTCCTAAAAATTAATCCTGTATCTTGAAAAACTAAGTGATAGCAACTATGAAATCAATTATGGTAGTGGGGACAACATCTCATGCAGGGAAATCACTTTTAACTACAGCTATTTGCCGCATTCTGTCGCGGCGTGGTTGGCGAGTGGCTCCCTTTAAAGGTCAAAATATGGCTTTAAATGCTTATGTCACTGCCAGTGGTGGAGAAATTGGCTATGCTCAAGCAGTGCAAGCTTGGGCGGCGGGAGTCGTGCCTTGGGTAGAAATGAACCCAATTTTACTCAAACCTCAAGGGGATATGACTTCTCAAGTAATTATCAAAGGTAGGTCTGTAGGTAAAGTGAGTGCCTCAGATTACTACGAGCAATATTTTGAATTGGGGTGGCGGACGATTGAAGAATCGCTTCAGCATTTAGGAACAGAATTTGACATGGTGGTTTGTGAAGGTGCTGGTAGTCCAGCAGAAATTAACCTCAAGCACCGCGACTTAACTAATATGCGGGTGGCAAAATATTTGAATGCGCCAACCATGTTAGTAGTTGATATCGATCGCGGTGGTGCTTTTGCCCATGTGGTAGGCACTCTAGAGTTATTGGAACCAGATGAACGCGCCTTAATTAAGGGTATAGTAATTAATAAATTCCGAGGGCAGCGATCGCTCTTAGATCCGGGGATCAAATGGTTAGAAGAACGCACAAAGATCCCCGTTATCGGTGTTATACCTTACTTGCAAGAAATGTTTCCAGCAGAAGACTCCCTAGACCTGCTAGAACGTCAATCGTCGTCGAATAAACCCCAAACTGACCTCAACATTGCCGTCATCCGCTTACCAAGAATTGCCAATTTTACCGACTTTGACCCACTGGAATCAGAAAGTACAGTTTCCGTTAAATACTTAAGCCCGAAGCAAGATTTGGGACATCCTGATGCCGTAATTATCCCAGGTACAAAGACCACAATTGCTGACTTGCTACTGCTGCAAAAAAGCGGCATGGCAGAAGCTATCCAACACTATGCTGCTTCTGGGGGAACGGTTTTAGGTATCTGCGGTGGCTATCAAATGCTTGGGCAAATCATCGCTGACCCAGAAGGGATAGAGGGACAAGCTGGCAGATTTCAAGGGTTAAATCTTTTACCAATTAGAACTGTAATTACAGGCCAAAAAATCGCTCGCCAGCGCCAAGTTAGCTCAAATTATCCACAACAAGGTTTGCCAGTTAATGGCTTTGAAATCCACCAAGGGCGATCGCGCATTGAACAGCAAGGTATAGATCCCCAATCCTACCATGCCCTATTTGACGATATTAATTTAGGGTTAGTGGATAGTTGTCAATCGGTGTGGGGTAGTTATCTCCACGGGCTTTTTGATAATGGGCCTTGGCGACGCGCTTGGTTAAATCGCCTTCGTCAACAGAGAGGTTTAAAATCTTTGCCCACCGGTGTTGCTAACTATCGGGAACAGCGAGAGCAGATTTTGGACTCTTTAGCCATTGAAGTTGATAGCCATTTAGATTTAAGTCTATTTTTGTCTTAAACTAGGCTCTGATCTCACTTTGAGACTCTCTTAATTACGAATTACGAATTACGAATTACGAATTATTATCTGATGATTGTTCGTGTCCGCTTTTTACCAGATGATGTCACAGTAGATGCCGAAGTGGGAGAAGCCCTCTTAGATGTAGCAAACCGGGCTGGGGTATTTATTCCCACCGGTTGTCTAATGGGGTCTTGTCACGCTTGCACTGTCGAATTAGAGGATGGAGAGATCGTTCGCGCTTGTATCACCGGAGTACCACCACGCGAAGAATTGACGATTAATTTGTTTAGCGACCCAACTTGGTAATGTCCCTCCTGTTATTGAATAAGGATTGGTATGCTACGCAATGGCGAATTTGTTTCAATTGGCCAGACGAAGAATCTAAACCTTTCAACATCGAAATTACAGACTATCATTCTTAAAGAATAACAACATGGCACGGCCACCTATCCATCCTGGAAAAATTCTTGCTGATGAGCTTCATGAATTGCAGATGAGCGCAAGTGAGTTAGCACGTATTCTTCATGTAGCAACAAATCGTATTACTGAAATAATTAATGGTGAACGGGCAATTACTGCTGACGCAGCATTACGATTAGGCCAATGGTTTGGCACTGGTGCCGAGTTGTGGATGAATTTACAAAAGAATTATGAGCTTAGACTAGCTGAAGAAAAAATGGGTGAAGAAATTCAGGCAACTATTTCGCCCCGGATATTATCTGAGTACAAGCAAGTCAATGCATAAACAAAAATCTAATCAATCATTAGATTTTTGGGATAGACAGCAAGAAACTTTGACCCATTGTTTCTTGGTGCGGCGATCGCATTTTTTAATAAAATTAATGCCAAAGAAAATCCGGGAACTGAAGCAAATGCTTTCCCAAGTAGGTTTTACAGAAGTCCCAGGAAAAGGAAGTCATACTAACTGGGTGCATCCCCTCTATAGTGGAAAAATAACCATTTCAGGCAAAGACGGAGCAAATGCTTTAAACGCTATCAAGAGGAGGAAGTAAAACAGGCAATTGAGGAAGTAGAAGGGAAAGAAGATGAGTAAACTGAAGTACCAAATGATTATTCAATGGTCTGAAGAAGATAATTGTTTTTTGGTAGGATTCCCTGATTTTTCAGGACAACGCTGGCGAACTCATGGGGATACTTACGAGTTGGCTGTGGCAAATGGAATTGAAGCCTTAGAGTCTCTAATTATTGCTTACGAAGCTACGGGTGATCCACTTCCAGAACCAACAGTAAATAGGGTGCGTTAACGCACTTTACTAGGTTGTAACTAATGCTTAACAATTTGCGCGATCGGGGCTTATTTTGGTTTAAATAGTATTTTTACGTATTATTACTGATTTTTTACATTTAAAGAATTTTTATATTTAAGGACTAGGAATCTTATCCTCACAACAGGCAATAGTTAATATGTCAAATCCAAGAGTTGCAAAAATTATACGTAGATTTAGAGTATCAAGAAACATAGAACACTACCAAGAGTTTGTAAATGATGGCTACAACTATATACTCAATCCAGTAAGCAAGGAATTACATCGTGTTGATCTAAGTGATTTCTTTGGTTCTCACGATAATCTTAGATTCGCTAATTTGGAAGAGTTCTGGGGTATTTATAATTTAGACGATGATAGCCCAATTCACGATTGTCAGGACGGTACAGAAATCCCGCTCTACTGCCATCAAACCAATGAGTTTATTGAAAATTATACACTCAATAAATGTAAACACTGTTTTCCAGCCAAGTGTTAACCATTAAAACTATTCAGAATTAAAGTTTGCATTTACTGAGCAAAGGTACAACCACGCTATAACCCAAGCTGATCGCACCTACTACTAGCTAGTGACTAATACTCCACAATTTGTGCGATCGCAGGTTATTTTGGTTTAAATAGTATTTTTCCGTGTTATCACGGTTATTTTATATTTTTAAGAATTTGTATAGTTTAGTGAATAATCAGATTGTTGTAAATATATATTTAAATGAGGTAATAAAAGTGCCATTAGGATTATTTGAAGAGGGTTTTCGCTTAAGTCAAAAAGGAATAGATTGGCTGGAAGAATGGAATACTGAAGCAGAAATAGCTACCAGTATTTCTCAAATCGCTCAAAAAGTTGTTGAAATATTGGTCAATGTCCCAGGTATGACTCAAGCCCACAGTAGAGATTTCAGAAGAGCAACACCTATTTTTACTCTTAAAGATGGTACTGTAATTAAAATTTTTATTAATCCGGCTCACGTCAAGCATATCTTTTTAGCTGACAGCAATAACAAAATGCTTTTTGGTGGTTATGTAGGTTGGATTCACACAAAAGGATTGAATCAAGCTATAGAAAAGATAAAGCACTCTCTAACTTCTACTTCGTAATAAAGACACGCAATTAAAAAATCCATATTTTTCCTATCAGACAGCAAGAAACTTTTACAGTTTGTTTCCTACTGCCTGGTTTTGCTATCTATATCAATTAGCTTTAACATTCAGCGCGTATTCTTTAAACCTTTCCAAATCAGCTTGAATCGTTGATTCAACTATCCTTCCCAAAAACAAGTTATCCATAATTTTGCCAATAATGCCGGGGATAGCGTAGGAAATAGTCATTTTCACAATGCTACTATTGCCGCGATCGTAAAAGCGAATCGCTCCCTGATTCGGCAAACCATCAACCGATTCCCATTGAATAATTTGGTTAGGAATAACTTTGAGAATTCGGGATTGCCAATTAAATTCTAGACTGCCAGTCTTTAATTTCCAAAGAGATATATCTGGATTATCTGGCGGAATTTTCACTGAATCAATCCACTTCATCCACCGAGGCATTTGCTCTAAATCAGACCAGAGGCTCCATACTAAATCTATGGGAGCCTCTACTTCTACCTGCACAGTATGCTCTAACCAGT
Source organism: Nostoc sp. NMS4 (assembly GCF_017115095.1). Classification (GTDB taxonomy): domain Bacteria; phylum Cyanobacteriota; class Cyanobacteriia; order Cyanobacteriales; family Nostocaceae; genus Nostoc. The sequence goes on along the minus strand of NZ_JABXKI010000113.1, from coordinate 39,627 downwards.
CTGGCATCTCTACTTCTTCCTTTGCGCTCTTTGCGTCCTTGGCGGTTCGTTATTTCTTCAAACTTTCCAAAATCACTTTTGCCGCCCGCCGTCCAGAAATAGTAGCACCTTCCATACTGTCGATGTAATCTTGCTGAGTATAACTCCCTGCAAGGAAGAAATTATCTACTGGTGTTTTTTGGTTGGGACGGTATGCATCCATCCCTGGCGCTTCCCGGTAGAGAGACTGAGCAAGCTTTACAACACTGTACCAAGTCATATTTAGCTCCCGCGATGAGGGAAAGAGTTCATGAACTTGCTTGAGGACATTCTGTGCGATCGCTTCATTACTTTGTCCAATAAACGGATCTCCCGGTGTCAGCACTAGCTGTAACAAAGATCCCTGTCCTGGGCGATAATAATCAGCGGGGCTAGTCAACGCTAAATCGGCAAAACAAGAAAAGTCAGCATCGGCTGTGTAAAGTAAATTATCGATTCCAGCCGCATGATTTAGCTGTTTACGTTCCTCTCCATCGTTCAGTTCTGTCACCCAACCATCAAAGCGTAACTGCACTGTAGCCACTGGTACTGCATCCAGTTTGTAAATATTGTCAAATTCTGACCACTTACGCCACTCCTGGGGTAATATGCGTTGAATTCCTGGAACATCACAGGCAAAAACATAAGCATCAGCAGCGATCGTTTCTACTGCATCACCTTGGGCAACTACTATACCAGTGACACGGGTTTTTTCAGCTGACTCAGTAAACTGAATTTCCCGAACTTGTCGGCGCGTGTAAATTTTAGTGCCTCTAGCTTCCAGATATTCCAGAATCGGCTTGTGTAAATATTCAGATGGAGAACCTTCTAGCATTCGCAAAACTGAAGCTTCAGTTCTAACTGCAAATAGCTGGAATATGGTTAACATACAACGGGCAGACATATTTTCGCAATCAATAAATCCCAATGCGTAAGCAATGGGGTTCCATAAGCGCTTGATGCTGCCGTTACTTCCACCATGACTGCGGAACCAATCGGCAAAGCTAACTTTATCTAAATTGCGGATAGTTTTCATCGCCCCATTAAAGTCTACCAATCCGCGAACTATCGGACTAGTACCCAATGCGATCGCATTTTGCAATTTATCCTGCAACGATAGTTGGGAAGTCGTGAAAAATGCCTTTAACCCATTGAAAGGCGCACCTGTAATAAAGCGAAAATCTAAAGCACCAGTGCGCCCCCCTTTATTAATAAAAGTGTGGGTATGTTCCTTGAGGCGTAAGTTTTCTAACACCCCCACTTTTTTCATTAAGTCAAATAGTTGGTAGTAGCACCCGAAAAATACATGCAACCCCATTTCTAGATGGTTGCCATCTCCATCAACCCAACTGCCAACTTTACCACCGACAAACGGACGAGACTCAAAAATCTCTATTTCACAACCAGCATCAGCTAGATCTACTGCGGTTGCTAGTCCAGCCAGTCCCGCACCTACGATTGCAACGCGCATTCCGTCGTTCCTTTTCAGTTTCTTTACAGATTGTAACTGGGTTGGTGTCGGAATTTGCTACTTAATATCAACTCCAGCAGCATATTAAGGCTTGCCAATGTTGATACTAAAATATCTTTGATTACTTCTTTTAGTTTTGGCAAATGACCAGACGCGATAAAAACGCGCCTGTGTCATCTAGACAAACTTTTGTCCATAGTAGCGGACTCTCAAAAGTATCATAGATATTTTTTTGGTGAGAAAGCAGTTTTCTGGATAAGTCGTGAAACTAACTTCTTAGTTGTTTGCATCTTTGCTGTCGTCAGAGAAAGGCAAACTTCTAATCAGTTCACGAATCACGTCAGTTGCGGGTCTACCTGTTTGTTGACAATATTTTTCTAGCTTTTCCGCTTCCTGCGTTGCGAGATTAACTGTTATGCGTTTAACGGCCCATTTTTTATTTGTCATTGCTATCATGCTATCTGCTGTATATTTAGATGGTCGAAAGAGTCTAAATTAATGAGGGAACCGATAAGGTTATCAGAGTTTGTCTCAGGAAACAAGTAATACCATTAATATTAAAAATGTTAGTTTTGTCAAACGAGCGATCATTTTCTAAAAAAATTAAAATACTAGACTTTATTTGTTACCATTGTGACAGCATAAATAGCGCATAGTTGCTTTTGAAGATAATAACCGTACTAACAGCATCATTAAAGCCTGACCATAAAATTTTATAAATGAATTCGAGACATCTACTGTTGACTCAATGAAGATTGCCAAAGTTATTCTCCATTAAAAGCATTTGACCTTCTCTGTTAACTAAGTTCGCCAAACCCGCTTGGAGAGAACATCCCCTAGAACCCCAAAAATAAAGCTTTGCTATTCATTGTCATGCTGAAATACTGACTTGTAGGCGGGTTGGAGTGGTGTGTATAGAGCGTGAATAGTCACTTATAAAGTAGGCAAATAAGCGACAAATACCCATCTGTAGCCTGACTGTAACTAAGGAGTTAATAGCTGCTTGAACGGTTATAAATTTTGGCTTATCTCGATCAAGCTGATTGCTTTTCAGTACCAATATAGTAGGCAGAAAAAGGGAACACAAATCAGTCTACTGAGTATAGATAGCCAACTAATCTGGTAAACTTTAACAGAAGTATCTGTAATTTCACACAGACGAATTAATCCCGAATAGATGTGATGTTATTTGACTGTTGCCGATAATAATATTTTAGTTTTGCTTCATACTTTGAAAATAGTTTCTCATCACTATGCAATGAAATCTTGCATATTTTCATCTTCCTTCTAGCGATAGATTTTTCTTTAAAATCAGCGATTTTTTACGATTATTTAGTACTAATCTATCTGGAGGTTATATAAATCATTTTTAGCCAAGTCCTGCGCTATAATTTTGACATAAAATCTTTCCCTCATCTCTAAACCAAAATATTAATTGCTGCCAATAAATTTCTATTTACAACTATTTTCTATTCGGTAAGTATACCTACAAAAAGAATCGTATCTTTTAGTTTCTTCGGCAGTGTGTTTATTATAGCTATTATTTACGCACTTTAAATAATCTTCATTTACGCAATAACTAAACTATTTTTTATTCTTTATAAAAAAATTACAAAGAAAAAGATATCTATCTGAACTTTTGCTTAATGATATTGATATATAACAGGATGCTAAACTCAAAAACTTGTTAAAAAAAAAGATTTCAATATCTAAGTACATCAGTTAGGTTTGATTCAAGCAGTCTTTGTAGATAATTTTTTAGGTTTTTGTAGTTATTTATACTGAGAATTATTTCCCTAAAATAACTGAAAACTATGAAAATACAGGTACTTCATGAAATTTAGGTAAAGTTAGCTTCTCATGATTAGTCACCTATTAGTTTTGACACATACATGAATATTCATTACAAAATGCCGCGCCTTGATAGGTACGTGGATGACGGAACCGGAAATGCTCTGCCTCCTGGCTAAAAGACTGGCTACAAGTCAATACAGTTCAGATAAGCCCAAAACAATTGTAGAGACGGCGATTTATCGCGTCTCGAAAACCCAAAATTGTTGCCAGTAGCCCTTAACCCAAGCGTATTGGGCTATAAGTCAATAGGCGCAGTTGCGATCGCTAGTAATGACACAAAATCGTAGTCTGTGCGTAAGTCCTGTTAATTTCTGATATCGATAAATTGAGACTCAAGATTGCAGCAATTCATGCAATTACTCAAATTGAAGTTCGGGCATAAGTTGGAGAGTGCCAATACCTAAATTTTTAGGTGAAAGCGATCGCCCTTCAAACAAAGCCATCATATCTCGTAACTGAGGATTGCCACGGGAGGCTCCTGTTAGACCTTTGGCAATGATCAAGCCACAGTAGCCCTGAGTATTTTTACACCGTTGATTCCATTTTTTCCGAGCTTCGACATGAATCGGATCTTCATCTAAAAATTCACCGAATAGGAACAATTCGTCATTTTGAGTTTGCAATAAACCCAAGTCGTAGCGATCGCCATCAAAGGGATCGGCACCTGGATTAAAGCAAATTGCCTTCAATCCACCTGCTACTTCAATTCTTTCAATTACAGTCTTCGCCTTGGGGCGGGAGGTTTGAATTAAAATCACCGGCAAACCATCGCCCACTTGTTTAATTTCACTAGCCTGGTGATAACTAACCCCCTTTCGCAGGGATTCCAACATTTCCCACGACACGACACCTAAGCTGAGGAAGGAATCTTCTGGTATCAAGTCATCTCGCAATGATTGGAAACCTTGGTTGTCAATCTCCTCGTCATCAATATCAAAGTCTGTCATTTCCTCTAATTCTGCTGCTAACTGCGGCATGGTAGAGACTGTTACAGGCAGAGATTTAGTTGATTCTTCCGACTGCGGTAGAGAAATGCGATAGCGACGGTTGAGAGTAGGGAAGATGTCTTCATGAAGTTGGCGACGATGATCGCGAATAAAGCGGCTCAGGCTTTCGAGCGCAACCAACATTACCAATGCTTCTTCGTCATACAAAACAGACCGTAGCCCCTCTAAAGGATGGATGTTACCAAAAGTAGGGTCAATTTCTGATAATGGCAGATCCGCCAAATCGTCTTCTTCATCCTCATCTTCATCGGTTTCCTCAACGCTCTCAAAAGTGAGAAACAAGCAATCTTGCTTGAGAAACGCTTCTTCTAGATGCTCTGTTGATTCTTCATCTGTGAGAACTGCGGCGCGAAACTGTTTTAAAGACTCTTCTGAGCGATAAAACAAAATCCCATACTCCATTCCCAGCATTCCCATAACTGAGGCGTAGAGTGTCCCAACATCCCATTTATTAATCTCAATAGCCAAAATTTGCTGTTCTTCCAAAAATTCCCAAGGTGCTGCTTGCCAAATTGCAAATGCTTTCTCTCGCAAGATTTGTGCGTACTGTGGCGGTAAGTCGGGGGTTTGACTATCGAGGAGATCGGCGAATCCACGAAATAGCTCGTCAATTAAAGGTAGTTCTGGTGCGTAGTCAATGGCGATATCCAAATCTTGCAGCACCCCCCGCAGGTAAAATTGGATCTCGCGGTCTTTGACTACAATTCTTTGGGGTCTGGCAGGTCTTGCCGGACTCTGGGGATGCTCCATTGCTTGCATTAAGGTGCGAACTATTGCTTCTGGTCCGATATCGGGAGCTACCACGTCCATTCCTCGAACAACACCTTGGGAGTAATCTACCCAAAGAATGCATTCTCCCTTTGCCTCTGAGTCTGACAGATGGTTTGGTGATGACAACGGACGGCGATCGCCCTCCCATACAGAAGGAATTTGAGTTAATTTCTTCAACCGACGACTGGTAGAGCGATTAAAACTTGTCATAGAGATCAAAAGAAGCAATTTGGAAGTAAACTTTGGGAATAGCTAGCCTCGAATTAAATTTTTACGGCTGCACCTGAAGGGTGGTTGCTTCTGTTGCTGCCGCAAGGCTTGAATTTCAAGAATACCGAATGTATAAACACATTGAGTCTCTCAATTCTAGAATAAAAATATTTGGCTGCTTTTGACGGAGTGTTTACAATTTGGCATCTAGCAACATCTAAGTCGCTAGAATGAAAATAAAAACACTCAAGCGAGCAACCCAGAAGCATTAACAAGCCGATATAGGGTAAAGCTTATACTAATTAAGGAGTTGAAAAGCAGATGACACAAGCAATTGAGGCTCAACAACGCGGAATTCTGTTGAGCGAGTCCGCATTGCACCAGGTAAAATCCCTCCGCGACAAGCAAGGCACAGACTTCTGCTTACGGGTAGGAGTACGTCAGGGTGGCTGTTCTGGGATGTCTTACATGATGGACTTTGAAGACACTAGCAAGATCACCCCCCAGGATGAAGTTTTTGACTATGATGGCTTCAAAATTGTCAGCGATCGCAAGAGTCTGTTATATCTCTACGGATTAATGCTCGATTACAGCGATGCCATGATTGGCGGTGGTTTCCAGTTTACTAACCCCAATGCTAATCAAACTTGTGGTTGCGGCAAGTCATTTGGGGTGTAATATTGTCAGTTGTCATTTGTCCTTTGTCATTTGTCCTTTGCAAATGACCAATGGCGAATGACTAATGACCAATGACCAATGACTAATGACCAATGACTAATACAGTTGAATCCCTGTTTGATACAGGTTTAGAACGCTATAAAGCAGGAGAATCAGCAGAATCTTTAATCCCTGTGTTTAAAGAAGTGTGCGATCGCGCTCCTAAAACTAGTGCTGCTTGGGTTTGTTTAGCGTGGTTGTATCTACTCGATAACAAACCCAACTTGGCTTACAAAGCTGCACAGAAGGCAGTCAAGTTAAATCCACAAGATCCCCAAGCTAGAGTCAATCTCGCCTTAGCCATGCTCGAAACAAAGCAAAAAGGTTTGCGGGAACATATTGAAATAGCACAGCAGTTGATTTTTGTCAATGAAGAATGGAGTGATGAAATAAAAAATAGTATTGAGGATGGTTTAAGTAGAAAACCAGATTGGCAAAGTTTAACAAAAGTCAAAAATTGGCTGTTTGAAAAGTAAAAGATGGGGACTGGGGACTGGGGATAAGGGAGACAAGGGAGACAAGGAAGCAGGGGAGGCAGGGGAGGCAGGGGAGGCAGGGGGAGAAGGAGATAAACAAAACTCCTAACTCCTAACTCTTAACTCCTAACTCCTAACTCTTAACTCTTAACTCTTAACTCAGCACTCAGCACTCAGCACTCCTAACGCCCAGTATCCATTCCAATCATGAAAGATAAATTGTTAAATTGGCTAAACATGGTTTTAGTCGCAGATGTTTTTTTGGTTTTGTTTGGCTTTGGCTGGTTAGCGATCGCTGCGATCGGTGATTCTGTAGGATTAAACTTGGGTTTGGATTTGTGGCATAAACTGTGGCAACCCGTTTTTAATCCAGCGATCGGCATCCTCATGGGCGGTGCCATTCTCAGTGGTATTATCAGTTGGGTTTCCAAAAAATTTCTCTCTAGTCAATAGCGCAGGAGAAGAGCAATAATTTGTATCCGCTCAATAAATAGGGGATAGGAAGAGCGAAAAAGATTAACCGTAGCAAAAGTATCTGAGTTGTTATTGGTTTTAGAGAATCCTGAACTACCGTTGCATAATAACCCTGCTGAACTGGCTGCTAGAACTATGGTGCAGCGACGTAACATTAGTTATGCCACTCAAACAAGTGAAGGTACTAAGGCTTGGGATATTTTCATGTCTCTTGTCGCTACTACTCGTAAATTAGGAATTAGCTTTTTTGAATATGTGCGCGACCGCATTTCTCAGTCAGGCAAAATTCCATCTTTAGGAACTATTATTCGAGAGAAATGTTTTCTTATCCTTCAAGTTGTGTCACCGCAAGAAGAATTACTTTGCATGTCGGGTAAAAGTGAAGAAGTTAATAAGACAGTTGAAAATACGCAGAAACGCCAATAAGAAAACTAAGCTGCATATCGAATAATCTCTAATTCTGCTCCATTATTAATAGCTGACTCTGCTTTTTCTAAAACCTGTTCGGTAACTGCATCACTTAAATAATATTCACCACAGTTATCACAAATTTCTGCTGGAACTTTTTTTAAAACAATAATACATTCATCTCTTTCTAATGTCACAGTTACTAAACCTGGTTTAGTTTCTCCATGCTTACAAATTACGCATTTCATCATCTTTGTCTCCTAGCTGTAAAACCATCTAACCAAATATTAGTGTCAGGAATATAAGCTGTTACTACATATCCTATATCTGTAGCTTCATCGTAGGAAAATACAACATGAATTGGCTTACCTTCTATAAAATCCAATATTAGATAACTAGGGTAGGGTGTATCATCAGGATTTTCTTCTATCACTTCTCCATAAGAAATCACAGTTTTTACATCTTTTTGAGCGATACGACGATAAAACATTTGTTGGGAGCATGACGGGAGAAAACTAGATTTTGACAATACATGAATTATTTTTAAATTATAATTAGTGATAAACTTATTATTTTGCTGAATCTTGGGCTTATATTAATTTTTATCTTAAGCGATCGCCCAGAATACCATATCATTTATCTACTGTGTAGTCTGTCTCCCATAGCAATAACTTCATGCCTTTCTCCGATTTCACTAATCCTTACCAAAATCCCGCTAACATACCACAGAACTATCGAAATCTACAAAAGTTATTTAAAGCTGATGGTTCTTATGTGCGTCCAGCAGAAGACCCTGTGACGATGTGGGCGCTTCAGATTTTAGTAGAAGAGTACGGTGTTCCACTAGAGGCGATGGAACTAGAACTAAATTCAGATTTTGCCGAGGGAACTTATCAAGGCGGGCGACGCTATCTTGGGCGGGTAGACCTTGTAGTTTACGATGACCGTTATGCTGATTCTGTAGGTAATTTGGATGTAGCCTTTATTATGGTGGAGGCTATGGAACCAAGTAAAAAATTTGGCGGGACTGAGGCGGATGGTTGGGTTGATCATCTTAACCGACTCAATGCTTACATGAGTGCTTCACCATCTGCCCGTTATGCTATTTTAACCAGTGGTAAACATACAGTAATTTATCGTCGTGACCTTGACTACCCACGCAAGTTAGAAATAATTGGTGATTTAGAGAAGTATGAAAGCGCCGGTGAAGCCGCAAAGCACAGTGACTACACTGTAATCCTTAATCCCAGTCAACCAGATGGGATTAAAACCGGACTAACGCCACTAACCCGTGATAAGTTTCGGGAGGTTTTGGGAGATACGCGTTCTGGTTGTCACTCTATTCTGAGAGATAACGAGGGTTTGCAGCCACAAGAAGCCGTTGATGCAATGGTTAAATTCTTGTTTGCTAAGTGGTATGACGAACAGGCAACAATTGACTTGGTAAAGCAAACAGGAGAATCACGGGCTTATGTATTTAGTGTTAGTAATGAAACTGACCCAGAACGTTTATTAGTTCAAGTAAGAGACACTTTTGAAAAAGCGAAGCAGTGGGAACGAGAGACTTTAGCAAAAAAGTTTGGCGACGACCTTTCGGCACGGTTGGCTTTTAATGAGGGTGATGTGCTGCAATTCAAGCCTCACACCACAATGGAAATCGTCAAGCGTTTACAGCCTTGGAGTTTGCGAAAATCTTCAGCAGATGTGAAAGGTGGGGTGTTTGAGGATTTTTTGAGTAAGACTTTCCGTGATGATTTGGGGCAATATTTCACACCTACACCAGTAATTAATTTAATGGTGGGAATTTTGCAACCTACAGTAAATGATTATGTTGGTGATCCTGCTTGCGGTTCAGCGCGGATGTTGACGCACGTTTTGGATTATGTGCGTAAGCAGGAGTATGCAAAAGCAATAGCAAATAATGATGGTAATACTGAAGGGATTAATCTTGAAGAACCAACGGAAGAGTTTATCAAGTTTCGAGATAATCATTTCTTTGGTGCTGAATATTCTCGAAATGTGATGCATATAGCGCGAGTTAATACTTTAATGAATGGCGCACAATATGCCGATTTAAAGGTAATGGATTCGCTGGAGCGATTGGGTAGCATTACAGGAGGAATTACAGAGGGACTCCCAGAACGTCCAGGGTTTTATCTGGGAGGGTTAACGATGATTTTAACTAATCCTCCATTTGGTTCTAAATTAACAAATGAAAATGTTTTAAAGGACTTTGCTGGACGGGATGGGGTGACAAAAAAAAAGGGCAAGGTTGTTAAAAGTATTCTTCAAGAAGTAGCTTTTTTAAATCGTTGCTTGGAATATCTTGCACCAAACGGGAAGTTAGCTATTGTTTTACCTGATGGGTTATTAGCGAATAGTTCAACTCAAGATGTACGCGACTGGATTTTACGCTGGGCTAGATTGAAAGCAGTTCTTAGTTTACCGCAAGAAACATTTGCACCTTATGGTGCTGGTGTTAAATCTAGTATCTTAGTTTTAGAAAAACGAGCTATTGCTCTTGCTATAGGAGAACAAATTGAAATTAATCAGATAGTTGTAGAGGAAGAAGACTATAAAGTTTATATGGCAAGAATTGATGATATTGGTTATGACGCTTCTGGGCGTTCAAAAGTAAAAGAAGAAGAGGCTTCATTGCCCTCTGAATTAGAATCAACTATAAATAACTTCCATGAAAAATTAGGATGGTGTATTTAATAAATGGAAGATACTACCATTGCAATTAGTCGATTAAGAAATAAAAAAAAGTGGGCTTATTCATTTCATTCGGAATTATCTCTTCAAACTGAAGAATACTTAAAAAATACTAGATTTCAAATTCTAAAACTAGGAAAATTAGTTGCAGAAATTTCTGATGGTTTACATTCTACTCGTCATTATGTAGATGATGGCATAACAGTGTTAGCAGTTAGGAATATAACTGAATTTGGCTTAGATTTATCTAACAAAAAAATGATAACTCAAGCAGAACATGAGCATTTTAAACGGTCACAAGTACAGCCAGAAGATTTGCTAGTTACTATCACAGGAAGGTTAGGAACTGCATTAGTTTATACATCTGAAAAACCTGCAAATCTTAGTGCCCATGTTGCTCGTGTAAAAGTTCACGCTAATAAGGTCAATCCCTACTATCTAGCAGCATACCTAAATTCAAACTTTGGAAAACAGTTACTTAATGAATATTCAATCGGAAGTATATATGCACACATTAACGTTAATGGACTTCAAAATGTGCAAATTGTTCTTCCTCCTAGACCTATTCAAGACCGCATTGCTCAAATAATGCAAAATGCTTATGCTAAACGACAGAATAAGTTATCTGAAGCAGAAAGATTATATCAAACAATTGATAGTTATGTGTTTAGTAGATTAGGGATAACTCTTGAGGATGTTGAAGAGAAAAGGCGTTTTCTAAGGCCAATAGCAGAAATATATAAATCTCGGTTTGATGTAGATTTCAATATGGGCTTTCATAAATTTGACCCATATATAAATCAAGTTTTACCCGTGAAGGCTGTTGCTAAATTTCCTAAAAGAATACGAAAGCTGTCAAATGAAGCAGAAGCTATATTTCAGTATATTGATATCTCCAGTATTGATATTCAGTTAGGAGAAATTGAGAGAGCTATAGAAATTACTGAAGCAAGTGCGCCTAGTCGTGCAAGGCAAGTTGTTCATACTGGAGATATTATTGTATCTACAGTACGTCCTACTAGAGGAGCAATTGCACTGATTCAAAATGAAATGGAAGGGTTTATTTGTTCTACAGGATTTACTATTATTCATCCAACAAAAAAAGTAAGTTCTGCATATCTACACTTGGCTTTACGATTAAGCACTACCCTTGAACAATTTAAACGACGATCTGCGGGTTCATCATATCCAGCTATCTTAGAAAGTGATATTCAAGAAACGCTTATTCCTGTTCCTGATAAAGAAGTTCAAAACGAAATAGCTACGGAAGTTACCCAACGCTGCAATAAAGCTAAAAGTCTACGCATTAAGGCTGAAAACTTAGTAAATGAAGCAAAAGCCCGTGTTGAGCGCATGATATTGGGAGAGGAAGATGTGACATGAAGGAGGGCAGCAAGTACCAGCCACTCCTTGAATTTTTACGTGGCGGTGATCAAAATGAAATAACTTTATCATTTGCTGAAATTGAGACTTTAATAAATGATACTTTACCCAATTCAGCAAAAAGTAAACGGGCGTGGTGGAGTAATCGCAGCAAAGGCGCATTACAGGCTTTGTCCTGGATAGAAGCAGGATATCGCGTTGGAGATGTTGATTTTGATAAGCAATGCGTTACTTTTTGCCAATTTACTACTAGCGAACAAGTGCAGCTTGTAGATGGAAAAGTGGTGTGGAATAGCAAATCAATCAAGGCATTACGTCTCCAAATGGGTTTAACACAGGCAGAATTTGCAACACAACTGGGTGTGCGTCAAGCAACAGTTAGTGAATGGGAAAACGGAATCTATGAACCAACTCGCTCAAAGTCGAAACATTTGGAATTAGTTGCTCAGATGGTTGGATTTACACATCAGGAAGAAAGCTAAAGTTTCTAATTTTCGTGTTTGACATTTATTCGGTTAACGTATATTGTCAGGATAGCATTTGCTTCTGGCAGTAGTCAAGCATGAATATTCAAAACACTGAACCCAAAGCCCTTTTCCTCTCCCCCGACGGCAACGTATACCCCGACAACCTAATTTGCACTGGCATCATCCCCGCAGAACTCGACGGCAAACCCTGCCCCCATTCCGAAGCAGGGCGCTTTCCTGGCATAAAACCCCTTAATCCTGAAGACTCAAACTACACCATCGACAAAGGAAAACCAGGCGACCTCTGCCCAACCTGCGCCAAACAACAACTTGCACACCTTGGACACTGGCAAGGTCACAGAAATCAAATATTCCCAGAAGAGCTGCGATCGCTGCGGTTGTTCAAGTGCCGGATGTGGCTATGGCTAGTTGTCCCAGGATTGCACGACTATGATGCAACCCAGCTTTTACCCCAAAATGTATGAGATGAGAGTGTTTAGAAGCGATGAAAACACACTCACACTTACAGCAACCCGCCAACAAAATTATAAATCTTGTCAAAAGCCAGCAAATAAGTTTCCGAGGCTTCCTGCTGGCTCTTGGCTCCCTAACAAAAGGAGACATTCACCATGATAAAACCAGTTAGCGCCCAAAATCAGCCTTGGGCGATCGCAAGAACTGTAGTGATTACCCAATCTCAGATCGTCGCCCGTTTTGCTAACCGCCAAGATGCAGAAGACCATTTAAGATTTTTGCGTCGAACTATTCCCAATGGAGGTTTTGAGATTATGTTTGAACCGCCAGATGATGTAAAAGAAGACTTGAATATTTAACAAAATTTAGGGGGTTTAAATCCCCTACTACGTTGAAACACTTCTTCAGCCGGAATACCAGTAATTTGATTGGTGTTCATATCTTCATCACGCTTCTGGGCTTCTTCAGCCCAACTAGCCGCAATTTCTTGATCTATTCCACTTTCTTGACCCAATCTTTCCAGTAATCTTGCTAATAAAATCACTTGAGAATCTTTTGGAAGTGCAAAAACTTCGGCTTCAAGCTGTTCAAGGGTCATAGTGAGTACCTTTTATTCTAAGCATTAGCCTGCTTCATCGTTAAGCATCTTAATAATATGTTTTGCAAGTTGCTCCTTAATTTCCCTATGTCTAGGAACAGCTTGAGATATTTTTGTTATTGGATTCTGATACCAATCATGTTTGCTACCATGACGAACGAAGATACAACCCATTTCTTCAAGTTTACTGATTAAGTCTCTTCGTTTCATGAAACTTCAAGTTCTGCAACTCTACGAATATTTTGGATAGTTCCACTTGTTAATTCATTGTAAATATCGAGTAGATTTTCTCTTAACTCCTCTTCAGCTTCACCTTGAGTCCAATAGTCGGGATATTCTTCGAGATAACCTAACCACATATCATCATCTTGCCAGTAAATGTATTTCTTCTTTGTCATGTGCCTATTCACCACCTTTTTCTAAACTATCGAATTACTGAACTATCCGCCAAAAAAAGAGTCTAAATTAGACTCTTAAAAAAAACTTAGGGGCGGACATCCGCCCACCCCGATTAAAATCAGGTAACACCAAAGACAATCACTAAGCCCAAAACTGCCCCAAAGACAATCAAGGCATAGAATTGAGCGCGACCGTTTTCTAGGTACTTCAGACCTTCACCGCTAACAAGGGTGAAAAAGCCTGTGAGGTTAACAGCACCATCTACAACGCGGAAGTCAACTTCCATAACTTGTCTAGCTAGGCGACGCAAGCCGACAACAAAAACCCGATGGTAAATGTCATCAAAGTACCACTTGTTGAGGGATAACTCGTAAAGTGGTTGGATTTTAGCAGCGATCGCAGCCGGGTCAATCTTCCCTCGCAAATACATCAGCGAAGCCAAAGTAATCGCAATCAAAGAAATTCCGACTGAGGCACCCGCCATAATGTAGAATTCCGTCGGATTGAACTCGGCAGCCTTTTCTATAACTTCGGAGAGAGTTTCGCTAGGAGGAAAGATAAACTCTTCAAAATAATTGGCGTAGGGAGTTCCCACCAAACCAATGAAAATCGAAGGCACTGCCAAAAATACTAATGGCAGGGTCATTGTCCACGGCGATTCGTGAGGTGAGTCGCTGTGATGCCCGTGGGAGTCATGGGAATCATGATGCTCAGTGGCAGCCAATTCTCCTTTCTTCATCGCCCCAGGCCCAAAATTCGGGGCTAGTTCTTGTGACTCTAATTCCAGGACAATTGTCGCCGCCTTCTTGAGTTTTTCTTTGATTTTCTCGTCAGTCCCCCGGAATTTACCTTCAAATGTCGAGAAATACATTCTAAACATATAGAAAGCCGTAATCCCGGCAGTTAGCCAGCCGATAAACCAGAGGAGTGGATTAGCCTCAAAAGCCTTGCCGAGAATTTCATCTTTTGACCAGAAACCAGCAAAGGGCGGGATACCAGAAATTGCCAAGCAACCAATCAAAAAGGTAGTTGCTGTGACGGGCATATACTTTCGCAGTCCACCCATCAAGCGCATATCTTGAGCTAAGGCGGGGTCGTGTCCAACAACACCTTCCATCCCATGAATTACTGAGCCTGAACCCAAGAACAGCATCGCCTTGAAATAGGCGTGGGTCATCAGGTGGAATAGTCCAGCACTGTAGGAACCTATCCCCATCGCCATCACCATGTAACCGAGTTGGGAAATGGTGGAGTAAGCCAAGCCCTTTTTGATGTCGTTTTGGGTAATGGCAATGGTTGCCCCCAAAAACGCCGTAAACGCTCCAGTAAAGGCAATGACGTTCATTGCGGCTGGCACGTCTTCAAATACTGGGTACATCCGGGCAATTAGGAAAACACCCGCCGCCACCATTGTTGCCGCGTGAATCAAGGCAGAAATGGGGGTGGGGCCTTCCATCGCATCTGGTAGCCAGACATGGAGGGGGAATTGGGCTGATTTCGCAACTGGCCCTAAGAAAACTAAAATCGCAAACAGGACAGCGAGAAAATTGCTGATGGAACCTGATTCGACGAGTTGGGCAAGGCGATCGCCCATGATATTAAAATCAAAGCTTCCCGTTGCCCAGTACAGCCCCAAAATGCCCAACAGCAAACCAAAGTCGCCCACGCGGTTGGTGACAAAGGCTTTTTGAGCGGCATCGGCTGCTGACTTGCGATCGTACCAAAAACCGACCAGCAAGTAGGAACACATCCCGACCAGTTCCCAGAATATATAAATCTGTACTAGGTTGGGGCTGACCACCAAACCTAACATTGAAGAGCCAAACAAACTGAGATAGGCGTAAAACCTCACGTAACCGGGATCGTGAGCCATGTAGCCATCGGTGTAAACCATGACTAAACAGGCTACCGTTGTGACAATCACCAGCATTAGGGCTGTCAGGTGGTCAATAGTGTAGCCCATGCTTAGGTGAAAATTACCTGCTGCCGCCCATTCAAAGGTACGGAGATAAGGCGCGTGTCCTTGAATTTGACTCCATAACAAGGCAAACGACAGCCCCATAGCTGCTGCCATCATGGAGATAATCACCACAGCGTTAAGCTGCCGTAGGCGGTTTGTCACCTGATTCAACGAGATTAACCCTAGACCGACCAGCATCGCCCCAAAAAGAGGGAACACCGGAATCAGCCAGGCATACTGATAGATTACTTCCATCACTGACGCCTACTTTTAGAATTCTTGATTTAGCGTGTCGAAACTGTTAATAATTGTGACACACACCCTTTAGGATAAAATAACCCACCCAAGGCTGATTGGGTGGGGTATTAAGCATGGTTTTAGATTTGGTCATTAGTCATTGGTCATTAGTCATTGGTCATTTGCCCCATGCCCAATGCCCCATGCCCCATGCCCAATCCCTAATACATATCAAGCTGACCGATACTCTAAGTCCACTGTTTTTGAACTTTTGTAGATTTTGGGGTAATTGCTGTAGCTGGCTTTAATCTCTTCTAAGGCTAGACGTAAATCTTCTCTGCCGCGAAAGCATTCCAAGCGATGGCGAATGGTGCCATTTTCAATCAATAGTAAAGTGGGTAGTGATTTTAGCCTATAAGTATTAGACAATTTAAAATTTTGATCGGCGTTAACCCCGACTAATTTAATTTCATCCCCGCACTGGGCTTGAAATTGCAACAACAGTGGATGGATAACTCGACACAAGCCACACCAAGGTGCTTCAAAGTTAACTAAAACAGGAATAGGAGATTCTAAAACTTCTTGAGTAAATGTCCGCTCACTAACCGACAACACCATGATACCTCTTGGATTATAAGGTTTTTATATCAAACTAGCTATCAGTACTGAATTGAGTAGTGCTGAGTTCCGAGTTCTGGTTGGTAAATAGAAGTCCATAACTAAAAGTTAGGGGATTGAGTGAGGAACTCGTTTATTTTGCTTTTAGAGTTAAAGCGAGAGATTTGGACTAATTGCCAAGCAATGAATACTTAAGTTGCTTGCTTTTACTCAGGACTCAGGACTCAGCACTGCTTCAGTGGAGGATTGGCAAGTCAGTAACTGCCGATAGATGCTTTCAGGACAAAAATTTCAGGACACAAAATAATTGGCAAAAAATGAGGGCGTTAATGTGCCTCTGATAGAAAAGCCACCTTAGAAATCGCGTTGGCTTTTTCGGATGTTAAACTCCTGATTGCCGTGGCCGCCTGGGGATATGACTGAATCTACCACTTTTTTTCAAGGAAAGGTAATTGACCAAGGACTATCAATTATAAAATCTCAAGCTGACTAAATGCACCCCCCACGGAATAGATGTTTGAATTTATCCTACATTGATTTGGCGTAATTGATAAGCTGAAATTTCCATCTATTTCGGATTTTCTGCTGATACTGGGGATCGTCGAAAGTTACCATGCTATCCTACTAGTTGCTTCCAGTAACAGAGGGTGCGACCACCAAAGCAAAGCGATAAAAATGGCAACTCCCAAATAGGCAGGGCGGATAAATTCCTGCCATTTGAGAGATTGACGACCGTCAATAATTGCTTTACAGGGAATAATCGAAGTTCGCTGTTTGGCAATTTCAAAAGCTTCCCCATAACGATCGCTCAAACGGCGATCCCCGTGCCAAACCCCAAACAAGTGATGCAATATCAATCCAATGGAAGTCACAAGGGTAAAGGTAGTGCCGAGCCAGAGAGTATGGGCAACACACCAAATTATTTGTCCTACCATCTGGGGGTGGCGGGTAATCCGAATAATTCCTGTTTCGTAGAGATTAACTTGGGGCTTTTGAATAGCAGCAATTTCTAGTAGATTGAAGGTAGCAGGATATAAAAACAAAAACGAGATTGCTGACAGCAGCCAAACAAATTCTCGCACTCCTGGCACACCTTGTACCTGCCAAATTTGCAAACCATCATAGCGGTGCCCAAAAAAGTAAATAATTAATATCACAGCCAACGGTAGGCTGACTAATGCAAAGAGAATGCGATAAAACCTTGGGCCAATGTACTTTTCTGCCCTTGGACGCAAAGCAGCGCCTCCACTGTGAGCGATCGCAAAAACTATTTGTAACCCCAGTATGACAAAATGACTGGGTGTCAACCAAGAAATCAGCAGCATATACACAGGTGAAGTAATTTAAAGAAAACTGAATTCAGTACAACCAATACCACAAAGTATTCAAAAGGGGACTTTAGTCAAGATGTTGTGCTACTGTCTTTTTCGAGTCAAGCCTTCAAGTTTAATATGCAACAAATCATGTCCGGCTGATTGCTGCCAAACCGGATTTATTACGTGCATCTGCTCCTTTAAAAGTTTGTGGGTTGAGCCTTATGTCTGACCTTCCTTTCACTTTAGATCAGTTACGTATCCTGAAAGCGATCGCTCAAGAAGGAAGCTTCAAGCGTGCCGCTGATAGTCTTTACGTTTCCCAGCCCGCCGTCAGTTTGCAAGTCCAAAATCTCGAACGGCAGCTCGATGTCCCCTTATTCGATCGTGGAGGGCGACGCGCCCAATTAACCGAAGCCGGGCATCTACTCTTAAACTACGGTGAAAAAATCCTCAGTCTCTGTCAAGAAACCTGCCGCGCCATTGAGGATTTACAAAATCTCCAAGGCGGTACTTTGATTGTCGGTGCTTCTCAAACCACCGGCACTTATCTTTTGCCCAGAATGATCGGTATGTTCCGACAAAAATATCCAGATGTGGCGGTGCAATTACACGTCCACTCTACCCGGCGAACTGCTTGGAGTGTCGCTAACGGACAAGTCGATCTGGCAATTATCGGCGGTGAAATTCCTGGTGAACTATCAGAATCTTTAGACGTGATTCCTTACGCTGAGGACGAGCTAGCGCTGATTTTACCTGTCTTTCATCCTTTTACCAAACTTGAAAAAATCCAGAAAGAAGACCTATATAAATTACAATTCATTGCCCTAGATTCTCAATCGACTATCCGCAAAGTAATTGACCAAGTGCTAGGACGCTGTGAAATTGATACCAGACGTTTTAAAGTTGAAATGGAATTGAATTCCATTGAAGCGATTAAAAATGCTGTGCAATCTGGTTTAGGGGCTGCCTTTGTTTCAACTAGTGCGATCGCTAAAGAGTTACAAATGGGCGTTCTGCACCGTACTCCCATTGAAGGCGTTGTCGTCAAACGGACGCTGTGGCTGATTTGTAATCCCAATCGCTATAGATCCAAAGCCGCAGAAGCCTTTAGTCAAGAAATTTTGCCCCAGTTTGCTAACCCAGGATGGAATCAAGATGTGTTAAAATCATCACAAAAAAACATAGTGCTAACTACATTGGAGGTAGCGACACCCGCCTCATCTGGCGAAGACTAAATAATTCGTAATTCGTAACTAGTAGTTCGTAATTATTACCCTATTTACTGTAAGCCAGCTAGGGATTGACACCAAGAAAAATTTTCCTGTTCTATTCTTCGTAAAAAAAGAAATTTAGTTTCTCTGTAATCTGCAAAACTTACGCAAAAAACATTTCAAACTCTCATTTCTTGGTGTCCTCTGCATCCTCTTTTATAGCCTACGGCAAGCCGCTTTGCATCTACTTTTTCCGTAGACTGTGTGTAAGTCCTAATCTGAATTAATTACGAATTACGTTAGTGAGTCATCGATAGCGTTCGTGCAGCGTCTCTAAGAGTTGCGTTAGCGACGCAGGAGCGTCGCATCATTACGAATTACGAATTATTTTGACTAATCACAAAAATGGAAGTTTACTGCACTCGTCCGCGTTGTCCACGCCCACAAAACTATTTTGCCGATTTAGATGATATTACGACACTGAAAACAACCGAGCAAAAGTATTGCACTACCTGTGGTATGCCACTGTTGCTAGATGGTCGATACGTCACAACGAAGTTGCTGGGAAGGGGCGGGTTTGGAGCAGCATTTTTGGCACGCGATCGCCGAATACCAGGAATGCGTCAATGCGTAGTTAAGCAGTTTCAACCTGCGGGAAATTTAAGCTTAAATCAACTGCAACAAGCACAGTTGATGTTTGAGAGAGAGGCAGAGGTTTTATCACAACTGGGTAACGATCATGAGCAAATCCCAGACTTGTTTGCTTTCTTTCCAGTAATAGTTAATGGTTTGCAACCAGGACAACAAGACCAGTTTTTTTACTTGGTGCAAGAATACATTGATGGGCAAAACTTAGAGGAAGAATTAGCTCAACAAGGCAAATTTTCTGAGCAGCAAGTGTTGGAGGTGCTGCAAGAAATCCTGAAGGTGCTAAAGTTTGTCCATCATAGAGGGATTATCCACAGAGACATTAAACCTTCAAATATCATGCGCCGTCGTGATGGTAGACTTTTTTTACTAGATTTTGGCGCAGTTAAACAGGTAACAAATGTTGCACTTGGTTCTGCGGCTTCTTCCACAGGAATTTATTCTATGGGATTTGCACCGCCTGAGCAGATGGCTGGGGGTCAAGTCTTCCCATCTACGGATTTATACGCTTTGGCTGTAACTATTATTATTTTGTTGACAAATCAAGAAGCAGTTCAACTACTTGATGCCTATAGCAACCAGTGGAAATGGCGATCGCAAGTGAGTGTCAACCCTCACCTTGCTGACATCTTAGATAAGATGCTGCTACCTGCTGCTAATCAGCGTTTACAGTCAGCTCAAGATGTTTTAGATGCACTTAACTCACAGGCAGATCAAGCCCCTATACAAATTAATTCGCCCTCTGTAAAACTTCCGCCACAACCACCCAATTCTAGTCCCGTCGTCCCCCGTCGTCCACCAACTCAACCAGCATTTTCGACATTGGAATTATTAGGTGGGGCAGCATTTAGTGGATTTGAAGGGGCATTGATAGCGATCGCTCTCTTCAGTATAGTAAAAGAACCAATAGTTACTTTCGTTATTGCATCTGTAATTTTGGGGATATTGATATTTGCTCAAACCAGGCGGTGGATTGAAAAGTTCGATTTATTAATTATTCCTACAATTACTTTTGCGATTATTTTTTTTCTCCGCTTTTTACAAGGGGGGATTGGCATTGAGGGAGTAGTTTTTTTAGCAGTTGGGGCAGGTTTAGTAGCTATTTCCTTGACAGCCGTATTTCGACTTATTTATAAATTATTATCTCTCTTACTTTAAAAAACTTCTGGTGCTAACAGCTGTATAATGTCTCAGAAAAACGAAACACTTAGTCTTTTTTTAGCCGTTGTCATCACTATTGGTCTAATCTTTGGTGGTCTATGGTTTCTTATGGAACGGTGGGCGCAATTAAACGGAACTGTTTCTAAATCTTCGGAGAGTGGCAACACAAGTAATCCCATAAACCAGTTTGTAAACAACAATAAATGTAACGTGCCAAATCTCCCAGAAGGGACATTCAACTATGGTGGTAGTACAACCTGGGCACCCATCCGTAAAGAGGCAGACTCCGTACTGCAAAAGCTGTGCCCTCGCTTTATTTTACGCTACACTCAACCTCCATCAGGTCAACCAGGATCTGGAACTGGGATTCGGATGTTGATAGATAATCAACTAGCTTTTTCTCAATCTTCTCGTTCAGTTAAACCTGAAGAAAATACCGAAGCTAAACAAAAAGAATTTAGTTTGAAAGAAATTCCGGTGGCAATTGATGGTATTGCGATCGCAGTTAACCAAAATCTCAATATACCTGGTTTAACTGTTGCCCAACTTAAAGATATCTACACGGACAAGATTACTAATTGGCAACAAGTGGGTGGGCCAAATTTACCAATTACAGTCTACTCTCGCAGTAAAGAAGCTGCGGGTACAGTGGAATTCTTTATCGAAAACATTTTAAATAAAGAGAATTTTGGTACTAACGTTAGTTATGTTGGCACAACCACAGAAGCAGTACGAAAAGTAGCGGCAAATCCTGGCGCAATTTATTATGCTTCTGCCCCAGAGATTGTACCCCAATGTACGATTAAGTCCGTACCATTAGGGCGAATAAGCGGTCAATTTGTGCCTCCTTACCAAGAACCTATCGTATCTCCATCTGAATGTCCGAGTAAACGTAACCAGTTGAATACTCAAGCATTTCGTAGTGGAGATTATGCAATTACCCGCAATTTATTTGTAATCGTTAAACAGAATGGTCAAACAGATCAGCAAGCTGGCGAAGCTTATGCAAATTGGCTGCTGACACCTCAAGGTCAAGAACTGATCGAAAAAGCTGGATTTGTCAGAATTAAATAAAAATTAACCAATACTTAACCTGGAAAAACCCTCAAGATGAGAAGTTGAGGTTTATAGGGAAAAATCTTAGTATCAACTCGCAATTTATTCTTAACAGTACTCAAACCTTGAGATATAGAGACGAATAATCCAGGTGAAATTTATAGGACTTACGTAAGTGTCACAAAAAAATCAGATTTTTAGTTTTTAGTAAGGGCTTTAGCCCTTATTTTGAGGACTAAAGTCCTCTCTGCGAGACGCTACGCGAACACTACAAACTGAAAATAATATGCCAGTTGCGTAAGTCCTGATTTATTATCCCTTGGCTTCTAAAGGAATCAGAAGTTAGGATTTGTCATTATTTGCTAATAAAACACCCATCCTCCAAATACAATCTCAAGTAGCAAGAATCAAGCAAGCACTTATATTGAATGGACGCGGGGGTAATTTTCTATGTCCCAAAAAAATGAAACACCTATTCTTGTATTATCAATTCTGATTACAGTTGGGTTAATAGCTGGCGGTTTTTGGTGGTTCAGCAGAAAGTCTGGTCTGGAGCTAAATAAAATTAATCCTAGTAGCACCAAAACGCCCGAAGCCGTATCAGAACAACCTAGTGGCAATACTTTCACTTCAGTAAAGGATGTTCCTACAGGATTATTTAATTACGGAGGTAGTACATCTTGGGCACCGATTCGACTAATAGTTGATCCAGCAATTCAAGCCGCACGGCCAGAGTTACGGCTGCGCTATGTAGAACCCAGTAATGCATCTCCTGGTTCTGGTACTGGCATTAATTCCCTGATAGATGGTCAATTAGCTTTTGCTCAGTCGTCCCGACCAATTCTAGACCCGGAATTAAGCCGCGCCCAGCAACGTGGATTCAGTTTGAAACAAATTCCTGTGGCAATTGATGGTTTAGCTGTCGCAGTTAATCCCAGCCTGAATATCCCAGGACTAACGCTAGAACAGTTAAAGTCAATTTACATAGGCAAAATCAATAATTGGAGTCAGGTGGGCGGCCCCAATATCCCGATAAAGCCCTATTCCCGCCGCCTTACTGATGGCGGTACAGTCGAACTTTTTGTCCAAGACATCTTGGGTGGTCAAGCTTTCAGCTCCAATGTGGAATTTATCTCCACAACCACCCAAGCCTTGCAAAAATTGGCTGGTAGTCCTGGTAGCATCTACTACGCTTCTGCCCCAGAGGTGATTCCTCAATGCTCAATCAAAGCCTTACCGTTGGGGCGCACGCAAGGGCAATACATTGCACCATACCAAGAACCTTCTGTCCTCCCGTCTGAATGTCCTGGTAAGCGGAACAAGTTGAACATTGAGGCTTTCCAATCAGGGAAATACCCGATTACCCGCAGTCTGTTTGTGGTGGTCAAACAGAATGGTCAGACTGAGCAGCAAGCAGGTGTCGCTTACGCCAATTTACTGCTGACTGAGCAGGGACAGGAATTGATTACCCAAGCGGGATTTGTCAAAATTCGCTGACAATAGCGATCGCTTCTAGCGGAGTCTAGCTCATCGCACTCAGACAGAGTGGCGGAAATCGCCGCTCTGAACTGTACCTTAACCAGCTCTATTAATCGACTCTGCTGGCAAGCAAATGAGATTATCCCCTTGAGTCAGGATTAAACCACGTTGACGCAGCTTACCCATCAAGCGGGTGACGGTGACACGAGTGGAACCAATCGCGCTACCAATTTGGGCATGAGTGAGGGGAAAGGGCAGACAATAACCGCGAATCACATCAGGGTCGGTGTCGCTCATTGCTGGCTCTCCATATTCCTCAATTAACAATGTGAGAAATCCTAAGAGTCGGTCAATTGTGCGGCGTTGTCCCAAGGCACTCAGCCACAGCAGCTTACGCTGGTGCTGATACCTAAAGGCATCCATAACTTCCCGACGGAAGTGAGGCCAATTGTCTAAATCGTGCCAGTACATCCACAACACCGCAGTTTGGTCAACATGGGCGTAAGCCTGGAGTGTGAATGGTGATTGAGCAACAATTTCAAATGGCTGTCCCGCTCCCACAAAACCCAAGAACGCTTCTTCTGGAGTTCTGTTGATTCGTCGAGACGTTAACTGACTAGCAGTCGCACTAACTTGGGCGGTTCCTACCATGCGGATCGCACCCCTTTGCACCAAATACAGCAATCCAGGCCGGGCTGGAATGCGCTCATCTTTGCTAAAGGTGCGGCAACGGTAGTGTTCTTGAGCCCAGTCAAGAATGCGTTGCCAAGTCAAAAAAGGCCGTGATGCCTCAGAAAAGGAGGATGGAGATTGCATAGGTAACAAAGAGCGTTCGGCTGAAGACAAAGACGTAAATAAAAGGGTGCAAGGAGTGTCTTTGTGTTGACGAGGCAGGCCTAACGCCTAACAGCGCCAGCCAATCCAAAGAATAGAAAGCAAATTACTCTCTACTCTTTTGTTATACTTCCTACTGTACAATGATGGTAGTAAAGTTTACTTACTATTCATCGATTATTCATCAAATTTTATCCTCTTCTCATTTTTCTTCATCTAAATTAAATTTATACCGTAAGAGAGATGACAGAAAAGTAACAAATATATCTTACATGACTGTTTAAATAGTATTACGTGCATTATAGATTACCAGTTAGCAAATATACGTCAATCAAGCAGCTATTGTATAGTTATTTAATAAAATCACTAAGCATTGATACTTATAAATCAGAAAACAGATGCATAGAAGATGAAATAATACATCTATATAAAGGTAGAGATGATAATAGAGTTTTCTATACCTCAAGTGTGTCTCTGCGACTATCAAAATCTCAGAATCGAAAAGCGATGGAGCTTGCCAGTGCGATCGCCTCTGATTTATCAGGGATTTGTGAGGACGTTTTTAGCATCCAAATAGTTCCCCCTGGTTGGATAAATTTTGAATTAACTCACTCAACCTTGGCGACTTGGTTACAAAGTCTCGTAGTCGGCAGTGGGGGAGCAATCAATTCAAAATTCAAAATTCAAAATTCAAAATTAAAGAACTTCTGCCTCCTGCCTTCTCTTTCCCAATGCCCAATGCCCCATGCCCAATTCGCTATTCAATATGCTCATGCACGCTGCTGTTCGTTAGTGCTTCTGGCTCATCGAGAGGGATTGATAAAACTTAGAGAACCAGTTGCAAATAGTAGTCCAGCTTTTTGGGATGTTATCTCTCCTAACCCTCTACCTTGGCTTAATTGGGATGGAACACCACGGCTAAATCATCCAGATGAGCGTCGTCTAATTGGCGAATTAATACAAGTGGTAGACAACATAGAGTGTCCTGATGTTAGCGGTTCTGTGAAATGGGAGAAAGTAGCGCTGAATTTGAGCCAAGCTTTTGAAAAGTTTTGGTCTAATTGCCGGATTTGGGGTGAGGTGAAAATTACCTCGCCAGAACTGGCCCAAGCTAGACTCGGATTGCTCATGGCTACTCAGTCAGTATTAAGATTTGTCCTAGAAGAAAGTCTGGGGGTTTTTGCGCCTTTGGAGCTATAAATCGGTAATGTCGCTTAGACAAAAATAAAAACTTTTTATATAGCTATTGACTCAATGCACCACCTCGGCTAAATTAGCAGGTGTGTGAGGAGCGAACCAGCAGGGGCACCGAGACGAAACACGGCAAGTCGTCGGTGTCCTTTCTGATTTCTATGGGTTTAGATTTGAAAAAATGCCTTCACCATAGCAAAAACTTTTCAATTGCTACTGCTGCCCCATCTGACTCTACGCTAGGAGCTACCCAGTTAGCGATCGCTTTTACTCCTGCTGGTGCATTGCCCATAGCTACACCAAGTCCGGCATACTCCAGCATTTCCAGATCATTGAAGTTATCGCCAATCGCCATAACGTTGGCTAATTGTAATCCCAGCAATTCTTCGGCTAGGTAACGTATAGCAGTCCCTTTATTTACAGAGGCGTTAGTGGCTTCAAAAAAGGTAGCAACAGAGGTTGTCAGATAAAGTTCAGCAGGTGTGTATTGGCGGCGTAAATTTCCCAATAGCTTGTCGATTATATCTATGTCATCTGACAAAGCAAGAATTTTTGTCGGTTCATTCGTTAAGGCTTGACGCAAATCACCCACAGGAATCGGGATAACACCAGAACGTTCTGCATAAATTTGGGTTTCTCTGGTTAACTCACGGACGTAGAGTTGATCGTTGATGTAAAAGTGAACAGATAGAAGCGATCGCAACTCTGGCTGTTCAAAATAGTCGAGTAACTGGTGGGCGATTTCTTTGGGAACAACCCAATGGCGATGAATTTTTTCAGCGATCGGGTCTTGAATCCAGGCTCCCTGATAGGCCATTAATGGTAGGGTAGAGCCGATTTCTTGGTGGAAGCGCAAGGCTGAACGATACATCCGACCTGTAGCGATCGCCACTTGAATTCCTCGTGCTTGGGCTGCAAAGATTGCTTGCTTTACAGGTTCGCTGATCGTGTTAGAGTCTCCTGCGATCGTGCCATCTATATCCAAAACTAGTAGTTTAATTTCTTTTGCAGCAGCCTGATTGTCAGTAGATGCTTTCTGCATAATTTCCTAGATTTTAAGTTCCAGTAAGAGGTTAACAGGCTCTAGCGACCAGTGGGGAGTAGTAGAAAAAATTAGGTAAGTCTTAAAAATTATGGCTAATAGGCGCAATAAAAAACCCGATTCTCGAAAAAATCGGGTTTTTTTATTTAAATTAGATTGCCCGATCGATAAATAGGGTGGAAAAAACCTACCTATTTAATAAAGTCTATGAATTGGGCATTTTTAGCCAGCTTTTTTTGCGTTGTGACAACAAACAAAGCCCAGCAATTAAACCAATTCCAAGTGTTGTAGAGGATTCAGGTACTGCTTTAACATCGTAGTCATAAGTTACTTGGATACCTGCTTTAGCATAAGTATCAATATAGGATCTCATGT
Source organism: Nostoc sp. NMS4 (assembly GCF_017115095.1). GTDB lineage: Bacteria > Cyanobacteriota > Cyanobacteriia > Cyanobacteriales > Nostocaceae > Nostoc. The sequence goes on along the minus strand of NZ_JABXKI010000113.1, from coordinate 13,057 downwards.
TGCCTGAACCCGTAACTACTGAGTTGGCTAAAGCTGAGAACAAAAAATCCACGTCACCATTACCAGTCAAAGACTGCAAGAATTGAGTATTGGTGAAAGACTGAGTAGCAGATTGTGTGGCAGTTAAGTTAGAAATAGTCTTTCCAGAAGTGCCACTATAATCAGTGATCTTGTCATATTTACCAGCTTGATAACTCGATACATCTTGGGGATTGAGCGCAAACAGAGACTGATTATTTAGTTGTAAGCTGAGTTGACTAGCAAGATTTACTGTTACCTGAGTCGCTGTTGGACTCCTGTTTTCAAAACCTGCATTTCCAAGTATGTCGCCAGTAAAACTTATGGTTACACCCTTGAGCGTACCCAGAGATGAGTTAAATTTTTGGACGCTCAGAGGTGCATCAATGATATTTGTGAAATCGTAATTAGTGGAACTGGTGTAGGAGAGAGAAGCTGCATTAGCTGCTCCAGATGTTGCAACAATTCCTGCCAAGGTTGTGGCAGCAGCTAGAGTATTGAATAGTTTTGTTGTCATGGATAAGAGATGCCTTTCTCAAACGAATCATTACGGAATTACTAACCTATTTCTAACTCTGAAACTTTGTTTGTAGTCTTGATAAATACACGTAACTTTATGTAAAGTTATTATGTTTAAATTCCTTCGACAAATAGACTTTTTGATTGGTATACATAAAGTTTTGTTAAGTGTAAAAGGTTTGATAGTGGTAATCTTATGTCGAAATATTAAGCTAGTTTTTGTTTGTTTCTGAGAAGTAAGCTAGGTCAACATAATTAAACATAAAAGGCTCAGGACATAGATCCCCGACTTCTGATGATAAATTGGGGATCTAGTTACTATGTGGTTAATATGCTTATACTCACGTACTTAATTGGGCTGGCATCCCTGCCAAAAGGTGGTTCTACTTGGCTTCCGTACTAAAGCTGTAAATGCGTAGAGATAATCTTGTCTAAAATTATACGTAATATTAACTTGTATGTCAAAACGGGGCTATTATCACCAAAGCTTCTGGTTGAACGAGCATCTGAAATTGCTAACTATGTGACAAAGCTTCTGGCTAAAATAGGGCTATGTCTGAAACTTTCACTTCTGCAACTGCAACACGCCCCACGTTCATCCTCGTAGATGGACACTCGCTGGCTTATCGTTCCTACTTTGCTTTCGCCAAAGGGCGAGATGGAGGACTGCGTACTAAAGCAGGGATTCCTACCAGTATATGTTTTGGTTTTGTGAAGTGCCTGTTGGAAGTAATGGCAACACAACAGCCTCAAGCAATGGCGATCGCTTTTGATTTGGGTGAGGCAACTTTTCGCCACGAAGCTGACGATACTTATAAAGCCGATCGCCCGGAAACGCCGGAAGACTTCATTCCCGACTTAGAAAACCTGCATGAGTTGTTGAATGGCTTCAATCTACCCTTTTTCACTGCCCCTGGTTTTGAGGCTGATGATATTTTGGGAACCTTAGCACAGCGAGTCACTGCGGCTGGTTATAGGGTGAAGATTCTCACTGGCGATCGCGATTTATTTCAACTAATCGACTCTGACAAAGAAATCACTGTTTTAAATTTTAGTCCAGATGCCCTCAAGCGCTCTACAAATAGCATCACAGAATTTGAAGCAGAACAAGTCAAAGAGAAGATGGGCGTTTTGCCTTCACAAATTGTTGATTTCAAAGCTCTTTGTGGTGATAAATCAGATAATATTCCTGGTGTCAAGGGAATTGGGGAAAAAACAGCAGTGCAACTGCTGAATACCTATGGTTCACTCGATCGTGTTTATGCTGCGTTAGATGAAATTAAAGGCGCAACTCAGAAGAAACTGGCAGCAGGTAAAGAAGATGCCGAGAAGTCTCGCTATTTGGCAACCATAGTTTTAGATGTTCCTATAGAATTTGATTTAGAAGATTGCAAATTAAAAGGCTTTGATACAAGCGTCTTATCACCAATTTTAGAAAAGTTAGAATTTAAGTCTTTTTTAGGCAGGATAAATGACCTTCAGCAGCGTTTTGGTGGCAAAATTGAAGAGAAGCAAGAAGCCAAAACAGACGCAAGTAAGCCTAATTTTACTAACTCAGAATTCAGCGCTAATGAAGATAATGATTTGTGGTTTTTCAGTGCTAGTGATACAGCCGCAGTTCCACAAAAATCTACTTCTCCAATTACACCACACATCATCAATACCGAAGCAAAATTAACCGAGTTAGTGAAAATTTTGCAAAAATTCACTAATCCAGAAACTCCCGTTGCTTGGGATACTGAAACCACCGATTTAGAACCTAGAGATGCTGACTTAGTAGGAATTGGTTGCTGCTGGGGAATGCAACCAGATGAAGTAGCCTATATTCCTGTCGGGCATAAAACTGGGGAAAATTTGCATAAAGATTTGGTGCTAGAAGCATTACGCCCAATTCTCGAAAGTGCTGATTATCCCAAAGCTTTACAAAATGCCAAATTTGACCGCTTAGTTCTCAGGTGTCAAGGAATTAATTTGGCGGGAGTGATATTTGATCCCATGCTGGCAAGTTACATTCTAAATCCCGATTCCAGTCATAATTTGACGGATTTATCGCAACGATATTTGGGATTGATAGCTAAAAGTTACTTAGATTTAGTTCCTAAAGGCAAAACTATCGCTGATATAGATATTCCCGCCGTTGCAGATTACTGCGGGATGGATGCTTATTCTACCTTTGGTTTAGTGTCGAAATTGCGTGAGGATCTGGAGCAATTTCCAGCTTTATCTAAACTATTTGTGGAAGTCGAACAGCCGCTAGAATCAGTTTTAGCCGAAATGGAATATACAGGCGTTCGGATTAATTCAGCTTATTTACAAGAACTTTCGCAGCATTTAGAAACAGAGTTAGCCAGGTTAAAAGAGGAAGCAACTGAAATAGCTGGGGAAAATTTTAACTTGGGTTCTCCCAAGCAACTGAGCCAAATTTTGTTTGAAAAATTGGGACTAAGTACTAGACATTCTCGTAAAATTCAAACTGGCTACTCTACAGATGCGGCAACACTGGAAAGACTTCAAGAAGATGATAAAACTGGATTTGTTGAAGCGATTATTGAGTATCGCACCCTATCTAAATTAAAGTCTACTTATGTTGATGCATTACCTGCGTTGGTGCGTCGAGATACCCAGCGAGTGCATACTGATTTTAATCAAGCAGCAACATCAACTGGTAGGTTATCGTCTTCTAATCCGAATTTACAAAACATTCCCATTCGTACAGCTTTTAGTCGCCAAATTCGTAAGGCGTTTTTACCGGAATCTGGTTGGTTAATGGTGGCTGCTGATTACTCACAAATTGAGTTACGAATATTGGCTCATTTAAGTCAAGAGCCGATATTAGTACAAGCATATCAGCAAAATGAAGATGTTCACACTGTTACGGCGCGGTTAGTATTTGAAAAAGAAAATATCACCTCCGAAGAACGAGGAATGGCGAAAACTATCAACTTTGGTGTGATTTATGGAATGGGTTCTCTGAGGTTTTCGCGTTCAACTGGGATAGATAAGACTATTGCCAACGAGTTCATTAAGCGATTTAATGAACGATATCCGAAAGTATTTGCATATTTGGAACGAGTGAAAAAAGAAGCGATCGCTCTTGGTTATGTAGAAACTATTTTCGGTCGTCGTCGTTACTTTGACTTTACTAATAACAGTTTACGCAAATTAAAAGGCAGTAATCCTGAAGATATCAACCTGAGTAAATTGAAAAATTTGGGTGCTTATGATGCAGGTTTATTACGCTCTGCGGCTAATGCACCAATTCAAGGTTCTAACGCTGATATTATCAAAATTGCAATGGTGAGATTGCATGAGGTTTTGAAGAACTATCAGGCACGTTTGTTGTTGCAAGTTCATGATGAATTAGTATTTGAAATTCCCCCTGATGAGTGGGGAGAATTACAACTGCAAATTAAGTCGGTGATGGAAAATGCAGTCCAGTTGAGTGTCCCGTTGCTGGTAGAGGCGCGTGTTGGTGAAAATTGGATGGAGACGAAGTAAGTTTAACTGGAGATTGGGAGAATTACATTGAGATGGGCGTACATTGGTCTTAGCAGCTACAACAGACCTAATCGATATCAATTTTAAAGGATGCTTTAAAAGTATTGGGCGATTGGAAATCGCAGCTACACAAACAAAGTCCACCTCCGTGGACTAAGAAAAAATTAAGCGTCTTTAACCTGCGGAGGCAGGTTTTGTCTGTGTAGCCGCGACTTTTAGTCGCCAGGGCTTTACAAACATTCTGTTATACATTCTTAGTTATATAAGGAATTTTAATATGCATCGTCGTTGGTTATTATCTGCTTTCGCAATTTTGTTGAGTATAGTTTTAGTTGCTTGCACCACTGCAAATACTCAGCAACCACAAACCAAAGTGGAAAATACTACTGAGGCGACTAACACGAATTCTCAGCAATTATCAAAAGGATCGGCAAAAAGAGTTGTTGCTCTTTCTTCTCTTTCTGCTGATATTATCTCTCGACTTGATCAAACAAAAGTTGTTGGTATTACTGGTAGTAAATTATTTAAGAATGACTCAAGATTCAAGGATATTCCCCGCGTTAGTGAAGGGCAAAGTCCACCAAATTTAGAGAAAGTGGTAGCACTGAAGCCAGATTTAGTTATTGGTGCTGAAGGTTTTTCTAACATCCCAATTCAAAAACTTCAGCAGCTAGGAATTCAAACTTTGCTCACTAAGGTGAATAGCTGGAAATCTCTAGAAGAACTTACTAAAAAACTGGCTGTGTTAATTAATGCCGATCCTCAGCCTTTGTTAAACCGTTATAAAACTTTCTTGCCAGAAAAGCCAACTCAGGGTTTTTCTACTCTTGCGCTGGTTAGTCGTCAACCAATTTTAGCGCCGAATAAAAACAGTTGGGCAGGAGATTTGCTAGCGAAATTTCAGGCGAAAAATATAGCCGCAGATTTACAGGGTAAAAGTCCAGTTGGCGGCTATGTGACGCTTTCGGCTGAGAAAGTTTTAGAAGCAAATCCAGAGGTAATAATTTTAGTTAATCCTCCACAGGGAAATTCAGAAGTAGGGCTTTTAGATTCTTTGAAAAAGGAAGCTTTTTGGCAGCAATTGCAAGCAACTAAAAATAACCGAGTTTATGTGTTTGATTATTTTGGTCTGGTGAATCCAGGAAGTATAGATGCAATTGAAAAGGCTTGTCAGCAACTTAAGAAAGCGTTGTTTGTAACACAATAAGTGTAATTTAAAATCGTAAGGATTGAGCTTCTACTTTGATGATGAATAGGGGAGGCGGAGCCTCCCAATAGGCATTCCCAGTCGGAGACTGGGAAAGAGGCAACGAGACAAAAAAATTTTAATCTTTTGCAGAACTAATCGGTTTTTGAGGAAAGGGAATATTCTTTTTAGCTTTAGGAGAAGCACCTCCAAGGCTGCGGAAATACAGTCCTCCAACGGTGAGTAAAAATGTCACATATCCTACTGCTTGCACAAGATAGAGATTGTCTCTATAACCAAATAAAGATTTGAGAATAATGCCAGGAAACTGTTCGTCAGGCAAGATTGTGGAAGTATTGGAAACCATTGGCCCCAAAATACAGGAGTGGATTTTTGTAAAACGTTCGTAATAGAAACAAAGGCCTTCTGTAGCACGACTGCTAAGGGCAAGGTTAGCCACGGCTTCGTCAAAATGTTTCAAACCTGAAACTACTAATCCAGCGACAATCAACACTAATAAAACGCCCATTACCTGGAAAAATTGGCGGATGTTAATGTTGACACCCCATTTAAATAACAGCACTCCAATGGCAGATGCGGCTACTAAACCACCAATAGCGCCCAATGCTGGCATTAATCCCTGTTGAAAATTAGCTGCAACAAACAGAACAGTTTCAAAGCCTTCGCGGACAACGGCAATTAAAATTAAGCTAAAAACACCCCAGCCAGAATTTGAGTTTTGTGTCAGCGCTTCTGTTACTGCTCCCTCAACTGTAGCTTTCATGAATCTGGCTTGTTTAGTCATCCAGATTAGCATCCAACTGAGCATTGCGATCGCTAATACACTAAACACACCCTCCAACGCTGGCTCAACTACGGTGGTGTATTGCGGATTTGCGGCTCCTAATATTTGAATTACCCAACTGAATAGCACACCTATTAAGGCACTGACGACAATGCCAACACCGACACCAGCATATACCCAAGAGTTGAGTCGGGATTGTTTAGCTTTTTTCAGCAAAGCCAGCACAATACCAACAACAAGGGCAGCTTCTACTCCTTCTCGGAGTGTGATTACAAAAGTAGGTAGAGCAGTACTAAAATTCATCTTTTGTCCTTTATCTTTTATCATTAGTCATTAGTCCTTCGTCCTTTGTCCTTTGTCCTTTGTCATCTGTCCTTTGAATTTCTTTTTGACTAATGACCAATGACTAATGACTAATGACTAATAACTATTAACTAAAATCGCGTAGCATTTTTTTCAGTTCAAGATTATGCATCTCTTCTTGTCCAATCATACCGCGAGCGAATTCTTCAAGATAAATGCTGGCATTGGTGACAGTATCAAGCAATTTTTTATACAGTTCCAATGCCTTTTTTTCATGGGATAAGCTTTCTTCCAAGATATCCTTGACTTTATGCTGGTAGGTTTCTTCCATTGGGGCAATTTTCAGGGAGGGATGCCCATCTAAACCGGTGAGAATTTCTCCTACTTGTTCGGCATGAAGTAAAGATTCACTTGCCTGTGCTTTGAAAAAAGCCACAATTGGAATACGGTTAGGGCCAGTTACCATCAAAGAATAATGTGTGTAGCGCACTACCCCTGCTAGTTCAAATTCCATGATGGCGTTCAGCAGGTCAATAGTCTTTTTATGGTCAAGTTCTTGCATCAGTTGTTAGTTAAAGTAACGAAGGGAGTGTAATTAGTTAGGAGTTCGTAATTCGTAATTCCTAATGATTTCCTCATTTTAAACTTCTTAACCTATACTTCCCATTAAATCAAAGTTTTATCGCTGTGCTTGGGTATTAGATTTGTCAACCACTTTTTGAGAGTTTTCCTCAATGGTTTTGATCAACTTGGTAACATCATTAGGTGTTTTGACTGCTTTTGCTGGTGGAATAGCACTAGGCCAAACTTTTATTAGTTCAGTAAAACTAGCATCGATCGCTTTGTGTGCTTCGGGATCTGCTTGAGCTACTTGACTAGAAATTCCTTTGTATAATTCATTGGCGTAAACGACAAAACCACGGGAGTCTTGATACTCAATTGGTGCGGTTATTTTACCATTTGCGATCGCAGCGCGATATTCGGAGTTGGCTGAATCTAGTAGTTCGTTAATTACCTGTAGCGCAAATCCTGGTTTTGAACGTTGAGCTTCTGGCAAAGCTGCGATCGCTCCGTCAACTGCTTGCACTGAAGAAGTAAAATTAGTTTTAACTTTGCTATCCTTCGGATTAGATTTAACTAAATCTTGCAAACTTACCAATGTTGTCTTAAATTCTTTGACTTTGCGTTCATTCAATTGATCTTCGACATCAACATAAATCTCCTCAACTGGATGCCCAATATGAGGTTCTGCCTGTTTCGGCTGATTTTGATCGAGCAGTTCTTTTGCTACCAAAAGATGCCCTTTCATTAAGCCTAATTTAGACATATAATCAACATCTTTTGCCTCGCCTGTGAGTACAACTTCTTGAACACCAACCTGGTCTTTAATTTGGTCAAACTGCTCTTGAGTAATTACTTTTTTAGTAACTAAATCTTCTGGGCTACCATAAGGGCGATTTGCCTGGATTTTGTTCGATAATGCCGGAACACCTAGCTTTCCTTCAAATTTATCTAGTTCTGACAAAATAGCAGTGTTAATGTTAATTTTTTCTTTACTACTATGACCGCTATGGCTGTTATTACTGACTGCCTCTGTAGCTGGAGGGCTAGCAACTGGTGCTGATGGATTTTCTGCGGTTGGGGTATTACTACAGGAACTCAAGGTAACTATTACGGCTGCTGCTGCTGCTAAACATATATAACGAAGTTTTATCATTTTTGATCCTCACACAAATTAAAAGGTATTAATTGAAACATTTCAAACTACTACTAGAAAGTAGTTTGTTTGACAGATTGTCATAGATTTTACTGTTGCATATAATGAGATTTTTTATCAACTACTTGCCAAAACTTTAATAAATTAATTACAAATTACTAATAATATTGTCAGGAATGCTTAACATTATTTTGAGAGTTGCTTTGGGCAAGTACTTCAAATTGACCCATGCAACCGTTTTCGGCGATCGCATCCTGATGGGGATGGAACATATACTTACCTGGATAGCGAAAAGCGAATTCTAAGATGTGCCTTTCTGCGACACCCATCGTAATCACATCTGCTTTCTCGCTAGGAGTCATAGTCATGCCATAGCGATAGACATCAAAGAAGTTGGCGTGGAGATGAAATGTTACTGCCGGATCGTATTCAATGATGTTGAGAACATATAGCCGAATCAACTGATCTTTGTAAATGCCAATGGGATGATGCATGTAATAGTGGGGCAGACCGTTGAAGGCGTAATAATCGTTATGGCTATCATCATTCACGTCATATCCACCCATCACTAGTACGATTTCATCAGCCGGGGGACGGGGAGTAGGCGGATCGATGATAAACATTCCGTACAGTCCCTTGGCAATGTGACGGGTGACTGGTTCAATATGGCAGTGGTATAAGTGAACGCCATAAGGTTCAGCATCAAATTCGTAAATTGTGGCGCTACCATTGCTGATTGGGCGAACACCATCCATTTCTGCTGGATGAATGCCATGAAAATGTAAAGAGTGAGAATGTCCCGCATTATTGAGAAATAGTACCCGGATGCGATCGCCCTCTTTTGCCCGTAGCGTTGGCCCTGGGATGCGACCGTTTAAATCCCAAATGTTGTAAGAGACAGCACTATTCAGTTTAATGATGGAAGTACCAGCAGTTAACTGAAATTCCCGGATAGTCCGCCCATTTTCTCGCTTTACCGTCCCATAATCAAAATCCCTTAACATCTTCATTGGGTTAGTAGCGTCGTCTGGTGCTTCTATATTGAGTGGCGGCACTTTGACGATTGACTTACTTTGTAGATTTAACATCTGCCAAAGTCCAGCTGCACCAGTTACTCCAGCACCTGCTAGGCCGAGCTTCAGTAATTGACGGCGGCTCAAAGGTTTTGTGTTACCCAGAGCGAAGTTGTTGGGCATGACATTTAATTACGGTTAGCGCTCAAAAAGAATTGCAAAAGATTTGCAATTGCTTTTAGATATTAGAGGAATTAATAATTATTGTCAATAATTTTTAAATGCTTCTAAACTGCCAGTTAAGTTGTTAAATCTAGTGCGAGCAAGAATCAGTCCCGAAAAACTCTCGCCAAAATTTTCTGGGTTTTAACTGTATTTATACGCTTAGTTATGTATAAATAATATTCGGATAAAATTAACTGTTTCATGCATATTCCTGATATGCTGATTGCTTCAGCAGTACTTAAAGTACAAAGAATGGGTATAATAACACCTTGGATATGGACGCAAGCAAGAAACTATTCCTAATCTGTAGCGTATTTAATTGGTTTAGAGATAACATAAATCACGTTTCTGCAAATAATTTTGGATATTTGGCAACATGAGTATTTTTAATTTTTATCTGTTACCTTCGTGTTAGCATCGCTGAAAATGCCATCACTCAAAACCGTATGTCATTCTTTTGTTATTTGTATGGACTTTATGTGTAGATTACTGCATTGCGATCGGTCGATGTCAAAGAATAGTATAGTATTCACTAAAGTCGAATTACACAATACATTTGATACACACTTGTCAAATACAAAGTTGATGGTATATCTTTTTGCAATCAAGTGGCGTTATGCCCTTTGATTGATGAATTACCCAAATTTATTATTAGGAGGTCAAAAATGACTACTTTTTCTCATATTTCCCTATTCCAGAAGACCGCAGGTATTACCTTATCCAAACCTGTGCAGGTAACGCTTTATATGATGCTATCTTCTTTAGTTATCTGGACTGTTTTGTTCTCCACCTATCCTGCGGCTCATAACACAACACACTCAGCACGTCACCACACATTAGGCGTTGCATGTCACTAAATTATCATAATCCCAAGATTTTTTATGTACATGAAGCTTTGCTAGGTAACATAACAAAGTTACGACGCTAAAATAGCGCAAATTTAGCGCCAGTATTTTGGCTGGGAAATGACTTTTAGGTTTTGTAGAGATGTTTTGTTTATAAGGGAAATGCTGAAAACCCCTGAGAAACAGCAACGCAGTTGCGTATTTCGTACTTGATTGCTGGGGATGAAAGCTAACTGAGTCCTAAAGGACTCCGTGAAGCTTTGTTTTGCATTGATTGTTAGTTTATGCAAAGCACAATAGCATAAGTATGTAGTTGGTTGGTCGAGCCGATGATAATTTACGAGTTCAAAGTCAAAGGGAAAGACAGGCAGTATCGTGCAATAGATGACGCTATTCGTACTAGTCAGTTCATCCAGAATAAATCTTTGAGATATTGGATGGACAATAAAAATATCACTAAGTACGATCTGAATAAATATTGCGCTGTACTTGCTGCTGAATTTCCCTTTGCTGATGAACTTAATTCAATGGCTAGACAGTCTGCTGCTGAACGTGCGTGGTCAGCCATAGCACGGTTTTACGATAGCGTAGCGGTAGCGAGTCCGCGAGCGTCTAACTGCAAAAAGAAAGTTTTGGGTAAAAGGGGATTCCCTAAGTTTAAAAAACATTGCCGATCAGTTGAATACAAAACTACTGGGTTTAAACTTTCCACTAACCGGAAAGCGATTACTTTCTCTGATAAGAAAGGCATTGGAACTTTAAAACTAAAGGGAACCTACGACCTTAATTACTACGACATTAAGCAAATTAAGCGTGTCCGGTTAGTACGTCGTGCTGATGGCTACTATGTTCAATTTGCGATTGATGTTGAGATTAAAGTTGAGACACGGCCGACTCAACAACTGGTTGGTATTGACTTAGGTTTGAAATATTTCATTGCCGATAGTAAAGGTAATGTAGAACCTGCACCTAAGTTTTACCGCAAGTCCGAGAAAGCCTTGAACCGTGCCAATCGTAAAAAGTCGAAGAAGTTCAGCCCGATAAAGAAAAAAGCCAAGGTTAGACAATCCAACAATTACCACAAAGCTAGAGTTAGGTATGCCCGTAAACATTTAAGGGTAAGTAGGCAACGAAAAGAGTACTGCAAGAGATTAGCATACTCCGTCATCCAATCTAATGATTTGGTAGCCTATGAAGATTTAAATGTGAAAGGGTTGGTTCGTAACCGACATTTAGCTAAATCTATCAGTGATGCTGGATGGTACACTTTCCGACTGTGGTTAGAGTATTTTGGACACAAATATGGGAAAGTAACTATTGCTGTTCCTCCCCACAATACAAGCCAAAATTGTTCTAACTGTGGCGAGAAAGTGAAAAAGTCTCTATCTACAAGAACCCATTTATGCCCCTATTGTGGCTATGTGGCTGATAGAGACTTGAACGCTAGCATCAATATTTTGAAATTAGGATTGAGTACGGTAGGGCATACCGGAATTTACGCTACAGGAGATTTGCCCTCTTGGGCGATTGGCGCAAGCCTGTCGTCTAACGGCGAGTCTATGAATGTAGAATCCCCGTCACTTTAGTGCGGGGAGTGTCAACATCTCTACATCACCTGAACTTAATTTAAGATAATGTCTAATTTATGACTAATTATTTGACTTAGTAATAAGAATCTAGAATAGCTTTTATCCACTACTATTAATGAGATCCCCCTAAATCACCCTTTTTAAGGGGGAATTTAAGAAGTTCCCCCCCCTTAAAAAGGGGGGGGTTAGGGGGGATAAAGAGGTGCTAAAAATAACAACTAACCACTTTTCAAACAACCTCTAAAGTTTCAGTTGCAAAAATTACATAATTTTTACATTTACCGTCAGTTTTTATGAAAAGATATCGAGTTTTTGGAGTTATCAGTGCTGTTTGCATTGCTTTGTCAGTTCTTTATTCCTTTGTGGTAAGTTCCCAAATTCCTACATCCAGAGTTCTACTTTCTACCAACCCACCTTTAGAACGTATTCTTCCTTTTGAAGCAGAAGCAGAAAAAGCACAATCTCCTGTTACTTTAACTTTACAAGCTGTTGATGCTGCGGGGAAATCTTTAACAAATGCCAAAATTAATTTACAAATTTTGACACCGCCACGTAATCCTTGGTTAACAACAGATTTTCCCATTGTTGAGGGAACAACTTTGTTACAAATGAATGCCACTGCACCTGATGGTAAGCTAGAAATTCAGCAGATGTTACCTATACGCGGTACTTACAAACTATTACTTAAAGTGTCACCTTTGGTAGTAAATAGTTTTGCTGCTTATGAACAAACCTTAAATCTGAAAGTTCGGGAAAATCCCATAAAATATAAATATTTTGTTGCGATCGCAGCTATTCTACTATCACTTGGATTGTTAGGTGGTTGGGTTATTGGCGGACAAGAAGAACTACAACAAGGAGAAATTGCACCACAGTCAGTCCGGCTTTTATTAAGTGCATTAACTGTAGTGGCTATAATAACTCTAATAGTTATCAACATTAGTGCAGAAGTTGCAGAAGCTCATGGCAGCGAACATCACTCAATTAGTAGCGAAGCCATTGCACCATCATCTCAAAAATCTCAGGGATTGGAAATTAATATTGAGGGAGATAAAAACGCAACTGTCGGAAAACTTGCGAATTTAGGGTTACAGGTGAAAGATGCTGGAACCGGACAACCTATCACAGATGTAGCTTTACAAGTAAAAGCGATCGCCACAGAACATAATTTAACAGTTTTTGACTACAAAGGTATTCCCGACGAACAAGGTAAGTTAACATGGCTTGAACAATTTTTTGATGGTTCACCCCACAAAATCGAGGTAGAAGCAACTCCTATAGCAGGTTCTAGCCGTCAATTTGCACCAGTGAAGGTAGCACAAGAAGTAGAAGTTGAAGC
>NZ_JABXKI010000358.1 GCF_017115095.1 Nostoc sp. NMS4 | reverse complement strand
ATCCCTAAAAAGGACGGGACTACCAGAATGCTTAAAATACCAACCATCGCGGATAGAGCTTGGCAATGCCTAGCAAAATATGCCCTGGAAGCCGCCCACGAAGCAACTTTCCACGCCAGAAGTTACGGGTTTAGAACTGGGCGCTCTGCCCACGATGCACAAAAGTACATTTTTGACAACCTAAACTCTAGATGCAACGGAATAGAGAAACGAGTTATAGAACTCGACATCGAAAAGTGCTTCGACAGGATAAATCACTCAGCAATAATGGACGAACTCATCGCCCCTAAAGGCTTAAAACTCGGTATTTTCCGATGCCTCAAGGCGGGAGTTAACCCAGAATTCCCCGAACAGGGTACGCCCCAAGGGGGAGTAGTTAGCCCTTTACTAGCAAATATTGCACTCAACGGGATTGAGAGTATACACAGATACCACGCCGAATACAAATTCGGTAAAAGGATCACAAACAACACCCCAGAAAATAGAATCGTCGAGCCATCAATCCGATACGCGGATGACATGGTTATTATACTCCGACCCGAAGATGATGCGACAGAGATACTTGAAAGAATCAGCGAGTTCCTCCGCAAACGCGGAATGAATGTAAGCCAAAAGAAAACCAAAGTTACCGCCGCGACAGATGGGTTTGATTTCCTCGGCTGGCACTTCAAAGTCCAGAAAAACGGAAAGCTCAAAAGTACTCCATCAGTGGACAACTTTAAAGCGTTCCGTAAGAAAGTAAAATACATCGTCAACAACTCGAATTATGGTGCTACTACAAAGGCAGAGAAATTAGCTCCGGTAGTTAGAGGTTGGAGAAATTACCATAAGTTCTGCAAGATGGACGGCTCAAGGTTCTCACTTTGGTTCATAAGTCACAGAGCATATACGGTATTCAACAAGGAAACCAAGCAAACACGCCACACAAGCGAGGAGTTAGTTAAAAAGGCATTCCCAGCAGTTCCTTACTCCGAAAATAAACACGTCATGGTTCAAGGAATAAAATCCCCCTATGACGGAGATACAGCCTACTGGAGCGAACGTAACAGTAAACTCTACGACGGCGAAACTTCTATTGCTCTTAAAAAGCAAAACCATAAATGTGCATCCTGCGGCTTAAAGTTCATTGATGAGGAACGGGTTCACCTGCATCACATCGATGGAAATCACGCCAATTGGAAGAAAAATAATCTGGAAGCAATTCATGAGAGTTGCCACGATTACAAACACATGAGCAAAAGCGCAAGCTGAGAACATCGGAAGCTGGGTGCGGTGAAAATCGCACGCCCAGATTTAACTGAGAGGTGCGGGGAAATAATATCCCCCATCGACTCAACCGAGAAGCACTACGAATTTTGCGTGCTGATGAACAGTTAAATCAACTGGAGACGGTACTGGCCTTTTTTGCTGCATTTGTGCTAGAGAGTACGTTAGTTCAGGAGATTATGAGGTGGGATATGGCTGTGTTACGTGAGTCGCCTTGGTATCAAGAAATTGAACAGCGTGGTATACGCATCGGTGAAGAACGCGGACTGCGTATGGGTGAAGAACGCGGACGGCGAGAGGAAATTTTATCTAACATTGAAATGAGTTTAGAGGTGAAATTTGGCAGCGATGGTTTAGAATTAATATCGCAAATAGATCAAATTTCTGATTTAGAGCGTTTGAAAGAAATTTTACGTAGCATTGTTGTGGCAAATACAATTGAAGAATTGCAGAATATTTTGTAATCAAAGTTAGGTAAAACTCATACATAAATTGAAAGAATTATCAGACTGTAAAAGTTGGGTGATTTGTTTCCAGGTATAAATTCCAGTATACAAAAGGATTTTTTAAGGGGACATTGAGTTGATTAGATTTAGATGAAAGGGAAAGGTTTTGATAATAGTCGCTTACAACTGAACTTGGCTTTTACCTTTCCCCTTCCTCTGTGATGTTTCTTTAACCGAAGCGTCCACTGATATAATCTTCAGCTTCTTTAGTTTGAGGAGAACTGAACATTTTAGCTGTAGGATTAAACTCAACTAATTTCCCGCGACGTTTGCCATGCTCGTCAATTTCTGTATTGAAAAAAGCTGTGAAATCAGCGACTCTAGAAGCTTGCTGCATATTGTGTGTCACCATAATGATGGTGTATTGCTCCTTGAGTTCCAAGCAGAGTTCTTCGACTTGGCGGCTAGAAATTGGGTCGAGAGCAGAACATGGTTCATCCATTAATAATACATCTGGCTTCATAGCGATCGCACGAGCAATACAAAGTCGTTGCTGTTGTCCGCCAGATAATGCAGTTCCCTTCTCTTTGAGTTTATCTTTGACTTCATCCCAAATAGCAGCGCGTCTGAGAGAATCTTCTACCAATTCATCAATGTTACCTTTATAACCGTTAGCACGCGGGCCAAAGGAAATATTTTCGTAGATTGACTTGGGGAAAGGATTCGGTCTTTGAAAAACCATTCCCACTTGGCGGCGCAATTTGACAGAATTTATCTTAGGATCGTAAATATTGCGATCGCGGTAATTCAGTCTACCCTCAACCTTAGCACCAGGAATTAAATCATTCATCCGGTTGAAGCAACGCAGTAAGGTACTTTTCCCACATCCTGAAGGCCCAATAAAAGCAATAATTTGTTTATCAGGAATCTTCATATAGACATCTAAAAGTGCCAAAATTCCCCCATAATAAACCTTCACACCTTCAACGTTAAAAACGCCATTATCTTGTTCGATTGTGGCACTATCTGATTGATTTTTACTATTGCTATAAGTCATTTGTTGTTCTCCTAATATCTGTGAATGTATCAAATTAGATATTTACAGCAAATTTCAAATTGATGAGGTACACGAGGTAAGTCTGTTACCCAAATATAAAGCCTGTTTTACTCCTGAATTCTGCTGTAATTCCCTAATGTATTGAGAAACGTTGCCGAATATAAATTGCTACACCATTTAAAAGTAAAATCAACAGCAACAACGCAATAATTGTCGCGGCTGCGGCATCAGCAAAACCCGGTTCAGGACGAGTGATGTAACTGTAAATTTGAATCGGTAATGCCATAAATCTCTGGAACAAACCAGGGTCAAAGGTGAGAAAACCCACAGCACCGACAACAATTAGAGAGGCGGCATCACCAATTGCACGGGATACAGAGATAATCACCCCTGTCAAAATACCGGGAATAGCATAAGGTAAAACGTGACTGCTGATAGTTCGCCATTTCGTGACACCTAAGCCATAAGAAGCATTTCTTAAGGAATTTGGGACAGCGCGAATTGCCTCTCTAGCTGTCACAATAATCACTGGTAAAGACAACAAAGATAAAGTCAATGCACCAGAAATTAAAGCGGGGCCAAACCCAAGCAAATAATTGAAAACTCCTAAACCCAGCAATCCATAGACGATAGAAGGTACACCCGCCAGATTACTAATATTAATCTCAATAATCGCTGTCCACCAAGCTTGAGGTGCATACTCTTCTAGATATAAAGCGGCTCCGACACCAATAGGTACTGTGACGACAATCACAATAATTACTAATAGAATACTGCTGATAATTGCCGGACGAATACCACCTTGGTCAGGAAAACGAGAAGGAGTTTCTGTGAGAAAACCAGGTGTTAAAAACCTGCCTAATCCATCTCTAAAAATATCAAAAAGTAGCAATGCTAGGATAAATAAACCAATCAGTAATCCTAACAAAAAAAG
>NZ_JABXKI010000017.1 GCF_017115095.1 Nostoc sp. NMS4 | reverse complement strand
TATTATCAAGATAGATGCAGTTATTTTGCATTGTTGTCTTCAATTACGAATTACGAATTACGAATTATTTCGGGTTGACGCTTTTGCAACTGTTCTGAGTATTTTTGGGAATAGGTGTTAAACCAACGTTCCCAGTAATCTTGTTTATTTGTTAATTTAGCGACTACGCGGTTGTAATTGGTAAACCAGCCTTCCCAATAATCGCTAGGCTGCTTAACGCAACCGTCGCAGGTGGGACAACCAGCTTTACACTGAGGCACGGTATGAATGCTACCAATACAATTTGTACAAAGTTCAGGGTCAATCCAGTGCTGTCCGTCAACCACTTTAACTGCATTTGTGGGACATACCGTTAAACACAGATTGCAGGAAATACACTGGCTAGTAAGAATTTTGTAAGCCATGATTTATTCTCCTTTTGGGGATTGGGTACTGGGGATTGGGTACTGGGTACTGGGTACTGGGTAATGGATACTGGGAAAATTCTTCCTTAATTCCCAGTCCCTAGTCCCTAGTCCCCAGTCCCTAATCCCTAATTCCCTAATTCCTTAACGTATTGCTCGTAGAACTCCAAAGCAACCTTTTCAATTACGTCGTAAGCTTCAACAGTCTTGATTCCAGCTTCTTGCAATTTTTCTTGAGGACAGTTACCAATCTTGGAAACTAAAACTGCTTTGCAATCTGCGATCGCTTTCATAATATGCTCAAATGAAGCTTCTTCGCTGTATCCACCTTGGCAGTACTGGTCAATTTTGCGATGACCAACAAAGCGAACTTCGTCCCCACCCACTTCGTAAATTTGGAATTCTTTCGCATGACCGAAGTGTTGGTTAACTAATCCGCCGCCTTTGGTTGCTACTGCAACGAGAACTTTCGGACTATTGGCAATTTTCTTACCGGTTAACGCCTTATCTTTGGCTACTTTAAGTTCTTCTTTAAACTTCTCAATTCCTTCGTGAACAGTAGCGCGTTGTTCCATGTCATATTCGGGAGCCATTTCCAAGAATTTCTCTTTGGAAAATTCTTGGCTGCGGTCTTCTCCCAACAATCCGACTGCATCGGCACGGCACTGGCGACAGTGACGCATCATTTTCATGTTACCAGAGCAGTTGTCTTGAACTTCTTTGAGTTCTTTGGGTGTGGGACCGCGTTGACCGGTTAAACCGAAGTGTGTGCCATGTTCTGGTGCAGAAATCAAGGGCATGATGTTGTGCAAGAATGCACCTTTTTCACGGATGACTCGATTCACTTCAACTAAGTGATGGTCATTAATTCCGGGAATCATCACGGAGTTGACTTTGCACAAGATGTCAGCATCTTTCAGGGCTTGCAATCCTTCCATCTGTCTTTCGTGGAGAATTCTTGCGCCTTCAATGCCTCTATAACGCTTGCGTCTGTAATGAACCCAAGGATAAATCAATGCACCGATCTCTGGATCTACCATGTTAATGGTGATCGTCACGTGATCTATATTTAATTGTTTAATGCGATCGATGTAGTCAGGTAGCATTAAACCATTGGTTGATAAACACAGCTTGATGTCTGGTGCTTGTGCTGCAATCAACTCAAATGTGCGGAAGGTTTTTTCTGGGTTCGCCAATGGGTCGCCAGGGCCGGCAATTCCCACAACTGTCATTTGGGGAATCTTACCACCAATGACCAAAGCTTTGTGTGCAGCTTCTTCTGGTGTTAGCAATTCGCTAACTACTCCAGGACGGCTTTCGTTAGCGCAATCATATTTGCGGTTGCAATAGTTGCATTGAATGTTGCAAGCTGGTGCAACTGCAACGTGCATCCGGGCGTAGTGGTGATGAGCGTCTTCGCTGTAGCAGGGATGTTTAGCAATGCGTTCTTGCAGCTTTTCGTCTCTTTCCACGGTGGCGCTGCTGTTGCTGTCGCAGCCGCAATCACCGGATTTTGCTTGGGTTGGCGATTCCGTAGCGTTAGAGTTGAGGAGTCGTGTAGACGGTGATGTCATTGAGTTTCGCAAAAAGGTCGGTGGACTCGGCTGCCACTGTGGGAGATGCTGTTGCTACTCTTTCATGCCCAGAATTGAAGTCGCGTCTTTCACACTGCCTGCAAACCCTTGGGTTGGGGCGACTTGTTTTCAAGTCAGGCAGACAATAGATATCTGATGTTCGGCTGGTGTGTGTCAACGTTCGGTTCTTGGGTAGAATTGGTGCTTACAGCCGCGACTTCTCTTCACTTCAGGCATGGTGCTATGTCATCCCTCCACTCACCCTTCGCTTTGTTTCAGAGCGTTAGGTGATTGGCGATATAAGATTTATAGCAGCCGTCTCCCAGCCAGATGTTGCGTCTCTCTAGGATAGAATTTATTGGATTTATTACTTTTGTACTCAAATACTAAAAACCCTAATTCTTCAAGCATTACAAGAATTAAAAAAGTTTTTTTCAGGTAGGGGTTCTAGTATTTTTTGGTTGGGGTTCTAGTGTTTATAGATAGGGGTTCAGGATTTCTTTGTACTCAGCCAAAACCCAATCCTAGCAATAACTTTAACTAAATTGAAACTAGGTTTGGGTTATTTAAATGTGTACTCAGGTTGCCCTCAAGTTCCGTCAAAAGCATTAAATGCCAAGGGTTTGAGGGTGAAAAACTGGAGTAGTCTATATCGTTCTACTCCAGAAAAAAGCGAAATTCAATTCTGTATCTAACATATCATTTTTTCGAGGGTAAAAATGCAATTCATATTTTTTTAATTTTTGCTTTGACAATGATATTCAATTGTGGTTCTAAGTCTTGTCTGATAAGCGATATGAGGTAATGAAAATAGGTGTGTTGCTGCATATCATTTTCAAAAAACTTAACTTTTAACTCGTTTTTTTTATTCCCACAATGAGGAGATGGGTAGTAACCTCTCAGATTTTGTGTTTAAGAGAAACAACAAACTATAATCTAACATGATTGAGCGATCGCAATGAATTTTCTGAATTGCTCATTACAAACCTTAGCAAAAAATCCCCTTTCCCGACACGAGAAGCTAGGGTGTATACACAAGTCGAATTACCCCCCTTATCAAGGGGGGAAACAAGAAATCTAGTTCCCTCCCCTTTATAAGGGGAGGGTTAGGGTGGGGTAATTCAACAGACTGATTGTGATTCGATAACTTCAGGACTTACGCAACTGGCATATTATTTTCAGTTCGTAGTGAGGACTTTAGTCCTCAAAATAAGGGCTAAAGCCCTTACTACAAACTACAAGTCTGATTTTTTTGTGGCACTTGCGTAAGTCCTAAACTTGTGTATACACGGTATGTCAATTAGCTACAATCAAACCAAGCGTGAAAAAATCTTTGTTATGATAGCCATCCCCCAACAACCGCCAAAAATGACCGTTGAGGAATATCTCGAATGGGAACCTCAGCAAGACCTTCGTTACGAATATGCCAATGGCGAAGTATTTGCCATGACAGGCGGTACAATTCCCCATAACGACATTGCACTTAACTTGTACACTGCCTTACGCCCTCATTTGCATTCCAGAGGTTGTCGAGTGAATGTGTTAGACGTGAAAATGCAACTCACTCCCCAGAGTCGCTACTATTATCCTGATGTTATTGTCAGTTGCGACCCTCAAGACCTCAATGCCCGCAAATTTATTCAACATCCCAAGCTGATTGCTGAAGTTCTTTCGCCTGGTACAAGCGCTAAAGATCGGGGTGAAAAATTCACTTATTATCTGAGAATCCCCAGT
>NZ_JABXKI010000318.1 GCF_017115095.1 Nostoc sp. NMS4 | reverse complement strand
ACTCGAACTCCAAATTCTTGTTGCTGTTGCGGCAGTTCTTGATCTGGAAATGGCTGCTCTTGCCCCCCTAATAAAGCAAGCAATTCTGGGTTAACCGATGCCCAATCAAAATTATCATGTAAAAATTGAGCTTGATCTTCACTAGGCACTCGAACTCCAAATTCTTGTTGCTGTTGCGGCAGTTCTTGATCTGGAAATGGCTCACCTCGCCCCCCTAGAATATCCCCAAATTGTGGGTCAAATGTTTGTTGCTGCTGTTGCGGCAGCCCTT
This sequence comes from Nostoc sp. NMS4, assembly GCF_017115095.1. GTDB lineage: Bacteria > Cyanobacteriota > Cyanobacteriia > Cyanobacteriales > Nostocaceae > Nostoc. Next base: position 3,487 of record NZ_JABXKI010000318.1, on the reverse strand, counting down.
GATTTGGAAACGGCTCACCTTGCCCCCCTAAAAGAGCAAACAATTGTGGGTCAAATGTTTGTTGTTGCTGTTCAATATTTTCAGATATTGCAAGCGGCGAGGGTACTGGTTCTGATAATGAAGCTAACAATTCATCCAGATTTTGAGGTTGTTGCCCACCATTTATCATCTCGAAAAAATCTGGGTCAGTTTGATCGTATACTGCTTGTTGCTGTTGCTGCTGCTGCTGCTGATCTTGAGTACCGCCAAACCGTTGTATCGTCTGCTGAGACTCCGACTGCTGTTGATGGGTTATGGGCATTTGAGCTATATTCGGCTGAAGTTGAAGCATCAGTTGAGGTTGGAGTTGTTCTGATGGTGCAGACTTGGCTTGCACAGCACTCCCATTCTGCTGTACTACGTGTGTCAATTCGTGAGCAATCAACTCCTGCCTCCCTCGGCTTTGGGGGTTATACTCTCCTTGGCGAAAAAACACATCTTGCCCTGTGGTAAACGCTTTTGCCTGTATTGATTGATTCAATTGGTGAGATTGAGCATCTGTATGCAGCTTCACTAGGCTAAAATCCGCTCCAAACCCTTGTTCTACTGATACTGATTTGCGAATATTATCTGTTAACGCCTCTTCCCTACCAAGAGCTTGTTGTATAGATGCTTCTAAATCAGGCGCAGCCGTCATTCCATTTCCACTATGTTTTCGTCGTTGAAGCATCTGTTGAGGTTGCAGTTGTTCTGATGGCATTGTCTGACGGTGAATAGGCCGCCTGAGCAAATTCGTTTTTTGGGTTTGTATTTCTTGTTGATGCCCCTGCATAGGCGTTCGCGTAGCGTCTCGTAGAGAAGCCCGTCGGAGACATCGCTGCAATGTGTTATTCTTCATGCGTTGGATTATCGAGAGCGTCTGCTCTGACATAGGTGCATTCAGACGTTGCACCACTTGACGCGCTACGGTATCCGCTGACTGCTCGTACTTATCCCCTGTTTCCTCAATTGTCAGCTTTGCCTGAATTAGCTTTTTTGGTGGCATCAAAGGGATTGGTAACAAGTTCGTCTTTCTTTGAAGTCGTCTCTCAATCTGTTCCGGTTGCTGAAGAGGTGTTGGTATTGGGTGTTGAATAATGGGCGCAAAGGGTCTTGATGACAAGTGAGATGTTGTCGGCGTTTCGCTCTTTGTTGAAGCCATTTTCTGGATTCTTTGGAATGTCATAATGATTTTTCCTTTTCCCCAACTCTCATCACCCACTTGGTTGACAAAGCCATCGGACTTTAATACCTACTGCTATTACACTGATACTGTAATTAACCCGAATTTTACCATTCAATGCCGATATTGCGATTTCACAGCAATTCTCATTTTGAAAAAAATCAGAGAAAATTCTGTTATTTAAATAGAGAACTTGTGTCGAAGCATCATTTTTTGACAGATAATTATCATCGGACGGTGAAGATAGACAGGTTTGAAGAAATTTGTCCATAAAAAATCGATTTCAACTGATAAAATCAGATGAAATTCTCACCAACTTATTAGTTTTTTTAATAAATACCTTTCCCCTCCTCTTTCAATATATTGACATTTTTCAACTAGAATTTAATTTTTTAAATGGGACATACTCTGTAAGAATAAATGAGAATAAATGCGACCAAACTTTAAACCATAAATATTTTAGTAAGGTACGAATATCCTTAAAGAAAGTAGTTCGAGTTACTAATAGTTCACGAACTTTATGATAGGTATAATTAACTAAATCTAAAATAGTATGAAATAAAAAAGCTAATAAATTCAAAGACAATAATAACTCGCACAAATGATTTTCACCATGACCAAAGTTATGCTCTAAATTATAACCGTGATTTTTAAGAACGTTATTGCCTTCATTCTCCACTTTCCATCTGCTGCGTGCAGCCTTGACAATTTTTCCAACATTATTTTCAGTGATTTTATGATTAGTTATCCAATTATTTTGATAGATAATTTCCTCTGTTTTCTCATTAATAACAGTCACTTCGCACCAATTAACTTCGAGACTTGAGTCTTCATCTCTTAATGGAAGTCTAGAAGCATAACGGTAACGATAAATTAGATTTTTTCGCCCATCCCATTGTTTCTTTTCAATGGTTGTAACTTCTCCACTTTTTTCTAAGAATTCTAGCCATTCATATAAAGTTTTATGTGATGTTTCAAGACAAACAAAAATAAAATTATAACCTTGTTTTAGAGCTAGTTCACAAATAGGGTGATGAGAATACAAGTCATCGCCTAAAAGGGTTACAGCATAACCATACGTGTTTTTATGATTCTTATTTAACCATCTTTTAACAGCCGCATTTTCACAGTCATATTTTTGATATCCATCTTGTTTTTTAATAAATTCTGGCTCTAAATTAATTACTTGTTTTTGATTAGGAGAAACCAATATAGGCGGTGACACACCCATGAAAATAAGTTGTAGTTCCATTTCGATGATTACGACAATTACAATGAGAGCAATTAATTTTTTTAGATGAGAAATATTCTGTGCCATCTAAAGCGATTAAAATTTCTTCATCTAAGTAGAGAAACCTTTTCAAAACTCCGTTTTTATTTAACCATTCATAGACTTCTTGAAAAGCCATAAAGATAGTCGTCGCCGGCACTGGATCTAACAAATTTCTTATTTGATTATCACAGGGGATTTTCTCAATTGAAAATAGACTTTCTGCGTTATCTTTTCCCTTATTACTTTTCATTAATCTTTGATGGTCTAAGAAAGATTCTGACTGAGTAAAAAAGATAGAAAATGCTGCTATCACTGCGTCTTCTACCTGATATTTCGTATTATTTCCAGGTTTCCTTTCATCAGGTAAGTCATTTAATGATGACCGTAAAAATTGTATTAATTCAGGAATTTCTAGGGTCGCTGCTAAGTGTGCCATGTTTGAGTAATTTGACGCGCTGTCGGATTTTTAACTCACCGATTTTACATCATCTGACAACAATTATAAATTTTTATTCCCCTTGAATTCCTCAATTAAAACCGAACGATGAACTGGATTTGCTCCGTTCGTTGTCAGGTAATTCCTCTATTCTATTAAGTATTTATACTTATTCTTTGCTCCATCTGTTTTTTTAGCCAGAGGCTATGGCTCAAAAAATAGTTACTTTGTACTATATTTTGAACTCCAAAATCGGGGTTAATACTCTATTTTTTTCAAAATGAGAATTGCTGCATATTATTAATCTCACTTGCTTATACAAGCGCAACAATATCCGGTCAAAAAATTAAACGCATGGGTGTCCAAAAATATGTTGGACGAATTAAAGAACTTAAGCGGACTGTTCGACGACATAGTAGTTTTTATATTGGTCTTTATGGCCACAATTGGGTCAATTTCATGGAAAATTCCTATGAATTAGTCGCCAAATTATTGACACTAAATCCTAATAAGCGTAAGTACTAAGCTGTCGGACATTTAACTTGCAATAATAGCATTACCCTTATTCTTGATTTTT
>NZ_JABXKI010000025.1 GCF_017115095.1 Nostoc sp. NMS4 | reverse complement strand
TCCACGATGGCTTCATGTTGCTAGCTCTGTTATTGCAATATAAGAAACCACAATTTTAACCGCATTAAACATTTACTACATCTCGTACCCAAAAGCCTTACAAATAGTGGATTTGCTCTTACCAAGCGTGCTAACAAAAATAGCTGTGTTTCCCTGCACTAATCTATACTCTGATTAACGTGTCATTCAAATTTCTATGAGTTGCGAACATTTAGACAATCTGACTATGGAAACTCTGATTTCTAAAGCAAACTACCCAGTCTTTCGTTGTGAAGAGTGTATCCGGCTCAACAGTCGCTGGGTGCATCTGCGTATTTGTCAAAGTTGCGGCAAGATGCTGTGCTGTGATTCTTCTGTTCATCAACATGCCCGACGGCATTACGAGGAAACTGGACATTCAGTAATTAGCTCGGCTGAGTTAGGAGAACAGTGGTTATGGTGTTTTTTGGATGAGCAGGCAAAAAACTATTAAAGTGAGGCGAACGCGCTTCACTGCCCTTTGAGCGTGATTGCTATCTTCCCAACCTCTGAGCCAATCGCCCTTTTAGGGAGACAGTTTTGACTTGTCGCCCAAAAACAGTATCATCTGAAATTTTATGCGAAAAATTATTATTGGGGTTATGGGTCGGGGAGAAAATGCGACAGCAAATGATTTACAAAATGCTTATTTACTAGGTCAACTTATTGCCAAACAAGGATGGATTTTACTCACTGGTGGTAGAAATGTAGGGGTAATGGATGCAGTAAGTAAAGGTGCAAAATCTGCTGATGGTTTAACTATTGGTATTCTTCCAGGTGAAAATCAGGATGGTATTTCCTCTTGGGTAGATATTGCTATTTTCACAGACATGGGTAATTCTAGAAACAATATTAACGTTCTCACCAGTGATGTGGTAATTGCTTGCGGAATGGGTGCAGGAACCGCTTCAGAAATTGCTCTAGCTTTGAAAGCCAATAAGCAAGTAATTTTGTTGAATAATGATGAAGAAAGTAAACTTTTCTTTAAAAAACTGTCGCCAGAAAATGTTTATATTGTGGAGAGTGTGGAGCAGGCGATCGCTACTGCCAAAACAATTTTATCTTAGTTACGAATTACTGAATCAGTAAAGTCTTCTCAAATTGGGAGGCTCTCGAATTGATTGGGTATAAATCCCCATCTGTTGCGTTAGCTTCCCGAAATTTTAATTATATTCCGGATCAGACTGAAGCAAGTGAGTGTATGTATAAAAAAGAGAACTACATTCCCAGATGATTAACCAAATTACCGCTTTAGAATCCTGTTGGCATATTTCTCCTGAGTGGGGTCAGACCCTGCCTCCAGTAGCAGTAAGAATCTTAGAAAAAGTTTTGTTGCCAATCTCAGACTTGTCAGGCTACTGCTGTGGTATTTTGTGGGAAAAACAGGAATGGATTTATGCAATTGTTTGCCAGAATGAAACTCTCTATTTACCTGAGCAAGAATTTCATCCAACAAATGTATTAGAAAAGTCCACTGTTTCTACTCCGGCTTTTGAATTGGGGGATATAGTTGAGGTTGATTTCGGTGAACAGCCGACACGCCGTATTATTCAAGGAATTTTTAGTCTCAAAGATAATTGGCTTTATGGGGTAGAGTGGCGCTCCCCAATTTTAGAAGAAGTGTCTGCCCAAAGCAGAACAATATGGCTTGCTGATGTTGATTTAGTCAATGTTAGTGTATGACGATTATCAGTTGCGACAAAAGAGCAGTACCAAGTTAACTAACAATTTGGGTTATTAATCTCAAGTTACTGGTTTTATTAGCTACTTTTAACTATTTATCTGGGCATCATAAGTATATAGTGATTATTACTACAGATGCTCCCGAAATTTGGCTTTGTTACAATTAGCGTTTTGCTTCTAGCTCAAACATTACCCGTATTTGCCAACAATCTTACTGCCACAGTTGTAAGCGTAGGTGACGGTGACACCATACGGGTGAAAACTGGTAACAAAACTGTAACAGTCCGCCTTGCTTGCATTGATGCACCAGAGATGAAACAGAATCCTTGGGGTCAACAATCATCTGCAAGACTAAAGCAATTACTCCCAGTAGGACAAGCAATTACTCTACGCTCCGTTGAAACTGACAAATATAAGCGCCTGGTTGCAGAGGTGTTTGTCGAGAATCGCAGTGTCAATCTCAATATGGTGCAAGAGGGACAAGCTGTAGTGTATCGTCAGTATCTCAAAGGCTGTCCAGAGTCTAAAAATAGCTTGTTGCAAGGTGAAAACACCGCCAAACAACAGCGTTTAGCATTTTGGAGTCAGGCTAATCCTGTAATGCCTTGGGACTTCCGCCACAGAGCTACCCAAAAGACAACTTCACAGGCGATTCAACCGCCGCAACAGAATAACTGTGATCCCTCTTACCCAGATTTTTGCATTCCAAAGAATTCACCAGACTTAAATTGCCGAGATATTAGCCAACGAAGGTTTAAAGTGCTGCCACCCGATCCTCATGGGTTTGACCGAGATAGGGATGGGATTGGGTGTGAACGGTAGATGTGATTTTAAGAAGATTTTGGACAGCCTTTGTCAGGAGAAGCTGGACAAATTGTAAGCTGAAACCTAAAACTTTGTTAAGGGAAGAATAAAGCTATCGTCTTATGTAGTCTGACAAAAGTTTCTGGTTAGCTTTAGCCATCTGGGTGGCATTAACATACCCCTTGGGTATCGCGTATTTGCCTATCTGCCCAGACTGGGGCATTTGGTTGATTTCTGAATCACACCAAAAGTGTGTCAGCATTATAATTGGCTTACTTTCAGCATTATAATTGGCTTACTTTTTGTAAATGAGTTTTGCAAAGCGATCGCGTTGCTTCCTGGCTGGCGATCGCTTTTGCGTTATCACTACCTCAGTGTAATCAAAAAACTCTAAAAACACAAGTTGGTGTTGTAAATTAGAGGAGAGCTAAATGACAGAGGAGGTCTGCTTTGTGAAACTGTCCTATGTATCTCGTTTTACTTGGGATGAAGAAACAGCACAGCGATTGAGAAAACTACGGGGTAAAACTAGCCGAGATAAATTAGCGATTCAAGCTGGTCGCAGCAATACTTTTATCCAAAACCTTGAATGGGCAAACCCTGGAAATAGACCAGAATCAATTTCCAAAGAAGATGCGTTTGCTATTTGCAATGCGCTTGATGTACCTATTTGGAAGTTATTTCCAGCGTTAGTAATCAATCCTGAAAGTTTACAAGAAATATGCAAAACCCTATTGACATAATACAACATGGTGTTGTAAAGTATATATACAAGAGAGGAATTGAACGCGATGCCTCTCAGAGAAAGGAAGAAGCGCTCAAAACTCAAACCAATCAAATTGAATTAGCAACAAAACTATTAGAAACCAATAGCCGGCGGGATAAGTAGCCGCAGCCTAAAACTTGTAATGGCCAAGCCACCGCGAGATGATTCCGATGACCTACCACGTCTAAAAACTGGTTGTAAAAACTTCAATCTTTTCAGAATTAAGGCGATTATTACTCCTCAGTATGTAATCGCCTTTTCAATTGTTTCGACATGGCTGTGGCTGTACAGAGGGCACGATAAATCCAATATCTTCTCTACAGCTTTTTACTGTCTGGTGTTTTGACCATCAGTTAATACGCTTTACCATTGAACACTTTTGTAGAACCCATTTGAGATATATACAGGAGGGCAATCGAATTTGGCTGAACTACGAGCTAAGTTACAAATTTTATAGATTGATCGTCAGGATTTTTTTCTTGCTTTTTTTGT
>NZ_JABXKI010000226.1 GCF_017115095.1 Nostoc sp. NMS4 | reverse complement strand
AGTTTATTAAACTGGCACTTTAGTATTAATTTTCCATAAAAGTAACGCAAGAACCACCTTTTCTTTTTTTTTCAGCAAGCCCTACTTATAAATGGGATTAAAGTTCTTGCTAACTTGAAGGCAAAAGGTGAGGCGATCGCAAGATAAAATAATCAAACCAAACCAGAACGCAATGCAACGACTGCTGCTTGCACGCGATCGTCCACTGCTAATTTATTCATAATCCCTCGGACGTGAGTTTTGATGGTGTTAGGACTGAGATAGAGTTTTTCGGCAATTTCTGGGTTACTCAATCCGTCTACCATGAGTTTCAACACTTCTAACTCGCGTCCAGATAAGTTGGCGGTGTTGGTGGTGGGTGAAGGCGGTTTGAGATTATCAATCACTCGCCGCGCAATTTGGGGATCGAGATAGGCTGCACCATCAACTGCGGCTGCGATCGCACTTAACAATCTTTCCACACTTGCACCTTTGATACAATATGCATCCGCACCGCTAGATAGTGCCGCAATAATTTCTGTCTCCGTTTGATGAGATGTCAGCATTACTACATGAGTTGCAGGTAGCGCCGCCTTAATTTGCTGTGTTGCAGCAATTCCATCCAATCGCGGCAATCCAATATCCATAACCACTAAATCAGGTTTCAGTTGCAGTGCGGCTTGAACTCCCAAATAACCATCTTCAGCTTGTCCAACAATTTCCAACTGAGGATGAGCCATTAACGATTGCTCTAATCCCAGTTGCATCATCGGATCGTCTTCGACAATTAACACCCGCAATGGCGGGGCATTGACTGGTAAATTTAAGGGATAGCGAGTATCTAAAGACATTTTTATTAATTATTTGTCATTTGTCATTTGTCATTTGTCATTTGTCCTTTGTCCTTTGTCCTTTGTTTTTTTAACCAATGACTAATGACCAATGACCAATGACCAATGACCAATTTATTCTTCGACGCGATAGCCTAACTCTGCTAAACTAATCCGCGACTGTCGCCATTTTGGTTGGACTTTTACAAACAATTCTAGATAAACTTTGCCGGCAATTAATTTTTGAATTTGTTCGCGGGCTTCGCTACCAATTGCTTTGAGCATCGCTCCACCTTTGCCAATGAGTATGCCTTTTTGGGAATCACGCTCGACGTTGATGGTGGCAAGTACACGAGTGATGCTGGGAGTTTCTTCTACTAAATCAATAGCGATCGCTACTGAATGGGGTACTTCTTCACGAGTCAATAATAAAATTTGTTCTCGGATTAATTCACCCATAATAAAGCGTTCTGGCTGGTCAGTTACTAAGTCTGGAGGGTAATATAATGGCCCAATTTCTAAATGTTCAATTAATAATTCTTGAAGTTGTGGTAATCCGACACTAGTTTTGGCAGAAAATTTCACGATTTCCCATTCATGAGACTGGGCCATCTGAGCGTAACTATCATCTAGAAACTGAAAATCAGTCGGTTGTTGGTCGGTTTTGTTCACGCCCAGAATTACCGGTGTTTTGCTGCGACTGAGCAATTCGGCAATATAGCGATCGCCAGCACCACAAGCTACTGCTCCATCTACCACAAATAACACTACATCTACTGATTCAATGGCAATTTTGGCATTTTGTACCAACACTTCGCCCAATTGATGATGCGGCTTATGAATTCCTGGTGTATCTACAAATATTAACTGCGCCTCTGGTGTAGTTAATATACCGCGCAAACGGTTACGTGTAGTTTGTGCTACTGGTGATGTAATGGCAATTTTTTGCCCTACTAATTGATTCATCAAAGTAGATTTACCGACATTTGGACGACCAACAATGCCGATAAAACCTGATTTGAAATCAGGAGGAGCCTGGGGAATTGTTACTTCTCCTGAAAAAGAGAAAGTGTAATTTTCAATACTAGTCACCTTTGGCTCCACCCTCATATTTTATAGCTGGGATAACTTGGTTTTTTCTTAGACACAAAATAAGCATAAAATTAACCTGGCATTTTTAGAGATTGCTTTTGCCGAGGTTTAATCTACTACTGGCTCTACACTTATATTTTACAGCTGAGATAACCTTAGTTGTAGAATTCAGGATTCAGAATATAAAAAAATCAAACTCTAAATTTACCTCATTTCGTCGGTAATCATACCAAATCTAGATAAATTCTGACTTCTGGCTCAAGAGTTGCTAAATTCTTAGACTTAGTTTTGTTTTGAGACACCAAACAAACATAAAATTACTTTGGCATTGATAGAGAGGACTTTTGCTTAGACTTAATCTGCTGCTAATTTTTGCTTAAGTTTCATCAACTATTTAAGATATACATTTGGATCAAAATGTCAATAAAAGATATGGGAGAACCAAAGCGCATAGGAATTCTAACGAGTGGAGGTGATTGTTCTGGCTTAAATGCTGTGATTAGGGCTGTAGTAAATTGTGCTGTGGATACTTACGGCTGGGAGGTTTTGGGAATTCGTCAAGCGACTCTAGGATTAATGGCGCGTCCGCCACAATTCACCAAGTTGGAAGTGGATCGAGTTGACTCGCTATTAACTGCGGGTGGGACAATGTTAGGGACAACCAATAAAGGCGACCCTTTTGCCTTTCCAATGGCGGATGGAAGTTTATGCGATCGCTCCGAAGAAATCATTGCAGGTTATCATGAGCTAGGTTTAGACGCTTTGATTGGTATTGGCGGTGATGGTAGCTTGGCAATTCTCCGCCGCCTCGCTCAACAAGGTGGCATTAACTTAGTTGGAATTCCCAAAACCATTGATAATGATATTGGCGTTACCGAACACGCCATCGGTTTTGATACAGCAGTCAATATTGCCACAGAAGCACTAGATAGATTACATTTTACTGCTGCAAGTCATAGCCGCGTCATGATTTTGGAAGTTATGGGGCGTGATGCTGGACACATAGCTATAGCTGCGGGAATTGCGGGGGGAGCAAATGTAATTTTAATTCCCGAAATTCCTTACACAGTTGAGCATATTTGTCACAAAATTAAAGAACGCCAAGAAAAAGGCAAAAACTATTGTTTGATTATTGTTTCCGAAGCGGTTCGTACCCACGATGGTGAAAATGTGACGATTACAAATCGCTTAGGTCAATCTCGATACGGTGGAATTGGTGAATATTTGGCAGATAAAATTATTGAACACATTGGCGTAGAAACGCGAGTTACAGTTTTAGGACACATTCAACGCGGTGGAACTGCTTCACCACTAGATAGATTAGTTGCAACTGCTTTTGGTGTTGCGGCAGTTAATCTAATTGCAGAGGATAAATACGATCGCATGGTGACTTGGCAAAATCGCCAAGTATTAAGTGTACCAATTACAGAAGCGATCGCTCAATATAGTGCTGTCGATCCTAATGGTACTTTAGTTAAAACCGCTCGTGGTATGAGTATTTATTTGGGAGACTAAATTGATTGGGCATGGGTAGTTTACTTAAACGGATTCACAATCTCTAATTGACCAGGTAATACTAACCCATCCTGCATATCTTCAGAATAGAGAATTGTTGCTTCTGCGGACAACGCACAAGCAACAATTAAACCATCCCAAAAAGAAAAATTATACCGATTGCGGATATCCGATGCAGATTTTAAAATACTCAGGCTGAAATCTACTACAGTGCAGCGACGATAAAGCGACTGAATCATAGCTTTAATTTGCTCTTCGTTAAAGGCTGCTTTTTTCAGTAAATTAGCAGAAACCTCATTTACAACTTGCGTACTGATAACTATTCCTTCATTGGACGTAATTGAAATAGCTATATTGCGCTTTCTTTCTCTTTCTCCCACTTCTATCTTTTTATCATCAAACAAACGATATAGCCAAACATTTGTATCAATAAAAAATGCATCATTGCTCATAGCTAGCGATTGTAAATTTCTTCACGGCTGAGTACACCATTTACTGGAATTGGATTTTCAGTCAATTCATCAATTATGTCTTTTTTTTGAGATAATTTTTTATTTAACAAAACAATTACCTTAATATCATCTCCTTCACCGAATTCTTGTTTGTACTCATCGGGAATCTGAATTAAACCATTTTGGATTTTTGCTTGAAACTCTACCGCATTTAGCATCATTATTCTCTCTTTTATACAGATATAACTCAATTTTAGCCCTATTAGTCTCATAAAATTCACACGCCAGTTGCTTGCTTCTCTCAGGGAATAGGGAATAGGGAAAGAAATTTTTATGTTTAGTATGTGATGACAATTACATGAATATCTATGCCCAATGCCCTAATTAATAACTCCTAAGACAAATTCACCTTCATTCACAGCTTGATTGGTTGCGACATCATAAACCAATCCATCTTGTTGAGCGCAGACATCGATTACACTAGGTAACTTAGCTTCTTTATTAAAACTGAGAATTTGATACAGCTTGTCTCCAGCTTTGACTTTACTACCTAATGCTATTCTGGATTGAATCATACCACCTGCGATCGCATAATATTTTTTCCGATTGCTACTAGATGCAAAAGTCATCTCATGGGTTTTTGTATCGTCTGATAAATCAGGAATTTGCAGTACACCTTTTCGGGCTAAATAACTTTTCACACCCCGTACACCTTTGGCAACTGAATCAGAGTTCATTTGCATTCCTGTTCCTAACTCTAGTGTCCAAGCTTCCACGTCAAACTTGATTTCTCTACCCAACTCTTTAAAACAAGCTTCCAGTGCTAACCAAGGTTTGATAAAAGCTTCATCAAAAGCATCACCATCATATTTATTAAGTAATATTCCAAAATCGAGTCGGAAGTATTTTGCACTGTCTTCTCGATGTCGGAAGTAATAAAGGTAGTCTAATGCTTGATTTGTAGAACTATGTAAATCAATTAAATAATCTGCATCTAAACTCAGATTTTGTAACTTGTAGGCAAAAAGCTCAGTGTAAGGAACACCACTAGAAGAATTAATTTTTTCTAAAATTTTCGCAAATTGCTGCTTAATTATAGTTAGATAATTTTGTCTAACAACCTCTAGATCGATATTAAGTTGAGATTTAGTAAAAGCTACTAAATCATCAGCTTCTTTCTCGTAGTCCCAAAATATGCGATTCCAGTCTTTGGCTTCGTAAACGCAGTAACGCCCAGGGGAAAAATGATGAGCGCGTTCATTCGTCCCCATTGGATTACAAACGGGAACTAGCCAAATTTCTCCAGCTAAATCTGTATCATTTATTGTTAGTAAAAATTCAATTAACTGGTGAATAACGGCATTACCGGCGATTTCTGCACCGTGCAGATTAGATTGAATGTAAACTTTTTTACCAGGTTGAGCGCCGATGAATTTGTATAGTTGTAAGTAGAGGCGATCGCCCGAAGCCATTTGACGTAATACAATGCTTTCAATAACTGGCAGCATGAAACAACTCGATGATGATTTGAGTAAATTATCGCTGTATCTGTACTGAATTAAAAGCCTAGTCCAATAGAATTTGCTGATTAACCAGAGTTTTACCCCACCCTAACCCTCCCCGTATGTATTGGGAAGGGAACTAGATTTTCCGGTTTCCCCCCAATGCATCGGGGGGATTAAGGGGGGTAATTCGACACACGGCTTGCGTGGAGGGGAGACGAAGCGTAGCCTTGTCCGGGTGGAGTTCTTCGGGCTTAACAAGTAATCATGACTAGGATAAGGTAGCATCACATTAACTAGTGTTGGCAGTAGCTATGGCGCAAAATTGGTTGCGGATTACGCATCAAGACGACAAATGACAACAAAAGCTCATATTTAGGGCTTGATTGAATAACTAACCAATCCTTATCTGACTTTTTTATTACTTTTTCAGCAAGCCCTAAATGGAGACGTACATATATACATATATATGTACGCCTCTATAGCTGACTAATTTGTTGCCAAGATGTTTGAAAATAGTCTACCTCAATGCATTTCAGTTAAAAGAGTTTGAGAATTCATTAGGGTCTATATTAGCTGGAAATAACAAAATTTCCTTGCCTTCTAAACTTGCCTTCTGGTGAAGCAAAATTGCCTTTTCCAAAGAACAATATTTAATTGGAACCCAGTTGTCGCTATAAAAGTAGACAGTTACTCGGCTCATTGCATACTCTTTCAACGGCAGTGGAAGAGACCAGGACGAGTCCACAGTTTGAACCTTACCTGTTGAGTCCATGCTTTGAACCTCAGTTATTAAGTATATTTACTTTCACTGATCGGCATGATTCAAAGGAACTATCATAAGTAATAACAATCTGCCTTAAAAGTACATCTTTAGATAAAAGTCAGAATAATTAAAACTGACTTCACAACCTTGGAACTAAATGCGATCGCTACTTCTTGTGTTTTAGCAGCTTGGGTTATATCCACAGCATAACCCCCTACAATAGCCGTTACTGAGATCGCCATTGCAAAAATAAGTAGGGATTTGATAGAAGAGTGCGATCGCATAACTTAGTTTTCTTACAGCTATTTTCAGCTAAATAGCTGTAAGCTTTATGCATCTAACTCTTAACAAATGTCCACTCTAGTACCTTGATGGGGGCTTCTTGTAGTGATTGAGTTAATTCAGCGCTGCTCTCAAATTTTATCTGGGAGAGGTCACACGCTTCGACATTGACCGTGAATTTCTCGTTTTGGAAAGGCCAGGGTTTAACAACAAGTAAGTTATCACTACGCTGCATGATGTCATAGCGCTCACCTTCAGGGCCTTTGCTAATTTCTAAAAATCGCTCATCGTCAGGTAGTTCTTGCTGACAGAGAATAAGCGAAAGGCGATCGCACCATTGCATAAATGCATAGGCTGCATCAACTTCCTCCTTTTTGATGCCCAGTTCTTTACGCCAACGTTGCTGATTTTGAAGTTGCTCGTCTAAAAGTTTGTCTAATTTTGAAGACTTACCCCGCCCTGACTCATTTAAACGACTGATGTGCATGGAAATTAATAGAGCCACCCATCGCCCACGATAAAGGGCATTTTTTGCCAAATTAGCCAATTTATCGGCACCAGCATCTATATCGGCATTAGTGGAGAGGGTGAAGTCCTTTGGCGCACCTGCTTCAGTCAGAATATCGTCTTCCCACTCTTTTTCTAAGTCATCGTGATGAGAAATTGCAGCCATCGTTTCATATAACCTAATCGGCGCATCTTTACGTTGCCATTGTCCCGCTAGTTGAGCTGCTAATAAAGCATGGGCACGATGATAAATGACTTCCCAACCATTTGGCGTAGCGTTGACAATCACAAGTTAATCTCCTGATTTTGAGTTTTGATTTTGAGTTGAATTAATTTCTGAAATCAGAAATATCGTGGTAGAAATTGAACAAGCGATCGCTCTGACTTATTCAGTGTTGCTGAATATTTATAGCCATAGTTATTTTCCATTGAGTGTAATACCCAAATACTTAACTAAAAATCCCGACTTCTTAGAAAAGTCGGGATTCTTTTGCTCACTAGATGTAGCTAAACAGCCCAACATTTTCTAAAGAAGGTAGGCTATTTACCCACCAGATGATTGGGATTTTTTCAGATTCTATTCACAATCAACCTCTACAATTAAGAATGGCTTTCTAGCGGATTAGCAATATATTTGAACGTAGGCTCAGAATTCCAAGGGCCACGCTCATCTTTACCATCTCCGTTTGTAGATAGATTGTAGTAAAGAGCAACAGTTTCATCTGGCTTAATATTACCAAAGAATGGATCTGTCAACTTACCTAGTGAATCTAGAGCTTTCATAAACATCTGAGTATGAGAAATTTCTCGTGTTAACAGATGGACTAAAGTCTCTTCGGTTCCTTTGTCTGTTGCCAACTTAATCAATGATTCGTAAGTTTGACGAGCGCCAGCTTCTGCTGCAACGTTAGCTCTTAAATCACGCACTACATCTCCACCCTCATTCAAGTAACTTGCAGTCCAAGCAGTACCCTGGCTATCTAGAAAATGAGGACCAACCCCTCGAACTGCAAAGAGAGTACTCTTATAAGCCTCTGTTTGATCTACATTTTTAGTATGAGCTTCGATAAGTTTCCCAACCATTTCTAAATGGCCGAATTCCTCGATTGCAATATCTTGCAGCATATCTTTAATGCCAGCATTTTCGACATGAAAAGATTGAACCCAATATTGAAGTGCTGCACTAAGTTCGCCAGTAGCTCCGCCAAACTGCTCTAATAGCAACTGAGCAAAACGAGGGTTTGCGTCAGTAACGTTAACTGCATGAATAGGCTCTTTTTTGTGAAAAAACATAGATTTACACTTCCCAAAATTTGGTGTTACAGAATGAATTGACTTGTCTTCTAGTCTTTTCCAGATAGAGCTAATTTGATATTTTATAGCTATCTAAAACTTGTTAACTAAAAGACTGAAAGTACAGTACTTATCTCAAGGTTGATAACTGTCAAGCGGCAATTATACATTGCTGTTTCTTCTGATTAATCCCCATAAATAAATAGCAACAATTGCGCCAAGCACAGCCACTAAAATACCGGGAATAGTCAAACCAGTACCAGCCGCAGTAATTTGCAGAGTTCCTGTTTGTAACAAGGTAAATAGAGTTCCACCGACGAAAGCACCAATGATACCCAAAATCATTGTGGAGAGAATTCCGCCGCCTTGATAACCAGGATAAATAGCTTTAGCAATCGCACCTGCTAAAAGTCCTAAAACTATCCAAGCAATAATACTCATAACCGCCTCAACAATCTCACTTAAATCTAAGTTATCAACTCTAATTCCAAATTCTTTCTACCAGATGGGGTAAATGCTAAATCCAAAAGTTATACAAAATAAATAATTTTTTATATATATCCAGATTCGAGATAATTTGCACTCTACTATGTTTTGATACCAACCAAACGAAAATCTTTCCAGGTTTTAGTTACGAATTATTTTCGTAAAAAATATAATATAAAACCTAAAGTTAGAATTCTAATTTATTAATCAATCTAATTTTATCTATCTTAAGATACAAAGTCTTTATCTAACTTATTAGGGATGTATGAAAACCTTTTATTCATTACGTCATGTAGAATTTTAGCTATAACTTATTATTAATTATCTATACCAGTCCTAAATCATTTGCGAACAATAATATCCCCGACTTCGTAAAAGTTGTCGGGGATCTGAGTCTCTCGATTTTCACAGATCATTTAGGATTAGTGATATCAAATAGCGCGGGAGAATTTTGTCTCTCGCATTCTTGTGTGAGTATCAAAGATAACGGCAATATTTCTGACTAGTAATCTACCGATGTCTGTAATCTGGATCTGATTTTTTGATAAACTGACTAGAACATCGGCTTCTAGTGGTTTTAACGCCTCTAGTTCCTCAGAGAAATATTCATCAAAACTGATATGATACTTGTTTTCAATATCTTGCTTACAAAGCTGAAAATGAGACATAATACCCATAATCACATCCCGCCTAATAATGTCATTCTGAGTTAGTTTGATACCTTTACTAACAGGTAAACTACCTGCTGCTAGTGTCTGATAATAATCCTTTAATTCCTTGTGATTTTGAGCATAAGCATCTTCTAACATACTGATGGATGTTGCACCAAAACCAAATAATTCTGTTTCGGCGTGGGTAGTATAGCCTTGGAAATTGCGTTTCAGAGTGCCATTGCGTTGAGCGATCGCTAATTCGTCATTAGTTTTAGCAAAATGATCCATCCCAATAAATAGATATTGATTATTCGTCAATTCTTCAATGGTCATTTTTAGAATCTCTAACTTTTCCTCGGCTGGGGGTAGCGCCTCTTCAGGAATATTTTTTTGTGTCGGTTTCAGCCAAGGTACATAAGCAAAGTTAAAGACAACAATTCGATCGGGATCTAACTCAATCGTTTTTTTCAGCGTCTCTTGAAATGTCTCACGTGTTTGATAAGGTAAACCATAAATTAGGTCTACATTCACACTTTCAAACTTAGCTTCTTTGACCCAACTCATGACATCAAAAAGCATTTCTTCTGGCTGGACGCGATTTACAGCTACTTGAACTTGATGATTAAAATCCTGAATACCAAAACTAATGCGGTTAAATCCAATCTGTCTCAGAAAGAAAATGTAGTTTTTATCGATATAGCGGGGATTAATCTCAATTGAGATTTCTGCTTGGGAATCGATGTTGAAATAGCGATTGATGTTTTTCCATAAAAATTCTACTTGGTGACGCTCCAAATAATTAGGAGTACCACCTCCCCAGTGAATTTGCAGCACTTTTCTATCGGAATCGATTAAAGCTGCGGTGTTTTTAATGTCTTGAACCAAAGACTCCACATAAGGTTTAGCAATATTCTTGTTGTTGGAAATTACTGTATTACAGCCGCAGAAGTAGCAAGCACTTTGGCAAAAAGGGATATGGAAATACAAAGAAAGAGGGGTTTTGCGTTGATTCGATGCTGCGATCGCAACCTTAAAATCAGTTTCGGTGAATGTTTCGCTTAACTCTGTAGCGGGCGGGTAACTAGTATATCTAGGTGCGCGAGTGTCGTACTTTTGAATCAGATCCAGATCAAACTTGACACCAGGTAATAGAAAAACCATTGAGTTGCTTTCCAATAAATGAAGGGAGTAGGTAGAGACGCGATTAATCGCGTCTGTGGGTAGTGGGGCGATGATTGGGAAATAACCAATGACAAATGACAAATGACAAATGACAAAATTAATTAGCCGCAGCTACTTCAGTGCTACCTGAATTCTGAGAACGAGTGAGGCTATTAAACAAGACTTGACCGAGTGCTTTAATTAAGCTTTCCTCTAACTCGTGAGCCATTTGTAAATTTAACCCAAAAGCATTATTGGCTTCTGTAACAATCCGTTCTGCTGTTATATCATCAACGGGTAATGCATTTAATGCCTGACGATACTTATCCTTAAATGCCTTTTTGTCAGGAATTTGCTCAAAGTTGTAAAAGGATGTGCCTTCATAGCCAGAAAGCTTCAGGGCTGACTGAGCAACTTTTTGTAGCATTTGACCCCCTGAGAGATCGCCCATGTAGCGAGTGTAGGCATGACCTAGCAATAAGACTGGTTCACTAGCAGAAATTTCCCGAATGCGGTCAATGTAGGTTTGGGCAGCAGGTGAAGGTGTAACTTGCTCTCGCCAATTATCTCCATAATAAAACACCATGTCTTTTTCAAGTGAGGATTGGCGATTAAGTTCTACAAAGTAAACTGCACTAATCACAGGATTCTCTCTATGGCTCTCTAATGCTGCTTCTAGTTCGCTGTAGACGTAATACAAGTTGCTTAAGAACTTGGCAAAGCAGTCTCTATCCACAACTCCTTGTAAAAAACATTTCATGAATGCCACATTTTCTGCTGATGTGTGGGCTTGTTGAGTTCCAGAGCGCAGTTTGATGGCTAGATTGCTACTCATTGTTGCTTCCTTCATGTTCAAGCGCAAGGTTTTTCGGCAGTGACCGACTCACGATAACTGCCGCAGCCCGCTAAAAATTGTTATTCTAGGTTTACAGAGAATCTGCATCACTCTATCTGGCAAATACAACTGCCGATGCAAATCCCAGGTATTTTTATTTCTCCTAAGATTATTTAACTATTCATTTATATATAACTATTAAGATATTAATATTTATTTATGTTTTTCTAGCCTAGTACCGCAAGGCGTAATTCGTAATTCGTAAAGGTTTTAGACATTTCAAATGGGTGGTTTATTTCCGCAGTGCTGTACTAGTCAAATTTTGTATCTTTAGAGGTTGTTTGAAAAGTTCTACGTTGTGATACTAATCGAATGATTACCCCCCTTAATCCCCCCTTATAAAGGGGGGAAACAAGAGAATCTCGTTCCTCCCCTTTATAAGGCTAAGGTGTACACACAAGTCGAATTACCCCCCTTAATCCACCCCATGCATTGGGGGGAAACAAGAGAATCTCGTTCCCTCCCCAATGCATCGGGGAGGGTTAGGGTGGGGTAAAACAATATTTGATACATCAATCATGACTTTTCAAACATCCTCTTACAAGGATTTTAATGCTACTGAAGGACAAATTTAACTTAATCTTATCCTTATTTTGATTTGTTCTTAATTGTACTAAGACTTTTAATACAATAAATTCTATTTAATCTGTATAAAATTCTTCTATAAAAATCCGATTTAATTTTTGAAAAGCTTGAGTGCTATAACTTTGAGTGAGGTAAATCAGATATCAGGCATACTTAATAAGATTAATACCTGATTTTTAAGATTTCTATGTGATATTCTCAAAACAGGTTTCAGGATTCAGCTAACCGTTTGGTCTTGTCCTCACTAAATCAGGATAAACTCTATGTATCGATTCCAGATCAGTGCATACACTCAAACTGGCGAATCCATTGGTTTGGTGGGTTCTACTCCAGCATTGGGATTGTGGGACATCACCAAATGTGTTCATCTGCGTACAAGTGGCGATCGCTATCCTTTATGGTGGACAGATATTGACATTCAAGAGTCAGACTGTCAACAGAGAGTTGAATATAAGTATGTGCGTCTCGATGCAAACGGTAACGCTCAATGGGAGAGCTTATTAGATACAAACCGATGGATTCCGATTGACTCTAGCGATCGCGCCAACACACCCAACACAATTATTGTGGATGATGGCGCATTCGGTTATTTACAACCTTATCCATTCGCATACATTCAGCAGTCTGCTGTCAGAACACCCTTAGATGAAGAGTCTAAAGGGTTAAAAATCGTAGTCATTGGCAGTTCCGTCGCATTAGGTCATAAAGCCTGGTTTTTGAAAGGTTGGGTCTGGCTGTTGGCAGAGGCTTTGCAGCAAAAATATGGGCATAAACTTGTGAATGTGTCGGAGGTGGGGGCGAATGTCAGCAGAACGATCGCTCGATTCCCTTGGTTTGTCACCCCAGAACAACCAGATATTGTGATTATTGCCCTGTCTCTAGGCAACGAAGGGTTAGCCTATTGTCCCCCTCACGAGCGGCGAGCAGTACAACGGCGGTTTGAAAATGGCTTGCAGCAGCTGGTGAAAATGACGCGGGACATCGGAGCAATCCCGATTCTGGGCGGAGTCTACCCCAACGGTGATTATTCCCTAGAACATTACTCGCTGATCCGAGACACACACAAGCGGATGCTAAGTTGGGGCGTACCTGTACTCAATTGGTTAGCAGCCGTCGATGATGGACAAGGACGATGGAAAGCGGGGATATCCTTCGACCCGGCTCACCCGAATACAGTCGGTCATAACCTGATGTATCAGCAGATTGACCACCACCTATTCGATATCGACAAAGACGCATTAGCAAAAGACAAACAACGCTTCCAGCAACCAAATGAATTTCCCATCTACTTTGATAATGAGGGCTTTCATGTCTCTGTGTGTATAGAAGAGAAGCGTTTGCGAATCGTTAATTCATCGTCATACAGCTACACGATCGCTCCCTATTGGCAGGAACTACAAACTGCACTGCAAAGTAAGGCGGGATTGATATCAGGTATTTACATTGCCAAGAATATCCAGCCAGGGACGCTCCCCTTCTTGGCTGTCGAGGATGGCGCGATCGCAACTACAATAAACATCCCCCCAAATACCGATTTAGAATATAGCGCCGCCTTCAATCTCTTTTCGCCCAACAACATTTTATTCGATGACGGGCATCTGGGGATTTTGCAAGCAGATAAACAACATCTTTGGATAATCAACGAATCAGATAACGAGTACAACATCCAACCGATGTGGACGGAGGTTTGCAACGCACTTAAAGCCATGCCATCGGGTGTTTATGAAGATCCCCTTTATCCCGATGTCCCTTTTCGTACCATGATGATTGGTAAGGATGGGCTAGAAAGTCGGGTGAAAGCACCACCGAAATCTGCGGTGTTTTTTCAATACAAATGTGAGTTATCGGATATCAGCCGTGTGGCCATTCTTCCCCTTGGCGATCGCTGTGCCGTCCGCATGATGTTGTATAAAATGGAGTATGATGGTCCCGCGTTTCCGTTTGATTTAACGCGCACAACTAATATTGCAGATGTTGCGGATGCGATCGAAAACGGTTTTGATGATATGTGGAACCCTGCTTATTTGCATTACAGTCCCGATGCAGGTAGAATTTATCACAGCAAATGGTCAGGTTTATCTTTTGCCCATGAAGTCGAGGAGACAGACGACCCAACAAACGATATGTCTCCCGTCCATGAACGGATGCGCGTTCGTTACACGGCAAGGTCTGAAAGGTTTTGGTACGCACTGCGGCACTGCGATAAAGTGCTTTTTGTTCGCACAGGAATTAGCGATGCCTACGGCGGCAAGCTACGCGGTGGTGTGATAGATTTAGTCAACAAGCTGCAAAAACAATGCCAGGGGAAACCATTTCATCTCTTGCTGCTTTCTCCCCAAAGCGATGATGAGTTTTTAGATATTCCCAATGTGCTGCACTACAATGTCGAGTTTAATCCCGATCGCATGTATGACGACTTGGGACATTGGATGTATTGCACAGAGGTAATGCGAGGAATTCTGAAATCCCTTGGTGTGTCCAGCAAAAACCTCTTTTGGTGTCCACCCAAAATACCGAAGGGGTGGGAAACTAGGTAGGCGCTCCTTCTTTGATTGCTCAATCCCTTCGATATAATGCGGGTTGACAGTCTAACGGCTAGCTTCACCGGCGGCAGATAAAGTGTAACTCAGCATCAACGTATATCGACCGTCCGGTGCAAGCATTTGTTAGGCGAGGCAGCTAAAAATCAAGGAGCGCCTTCTGAACTTCCTCTGGTGAAACTTCAACTAAATCGACACCAAGAACTCTTTCCTTTGCGGAACTTTGTTCAACCATGCCACCAACAGCTTCAAAAAGCTTAAGAGACAAATATGCATTAGGCTGGCTTTCTGTGATGGAGACTGTATCTACTTCGAGATGACCATAGTTGCCTGTCTTGATATTTTTATAGTAAGGTTTGCGTCCCATTGTGCTCACACGTTTAAAAAAGGGTTTTTTAGATGGATTTTGATTCAATCTGATTCACTATTGTGCTTCCTGGAAAGCCTGAATCGCTAGTCCCTGCTGATCTACGGACAGGTAGTTGATAGATGTCAATAAAGCAGTCTCTAGCAAATTCTCTCCATACATACTTTGATTGATTCCTCCCCATATTGGATTAAAGGTGAACTGCCCCTTGTTGTACGCGTCAATAAAACGCCGATAGCTGGAAACAGCCCCTTGATAATTACCTGTTTCAATACATGTGCTGCTTATGGAAAGAAAAGCTTTTCCATAGTCTGGAAATTTGTGGACAATTTCTTCATATTGCTTGATCGCTTCTTGAAACCTACCGAGCCTCTTAAGCGTGGCAGCACGATTGTTGTAGTACATTGGATTGCCGTCATCAAGAGTGATAGCTTGATCATAAAGAGACAGAGCATTTTCAAACATGCCCATCTTAGCGCTTACATTACCTTCGTTGTAAAAGAGTTCGGCTTCAGCTTGATCTGTGTAGCTTTTCATAGTTCACACTCCCTAGCTTGAGATTTGTGTTTAGCTACCAGATAGTATTCCCAAAAATCTTGTACGGCATAACATTCCCAATCACCCCAGATAAACCGCAACGCCCAACATATAACTTTTAGCTAGTTGCGTATTGCGATTTGCTATGCAGACGATTGCGTTGTTTGAGTGGCTGTGAAATTATCTGCCGATTACTTACAGCTTGTTTTTGCCGCAAATCATCACAAATTGCTTGTAAGTCGTAGTTGAAAGCCTTTGCATGTTCTTCTCGAATTCTATAAATCTCTTCAAGAATTTCATCTTTCCACATATCTACTCTCCCATTAGTTCATAGGGTGTACAAAGGGTTGGCAACTCGTATCCGGCATCAAGACTGATTTGGGCTAGCTTCTTCTGGATTTGAGCATTGGCAATATGCTTACAGTTCCACGTTAACAGATAGTCCAATCCGTAAACTGTAGCCGCCGCAATATGAAGTGCATCATCAGCAGCTTTCGGTGGAAGGCTACTTTTTGCGAGAAATTGTCCTGCTAAATTTTGAACAGCTTCACTGATTTCAAGTAAAGGAAAATCACGCACTATTTCAAGTCGCTTCGTTGCTATCTCTGTATCGCCTCGTGCTACTTCATCTAAAACCACTTGAGAAATGTAGAGCATAAACTGATCGCGACGTGTGTCCCACCATTCCCGCGTAGCTTCTAAATTAGCCATCAGGATCAAGTTGTTGCTGGGTCTAGCAGTCAAGTAGCCAACAATACTGGTTTCGATGTAAACAGTTTCGCTCATATCGCATAAGCTGTTGACTTTCTCATATTATCCGAAGAGATCGCTAGGGATTTACTTAATTCTAATGACTTACAAGGTTGAAAATTTCTAGGTCTAGTTCAGCGTTGACGATCGCTATACTCAAAATAACTGAATCACTGTCGGCTTAGTAACTTTCCCCATCGCGTTGCACGGTAATTCTTCAACTATCAAAATTTGGGTTGGCACTTTATAAACAGCCAATCGCTCTTTTGCCCAACTCCTGAAAGCTTCTAATGTTAAAGCTTGTGACCCTTGCAAGACTAACGCGGCACAAACCCGCTCACCCCATTCTAAATCGGCAACCCCAACCACTGCACATTCCTGAATATCTGGATGCGATCGCAGTACTTCTTCAATTTCTAAAGCTGAAACTTTATACCCTCCGGTTTTGATGATATCCACACTCATCCGTCCCAGAATTCGGTAGTTGCCATTCTCAACGACGGCGGTATCTCCGGTACGAAACCAGCCATCTTGGAAGGCTTTGGCAGTTGCTTGGGGGTTTTGCCAATATTCTAGAAACACTCCAGGGCTTTTAACTTGGATTTCTCCTGGTGTTTCTGGTGGGACTAACTCTCCGTTCTCATCTACTAATCTCACTTCAACATGAGGTAGAGGTTTCCCAACATATCCAGCCAAGCGTTCACCGTGTAAAGGGTTCGATAACGCCATGCCGATTTCAGTCATACCATAGCGCTCAAGCAGAAAATGGCCGCTGATGGTTTGCCACTGTTCTAAAACTTGAACTGGTAATGCTGCCGAACCAGAAACCATCAGACGCATTTTAGCACAGCCTTCTGACATCTTTTCTTGTTGTTCTTTAGAGGCAATTTCCCAAGCCGCAATTAGTTTTACATAAATCGTTGGTACTGCCATAAATAGAGTTAAGTCACCGTCACAAATTCGGTTCCAAACGGTTTTGACATCAAACTTGCTCAATATATGGCACTCCGCCCCAGCCCATAAAGCACAAGTTAGTACGTTAATAATTCCATGAATATGATGTAGTGGCAGAATATGTAAAATGCTATCATCCGATGTCCATTCCCAAGCGGTAGTTAAGCTAGTCACTTGCGCTTGAATATTTTGGTGAGTTGTAACTACACCCTTGGGTTTACCTGTTGTACCACTAGTGTAGAGAATTAAAGCACGTCTAGTGATATCTATCTCTGGAAGGTTACTAACATTAGATGGGAGCGTTTCTGAGGTGAGAATAAATCGCAAATTGTGTTCTTGGGCTAGCGATGCCTGCGGCGGTAAACTACGCAATATACTCTCAAAATTAGGATGAGCAATAATAATTGATGCTCCAGAATTGGTAATAACATACTCTAATTCTGGACGCGGGTGGGAAATACACAGAGGTACAGCTATACCACCAGCCCGCCAAATTCCCCATTGAGTGGCTACATACTCAAATCCAGGCGGGATAAGAAAGGCAACTCTTTGCTCTTGTAAATCTTCCACATTTTGCAGAAGGCCTATTGCTATTTGACTAGAAGTGTGTAGCAAATCCCCATAGGTAAATGCTCCTTCCGTTGTCACAATTGCGGTTTTCTCGTTATATTCTTCAGCACGAATAATCAATGGGAGATTCATGTTTATTTACCGATTTAGGGTTGATTCAGTCTACTTATCTCGTTTGATTTATTTTCCAAGGCTCAAAGCGATCGCGCTTTGTAACCAATGCCCACACAGTACTACAGAAATCCCCACAAGCGACAGCACGAGTGACCGAAGCGATCGCAGTTGTTAGCGCCTTCATAGAATCGCAACTGAGAATTACATGGTATAAATTAGGCTCAGATCATGGTACTATCAGTACAATAGCAATGCCTCTTAAAGGTTAATGTTTTTGTAAACCAAGTGGGTGATGAGAGTTAGGGAAAAGAAGAATCATTATGATCTTTCAAAGAATCCAGAAAACTGCTTCTACAAAGACCGAAACCCCGACAACATCCCGGTTTATATCAAGACCCTTTGCGCCGATTATTCAACCCCCAACACCAACTCTTCTTCAGCAACAGGAACAAACTGAGAGACTACTTCAAAGAAAGACGAACTTTTTACCAATCCCTTTTATGCCACCGCCAAAAAAAGTAATCCAGGCAAAGTTGACAATTGGGGAACCAGGGGATGAGTACGAGCAGGAAGCGGATACCGTAGCGCGTCAAGTAGTGCAGCGTCTTCATGCACCCATGTCAACAAAGATTCGGCAACCGATGGAACAAGCGTTTGGGTCAGATTTTAGTGGAGTGAAAGTTCATACAGATGCTCAATCAGACCAGTTGAATGCTAAATCTGGCTTGGTGCAGAGAAAAACTGAAACAGTTATCCAAAGAATGAAAGTTCCAAGCAGAGAAATCAAAGGTTCCACAAAGTTTCCATTTTTCAAGATTAAAAATTCTAATCAATCTTCTACAGATACATCGTCATCAACACAAGCACCAGAAACTGCACTGTCAACAGGAATAACAGTACCGCAAATAGAAATCACACCACCGCAATCGGATAGCAATTTAAAACAACCTTCTACAGATACATCGTCATCAACACAAACACCAGAAACTGCACTGTCAACAGGAATAACAGTACCGCAAATAGAAATCACACCACCGCAATCGGATAGCAATTTAAAACAACAGGAAGTACTCACAAATCAGAGCGAAGCTATCAAACTTTTGGAAAGCAAACGTGAGCTACTCGGAACTGCGGCAGAAGAAATTAAGCGAAGTATTTGGAGACCGGAAAAAATTGACCAAGGGCAATTTCACTTTTGTGGTTCTAACGCTTTTCTAATGGCAATTGCCCTCAATGACCCTGTGAGCTACATGAAGTACATCATTGACTTGTATACAGCAAAGGCAACTTATGAAAAGGCTACCTCATCTAAAAACGCGGTAGCTAGTCAAACCGCGAAGTTAGGCAATATGTCAGTTAATGTTGATCAAGGGGTAGCAACCAGTGACGTAAGGAAGTTTAAAAACAAAAATATTTCGCAAACAGATTGGATGTCTATGGGGTCGATTCATACCCAAGAGATAGCCAATGCACCCGATTATTCTGGTAATAGTGAGGTAATGAAAGTGGTCGAAGCCTTCCAAAACAATGGCGTTATCGCAGCATTGGATTTGCGACCCACAAGCGACACATTGCAAAAAGCGATTATGGTCATCAAACAGATGACTGTTCAAAGTGGTCAAACCTTTCAATCGCTAGCCCAAGAACCCAATCAAGACGATGTAGAACAGATTCGCACAATTGTTGAAAGTACCATGCCATCTGAAATTACGGCGTGGTTTACTAAATATGGTGCCAGCAGCATTGTGCAAGAAGCAGATTCTTTCAACCCCAGCAAAACCCAAAAGGACATTCAAAAAGCTAATAATTATTTAAATGCTAGCCAAGGCAAGATGGTTATGCTCAATATCAATTCAGATACGATTGAGGGGCTACATTCTTACATAATTGACTTTGATCCCACCAAATCACATTGGGTTTTGATGAAAACCCGGATGGTAATAAATACGGGGGTTACGCCTAATGTTTGGGAAGGAACAGTCTATAGCTGGGGTACGATAAAAGATATAAAGATTGATAATGACCAAATTAATAATTCCTTCTTTGGCTTTATTGCCGCTACCATTACAACGCCTCAATCCAGTTTTTAACTGTAAGCTGTGACTAGCTCTTTGGCTGCAAATGCAAGCATTGCGAATCAGCTAGTCTATATCCCCTACGTGTCATTTCAAAAATCAAATAGGAACCCTATAGAGGAATCGGATTTGATTTTTGAAAAAAATTAGGTATTGTAGGCTGTGTTAGCTGGAACGTCGTAACGCACCAAATCTTTGTAAATGGTGCGTTAATTTATAGATATTACAACCAACGTTGGTTTTTGGCATAGACAATACTGCCAATCACAATTAATGCCATCATACAGATTACCATAGGGTAAGCCCAAGGTTGTTCTAGTTCCGGCATATATTTGAAGTTCATACCATAGAAACCAGACATAAAAGTGATTGGTAAAAATATCGTTGAAAGAATAGTTAGGCGATTAATTCGTTCACCTGTTTTACTAGCAATATTATCGCGCTGAATTTCCATTAATTCTGACATCCAGGCTCTTAAAGCTTGATATTCTTGCCAGAGTTTATCAACGTGATGAACCAATTCTTGATTGAATAATTCTTTGACTGGCTGGCTAATCCATTGGAAATCTTCATGATCCATAATCGCCATCAGTAACTTGATGCTTTGAAAATTACGTCGTCCCGAACGAGTAGATTGCCTCATTGTGGCAATTTTTTGGTACGTTGATTCATCACCAGAATTATCTAAAACTTCATCCTCTAAATCATCAAGTTTTCTAGAAATATAGGTAAATACAGTTTCGTAATTATTCAAAATATCTTTAAATATGAGATAAAAAAGATAGTCAATCCCCAATTTTTGAATATCTAGAGTTCGCTTTTGGAGATTATTAGCTAAAATAGTTAAAATTTTTAATTCAGTGATTTCAAAAGTTATGATAAAATTATTTCCAACCACAATGTTGCCACGTACAACCTCAAACTCATTATTTTTTATTTGAGAACTTAAGATTTCATAGCTGTCAAATAAACAATCTTCTACGTCTTCATCAATTCCTAGAGGGGAATGGTTGAAAATCATGTTAACACGAGATGCATTGAGTCCAAAGTGCTTGATAATCCTGGCTGTTCCGGTGCGATCGCGGAAGTGAACACAACGCAACCAAATATTGTGAGAACCATCAATTCTTTCTAGTACCGTATCGACATCCCGATGGGTGAATATTTCCAGCTTATCTGGATAAAAAGTGAGGAGAATTAGCATATAGCAATCCTAATTGAGTCGTGAGAAAATACTGTGACTCATGGTTTGTAATAAGCACTAAAGTGCTTACTACAAACCATTAAAAATAGCTTGATAAATTACCAGTCGTAAATTTGTAAAATAAAACACATTTAAATAGCACAATCACTCTCTAAGAGTTTTGACGGTTGATAGTCAACACTATATTGAGTGGTAACTCAATTTTTTTCTATTTTCCCAGATTTAGGGCGAGTAGTTAGCACTGGTGCTGATTGATTTTGCAGAATTGCAATTTCTCGCTGTGCATCTTGATAACTATCTTGTTCCCCTTGCTGTCGGAATAGTTTTGCAGCTTTTTTGAAATCTGCGATCGCACCCGATTTATTTTTCTGCTTAGTGCGAATCACACCCCGGTTATAATAGGCTAAGGCGTTGTTAGCATTAATTGCGATCGCTCGTGAATAATCCTGATTTGCAGCTTTTTTATTTCCCAGTTCGAGATAAGCGTTACCACGGTTGTTGTAAGCTACAATATTATTAGTATCTAGTTTTAGGGCTGCGCTGTAATCTTCAATAGCGCCTTTATAATCTCCAAAAGAAAAGCGGTGAATACCTCTATGAATATAAGCTGCAATAAATTTAGGATCGATCTGTAAAATAGTGTTGTAATCTTCAGTAGCTTCTACTTTATTTCCCAAATCGCTGTAAGTATCACCACGATTAAGATAAGCTTCGATGTATTTGGGATTAATGTTAATTGCATCTGTATAATCTTTAATTGCTTCATATTTTTGTTTATTAATAGATTGAGTTAAACCCCTTTGATAATAAGCTTTAGCATCACTAGGATTAATTTTAATTACTTTATCAAAATCTTGGATTGCTTCAAGTCTTTGTTTGAGGCGACGGTGGAGAATTCCTCGCTGTAAGTAGGCTTCAGTATACTGGGGTTTGAGAGCGATCGCTTTGTTAAAATCTTCAATTGCACCTTTATTATCCTTCAATTGAACACGAGCTAACCCTCTTCCATAGTAAACATAAGCATCTTTAGAATTTAGCTTAATTGCTTGAGTATAATCTGCGATCGCTTCTTTGTATTTGCTTAATTCCGAAAAAGCAAATCCTCGGTCAAAATAAGCATTAGCATCTTGAGGATTGAGTAAAATAGCTTGGCTAGAATCTGCTTGTGCTTGCTCGTAGTCTCCTAATCGATAATAAGCATCACCTCGCCGATTATAAGCTAAAGCATTTCGCGGATTTAATTTAATTGCCTGATTAAAATCTTCAACTGCTCCTTCATAGTTTCCTGCCTCATATTTATTGACTCCATCTTGATATAATTGTTTTTGAGCATCACTTACAGGTTTTGGCAATCTCAATTGCCACGCTCCAATACCAAGGGTAATACATCCAGCTATTCCCATCAAAACTAGTAATAATTTTTTCTGATGCCGTTTTTGCTGATTGTCATCAACATTTATTAAATTTTTTAAGTCGTCTAAAACTTCGGTTGCATACTGGTAGCGCCGACGATAGTTAAAACGCACCATTCGATTAATAATTTTTGCTAACTTTCCGTTAACTTTGAGATTTTTGTCGCGCCAAAGTATTTCACCTGTCAGCTTATTTTTCTGACTTCGCAAATTAGATATTTCGTTTGTCGGTAAACCTTTAAGTGCTGCGATCGCAACAATCCCCAAAGCATATATATCGCTGTTATATTTCAGGTTGCCGTTAACTTGTTCTATCGGCATATATTCGAGATGATCAACAGTATTAGTCATGGCTTCATTAAAAGTACCAAAATTAACCAAAACTAACTTATTATCAGATTCCCGGCGAATAATATTTGCTGGTTTAATATCCCGATGAATTACGCCATAGCTGTGTACAACAACCAAAATTTCTAATATCTCTGATAACAGAGTAATTACTTGGTCTTCTGTTAGAGGTTCTCCCTGAATAATTTCGTCAGTTAAAGGATTACCAGGTATGAACTCTTGGACTATATAGAATTCTTCATTTTCTTCAAAAGAAGCAATGAGCTTTTGAATTTGATTGTGTTCCTGTCCGAGTTTTTCTAAAGTTGCTGCCTTACTCGTAAACAAGCGGCGTAGGATTGTTAAAGCTTGAGGATTGCTATTAGGAGGAGATAACTGCTTTACTATAAATTGACTGCCAGAAAGATTAACATCTTCAACTAGATAGGTTTTTCCTTTTTCCCCACCATTGATAACTTTTACTATTCGATAGTGTTCATCTAATAAATGACTATTCATCAAAAATATAGTCTGATAAATTGTTCGATTATAGCTTACGTGTTATTACTACTCATTTTAAAATATAAATATTTATTTATTAAGCAACTTCAAATAAGATCAATGCGCGGGTTGCTACGGCGTGTATATTGCAAAGTCCCTCTACCAAGCTTGCTACGGTGTATACACAAGTCTGAAATAGCTGATTAACCAAGGTTTTACCCCACCCTAACCCTCCCCTTATAAAGGGGAGGGAACTAGATTTTCTGTTTCCCCCCTTTATAAGAGGGGATTAAGGGGGGTAATTTGAGTTGGGTGTACACCGTAGCCCAAGCTTGGGAGAGGGATTTAGGGTTGAAAGCTCATTGATTCAGATTTTACGCTGGTACGACAAATTTCTCACTACCAGCCAGTTCAAAGGCTGCATGAATAGCTTGCAAAGCTTTAACACCTTGCTCTTGCGCCACAACACAACTAATTTTGATTTCTGAAGTAGCGATCATTTGAATATTGATTTGCTGTTGGGCTAAAGCTTCAAACATTTTAGCAGCAATACCAGGTTGTCCTACCATACCTGCACCGACAATACTCACCTTAGCGATCGCACTATCTAAAACAACTTCACCCCATCCTAACTCTGCTGCTACTTGGGTAAGCATTTCTCTGGCATTTTCCCCATCAATCCGCGAGACTGTAAAGGCAATATCTCGTCTGGGAACACCATTAATTACTCGGCAACGCTGAGATTGAATAATCATATCAACACTAATATTATGCTGCGCTAACAATCCAAATAATTTCGCCGCCATCCCCGGACGATCTGGTAATTGGCGAATCGCAAGACGCGCTTGATTCAAATCGAGAGCAACACCGCGAACGGGAGGAGATGAAGAAGACAAGGGAGACAAGGGAGAGGGGGAAGACAAGGGAGAGGTTTGTTCAATGATTCTTCCTTGTCTTCCTTGTCCCCCTTGTCCCCTTGTCCCCTCTTCCCCTGCTTCAATTTCAAAGGCGCTGCGGAGTGCTAAGACGGCGCGATCGCATTCGCTGGCATCGACTACGCAACTTACTTTTACTTCGCTGGTGGAAATCATTTGAATATTCACGCCAGCTTCGGCTAAAGTGGCGAACATCTTTGCAGCGACACCAGGACGGCCAATCATTCCTGCACCTGCGATGCTGACTTTGGCAATGTTATTTTCGATCATTACCTCGGCTTCGTCAGATTTGGGGTGAGATTGACTCCTCAGTGCTGGGGCGATCGCTGTTGCTACTGCTTCTGCACGTTTTAGTATTGGCGTTGTAACTGTAAAGGCAATGTCATTACTGTTACCTTCGTGAACTGATTGAATAATTAAATCTACGTCTACTTTTTGCCGAGAAATTTCGCCAAATAATCTCGCTGCAACCCCCGGTTTGTCGGGTACGCGCAACAAAGCGACCTTTGCTTGGTTGGTGTCAAATTCTACAGCATCCACTGGACGGGCAATTTCTAGATTAATTAGCGATCGCCCTTGGGGTTTGGCTGATGTCACCCAAGTACCTGGTTGATCCGTCCAACTAGACCTAACTACCAGAGGAACACCATAGTTACGGGCAATTTCCACAGCACGGGGATGCAGCACTTTTGCGCCCAAGCTAGCTAATTCCAACATTTCATCGCAGGTGATGGCATCCATCAACTGAGCTTCGGCAACTAAGCGGGGATCTGTAGTGAGAATCCCTGGAACGTCTGTATAAATTTCGCAAAAATTCGCTTTTAATGCAGCTGCGATCGCCACTGCTGATGTGTCAGAACCACCACGCCCCAAAGTGGTAATTTCCATCTCTCCGGCGCTGGAGATACCTTGGAAGCCCGCTACTACAACTACTTTACCTTCATTTATGTGGCGATTGAGGCGAGTAGTTTCAATATGTAAAATCCGAGCGCGGCTGTGTTCGGCTTCAGTAACAATTCCGACTTGAGCGCCGGTCATGGAGATTGCGGGTTGTCCGAGTTCCTGCAAAGCCATACTGAGTAAGGCAATAGTTACTTGTTCGCCAGTGGAAAGCAGCATATCCATTTCTCGGCGATTAGGATTTGGAGAAATTTCGGTAGCTAGTTTGACGAGTCCATCGGTGGTTTTGCCCATTGCCGAAACCACTACGACAATAGAGTTTCCAGCTTTAACAGTTTTATAAACACGCTCTGCAACAGCTTGAATACGTTCCACTGAACCGACAGATGTACCACCGAATTTCTGAACTATGAGCGCCATAACTTTTTATTTAATCAATTGTGCCTGTTTTCATCAACGCTTCCACCTGGTTAGGAAGCATTCAAGGCTTATCAGTTATATAGTGTACTAAATATCGCATTGAATACCCTATCATAATTGATTATTCAAAAACTACATCTTCGTAGAGTGCTGCCATTGTTTCGTCAAAATCCACGCTGTTAAGTCGAAATGATTGATGCTCTGCTGTGTAGGATTGTAAAACCCACAACCCCTGCTCATTGCGTCGAAAACACTCAACTCGCTGGCGTTTTGTATTAATTAAAACATACTATTGCAGACTTTCCAGTGTTTGATAATCGGCGAATTTGTCGCCCCGGTCAAAGGCTTCGGTAGAATTAGATAAAACTTCGACAATTAAACAGGGAAATCTTTTATAACCTGGCGTTTCTCGATTTTGGCGATCGCAAGTAACCATCACATCGGGATAATAAAAGCGATTCAGAGATTCAATTCTGGCTTTCATATCAGCGATGTAAACACGACAACCAGAGCCGCGCACATGATTACGGAGGAGAGCGAACAGGTTTCCCGCAATAGTAACATGTGGATCTAGCGCTCCAGCCATTGCGTAGATGTAGCCGTCGATATATTCATGCTTGATATCGCTCTGTTCCTCCATTTGGAGGTATTCTTCAGCAGTGACGTAGTTTTGTTGGGGCGAAGCTATCATATTTTAAAGGTTTTATTGTGCCGATTTACCTATGGCGGTGCGTTAGGCGCAGTAGACTTTATAATCAGGTAAGGAACTTATGTAAGGAACCTGGATAATGGCTAGTGCGACTATCACTACTAAAGGGCAAGTAACTATTCCTAAAGAAATTAGAGATTATCTTAACCTTGATACAGGTAGTAAAGTTGATTTTGTTATTGATGAAAATGGAATAGTCAAATTAATTCCCTTGAATATCTCTATCCAAAGTTTATCAGGGATTTTACACCGTCCGGGAATGAAAAGCGCAACTTTAGAAGAAATGGAAGCTGCAATTAAAGAAGGCTCAAGTGATTGGACTTGATACAAATATTTTAGTGCGCTACTTGACAAAAGATGATGAAAAGCAGTGGGAGCAAGCTGCTGAAATTATCGAAGGGGGAGAGCAATGTTTTGTTGCTAATATAGTTATTTGTGAATTGGTTTGGGTTTTACGGAGTAATCCTTATCAATTTAGTAGAGAAGAAATTAGTAACACTATCGAATTAATGCTCCAATGTTCGGTATTTGAGCTAGAAAATCGCTCTTTAGTTTATCAAGCATTACAAAGATTTAAGCAGGGAAGTGCAGATTTTTCTGATTATTTAATTGGGGTAATTGCTCAACATTCTGGTTGTAGTTCAACAGTGACTTTTGACAGAAAGTTGAGAAGCGAAAAGGGATTTGATTTATTTGAGTAATGGTTATATAGCGATGTCTCCGATGGTCACTGAGCTTGTCGTTGGCGCAGCCTCTCGTAGAGAAGTGCGGGCTACGCCTACGCCTTGACAACATCATCATTCAAGGCTTTAAGACTAGATAATTATGAACTCCATTTGGGTAGACCAATGCAACTAGAAGATTATTTTGACTTTTTATCAGCCGATGATATTCGCCTAAAAGGACACCGCATTGGCATCGACAATGTACTTGATTATTACTTGGAAGGATATACGCCGGAAGAAATTGCTGCTAATCTACCTAGTTTGAGTTTGGAACAAATTCACGCTACTATTACTTACTATCTCCATAATCGCGCCGATATCGAAGCTTATTTGTCACGTCTAGTAATATGGCGTGAACAGCGTTACCAAGAATCGCTTACAAATCCTTCACCTTTGGTACAGCGCCTCAGAATGTTAAAAAATCAAAGAAATGAACGTCAGGTAAGTGCTTAGTGAAAGTTCTTTTTTTGCTCGATGAAAATTTGTCACTGCGCCTGAAAGTAGCTGTTCTTCGTCTTAACCCGGCGATAGATATTTTGCGTGTGGGTGAAAGTAATGCACCAACATTAGGAACTTTAGACCCTGATGTGTTGGTTTATCTGCAATTATCTCAACGACTGTTAGTGACAGATAACCGCGCTAGTATGCCGGCTCATTTAGAAGCACATTGGGCAGAAGGTGGAAATATTTGGGGCTTATTCTGGTTGCGTCCGAGAATACCAATAGGGCAATTAGCACAAGAACTATTGCTGGTTTGGGAGACTACTGAGGCACAAGAATGGATAGATCAGTTTGAATGGATTCCTTTTTAAGCGATCGCTTGTAGATTTACACTTTAAAGTATAGCCTCATCATCTTGATATTCTTTGATTTTGGCATATAAACTGGCAACCGTTTCTTTAGCAAATAGTTTTTCTTTAATTTGCAAATAGTCGCCTTTACTTAGTTTACAAGCTGCCCAAAACTTCATTACCTTCGACGGTTCTAAGTGGCAGTTAAAAATTAGGTGATAAACCCGCTTGTTTACAAATTTCATTAGCAGTAATCCGATCAATGGTACGATGCCGTTTTACCGGAAGAGTTTTGATATCATTAGTATATATAGAATGATTTCCTCCTTCCCTTAATAAATAAAAGCCATTTTGCTCTAAGTATTTAATTAGCTCTTTTCGTTTGACTGACACACTCAAACCTCTATAGGAATTTGTTCCAGCAAAGAGCCACCTGTGGGAATTTCTTTATTTTGTTGACGATAGGCAAGAACCATTTCTTTGGTTGCATCTTGTAACATAGCTCTACATTCTTCTATGGTTTCTCCTTCTGTGATGACTTCTTGCCATTCAATAAGTTGTCCCATATATCCGCTATTAGTTTTTGTATATTTTGCAGTGTATGTAATTAACATTGCTATGTTTGTGAAGAGAATTATATGATTTATCGTAGCTGATTTTTTCTTGCGGGAAACATTGCTCTCCATCATTCACAACTACATAATAGCTTTTGGCTCAATATACAGCACTTTGCAAGTAAATGAAGTATACCCTTCTCTTGCTTGGGGCTACGGTGAATTACCCCCCTTAATCCCCCCGATATATTGCTACGGTGTACACACAAATCGGAGTTACTTTGATATCCGGGTTTTACCCCCCTTAATCCCCCCTTGCCAAGGGGGGAAACAAGAAACTCTAGTTCCCTCCCCTTTGCAAGGGGAGGGTTAGGGTGGGGTGTTTTTGTACCTCACCAACTCGCAATCTGCTGTATATCAAAATGAATGCGTGAATTACTCAAATGAAAAAGCAAACTGGGGTTTGAGAAAGTAAAAGCTGCTTTTGCTTGCGGAAAACACTAAAATGAGAAAGCAAAAGCTCCTTTTGAGAAAGTAAAAGCTGCTTTTGCTTGCGGAAAACACCAAAATGAGAAAGTAAAAGCTTATTTTGAGAAAGTCCTAGCTGCTTTTGAGAAAGTCAAAGCTCATTTTTAGTAAGTTGAATGGCATTTTTACTTAGTTCAATATGAATTTTAGTCTAGGCATCGCACTTTTCAGTTTTATTACAGTACGCTTTGCACAAAACTTGTAAATTATTTTTCGCATCATCCCTAATTTTTCACCTCCCAAGCACCTTGTAGCTGATAGCTAAAACTTTACTGCATCTGAGGTGAGCGTAGAGTTAACGATATGCCTGCCTCAAGAAAATTGCATAATTTCTACGAACCATTATTGTTGAGCGATGACCTACTCCTAAGCTATGCTCACAAATCTCTAAGGCTTGCTTTAATATAGGTTCAGTTTCTTTATAACGTTTTTGTAACATATAGATACCTGCCAAATTGCTGAGGCTAATGGCAAAGTTAGGATGCTCTTGTCCCAAAAGGCGTTTTCCCATTTCTAAGGCTTGCTGTAATAGAGTTTCTGCTTCTGTATAACGCCCTTGTAATTTGTAGAGTTCTGCCAGATTATTGAGACTTTGAACAACGTCAGGATGATCCTTTCCTAGCAGACGTTGCCTCAATTCCAAAACTTGCAAAAACATGGGTTCGGCTTCCATGTAAAATTTTTGGTAAAAGTAGAGTGTTGCCAGATTGTTCAGACTAGTCGCAAACAACAGATTTTCCTGTCCTAGCAAGCTTTCGTACATTTCTAAAGCTTTGTTGCAAAAAGGTTCGGCTTCTCTATAACGCTCTTGTAATTTGTAAAGTTCTGCCAGATTGTTAAAACTAGTGGCAACTAATGAATGCTTCTGTCCTAGCAGGTGTTGCCTAAGTTCTAAAGCTTGCAAAAATGGGGGTTCGGCTTCTTGATAACGCCCTTGTAATTTGTAGAGTTCTGCCAGATTATTGAGACTAGTGGCAACTAATAAATCCTCCTGTCCTAATAGGCGTTGTGTAAGTTCTAAGGCTTGCAGACAAAGAGGCTCAGCCTTTTTGTAATATCCTTGTAATTGATATATTAACGCCAGATTATTTAAACTTTGAGCAACAGACAAATGCTCTGAGCCAAAGCGCTTTTGAGTAACGACTAAGCACTTCTCATACCAAGGTGCTGCCTGTGCATACAACCCCTGACATTCATAGAATTCACCCAAGCTGGTGAAAAGGCTTGCTATATCTTCATCGCTGATGTATGGAATCAGATTATTCGCTACTTCAGCTACATGAGGTATGTCGGGAGAAACGGCGGTGATTTGCTGAAGGGTGGGTGTTTCAGGAATATTCTTGGCAACTGCTACCATTATCTGACAAAGCGATCGCTTTAATTCCTCCCCCTTATCTAAACCTGTAAGCTTATATTGAAAAAACTCCCGTAGCAGTGGATGCAGTTGATAAATTCCCTCACCTTTGCGCTGAACTAAATGCAGATTCAACAAGGTATCATCTCTAATTTCTTCTAAATCTTCGGCATCTTCTTCTGGTAAACACTGTTCCACCAACTTCCAAGGTATAGGTGCGGCGGCAAATAAACTCAATAAACAACCCAATTGTTTATCGTCGTCTTCTAATTCCTGCCAACTCAACTCAAAGGCTGCTAACACACCTCGTTGTGCTGTCATGTCAGCTTCCGACTTAGATTTAGAAAGAGAACGCTCATCTAATCGCTTGTTCTCCAACCGCCGGAACATTTCTGCTAAAGATAAATCCTGTTTCCGCGCCAGATAGCGCCCGACTAATTCCACACCTAAAGGTAAATATCCCAGCCACTCACACAACTGATTTGCTAAAGCTAATTCTTTTTCAATTCGCCCCGGTGTTTCTTTGAGTAAAGAATTTAATAATTCCAGCGCCGCCTCTGGTTGCAGCACATCCAAAGATAACTGTGCGATGCGTCCCAACTTCTGGCGGGTAGTCATCAGCACTTTAAACCGAGAAGGTAGCGACTGTAAGTAAGGTTTGACTTCCTCGTAGTCGCTGACATCATCCAGCACTAGCAGCACATCACCTTCACGCCAACGCCGCCAACAATATTGCACTTGGGCGAGTAAATCAACATCTTCTGGCGGCTTTAAATCAAGCTGCGTTCTGGCAAACTGCACAACTTGAATGCCCACATCTCCAGTCTTTGTTAGCAACCAGCAAAGCCCACCGTTATATATTTCGCGCCGTTTGATTGCATATTGTAAGGCGAGTTCTGTTTTACCAACTCCACCCATCCCGGCGATCGCTGCAATAGCTACTTGTTTATTATCCTGCAAAAGTTGGTGGAGTTTTTGAAGTTCTTCCTTACGTCCGACAAACTCCACCACCCCACTCAGGGGCAAATTTTGCGGTATTTCAGTAGAGGGATTTGACTTTACCCGTTCCCGTTCGGGCGACTGTAGTCAAAAGTTAAAAGTATTGCCAGAAACAGTATTATTTCCGCCTTTAATGATTATCCCTTTATAGTTTTCAATAGTTTGAGTCAATTGCGGTTGAGCTTCTTTAGCCAATGCTTCAACAGCTTGAGCAATTTCAGGATCTTTCTTTGCCGCTTCCTCTACTTGCTGCCCAATGAGATAAGCTTGACCATAATCTAAAGGTTGTGTTTTAGCCTGTTCGATAACCTTCGCCGTGCTAGGTTCCTTGCGTTTCAGCAGAACTAACAACTTTTCACCTTCATCCCAAGCCTTTTCGCCGATGATTTCACCAGTTTTTTCAAAGGCTTTGATGATTACCAAAGTTGCGATCGCACCTGCTGTGAGTGATACTGGCTCCATAAGTTTGCCAAATTACACGATATTTTACTTAATGGCTCTCAGTTTAACAGCCTCTAAACACGTAATGGAGAGCAAATAATAGAATAAATTATAAAACAAATTAAGGGACGACTCCAACAGGTGAAATCGTCCCTTTAAACTTATAAAAGTGAAATATTCCCTATCTACTTACCCTTGCAGGTTCAACCCACTCATCCCAAGAGCTATCGTAGCCATCATAAGTAATTTTATAAAGATCGTTACTAACTTCTAAAACCTGCCCTGCATACCATTTTCCCTTCCACAAAATTCTCACTGCATCTCCAACTTGAAATGATGCCCGAAAGCGTCTACTGCCAACCCATTCATTCCAAGAACTATCATAACCATCGTAGGTAATATAGCACTTATCATCATTAACCTTAAGTACCGTTGCCGGATACCATGATTGCTTCCAAAGAACCTCAGCCTTTTGTCCCACAGAACAGGGTGAAGCCGCAAAAGCACCGGGAATTAATGTTCCTACCCAAGTTGCCATAAAGATGGCACCAAACAATACTTTATTTTTCATGATTATTTCTATCCTCAAACAGTAAAACGGAATTTTGATGATGATTTATAGAAATCTACTTCAAAATTTGCAACTAACTGTTACTATTTTTGTGGGATTTGTTTAGCGATCGCCTCAGCAAAAATTAGGAATTTTCACCACGATATGTGAAGGTACTACCCCAGGATTCTAAGATCCCCGACTTCTTCGAGAAGTCGGGGATCTAGTTATTCGTAGTCATACTGAAGCTCAACTTTACAATTTATTGATATTTTTTAAAATATTGGCTCTAAATCTAATTTCATATATTCCCAGCAAACACGCTGCCAGCAGCAAAGGTAAAAAGTAGTATATTCCCCGATAAGCTAACAATGACCCCAAAACTGCCACCGCCGAAATTTTATCAGAGAGAAACAGCAACATCACGGTTTCAAAAACACCCAAACCGCCAGGAATATTACTAACAACACCTGCAAACATTCCTAGTAAATAAATTCCTAAAAAATCTAGATAAGACAAAGGTGTATTGCTAGGAAGTATTACGTAAAGAACCAACGCAGCCAGAATCCAGTCAAAGCTAGAAATTGCAATTTGAGCTAGAGATATTGGCAAGGAAGGAAAGCGAAATTCTTGTCCGCGAATTATTAATGGTTGTCTAATTAAAATACTTCCCAATAAGTAAATAGCAATCAACAGCAAAAAAATTACACCGATGGGACGTACTGTTGCAAAAGGCAAATGTAATTGTGTGGGAATTGTCAAAGGGTTGATGACAAATATTAACCCAGCAACGGCAAACATCCCCAACCAAAAGGTAAAATTGGCGAAAGCAATTACTTGAGCGATCGCAACTGCTGAGACTCCCCAACTAGCATAAAATCGATAACGGATAGCACTGCCAGTCAGCAAGGCAAAACCGATAGTATTACTAAATGCAGAGCTAATAAAGTTAGTGAAAGCGATCTTATTCCAACTTAAAGAACGATTAATGTAGTTAAAACCTAAGATATCGTACCCAATCATCACTAGATAACCCAAAGCTGTCAGCCAAATTGCCCAACTTAAACGGCTTTTGGGAATAGCAGCTAGAGAGTTGAGGATATCACGATAATTATACTGACGTAATTCGCTAGCGATCGCCCACAAGGAAAGCACTAGCAGTAACAAGCCAAACAAAGAACTGAAATTGAGTTGCAGCTTTTTAAGCATCGTGAAGAAACTTATCCTAACTCTTGACTTTTAATTTACACCAGTCGCAAAGTTTCCATCCTGTTGACACAGCATTGACATATCACTTGCATAAGCTTTTGAAGGCAAGCACCGAATACCCAATAATGACCTGTTTAACCAATGCCTTTCAAAGATGAACTACAAACAATCTAAAATTCTCTTGCTATTTTCAGTATTAACCCTAGTTGGCTGTAATTTCTCCCAAGGTGTTATCGCAAAAGCACCGCAACAACAAGATTTACAAACAACGCCTTCCGTTCTTCTCAGCCAGCGCAATACTAGCAACTCAGCGACTCTCCTAACCTACAAAATTGAAACCTACGATAGTCAAGTAATGGGTGCAAGTCGCACTTATGGCGTTTCTTTACCTCCTGGCTATGAGCAAAACCCAAAACAAAGGTATCCTGTAATCTTTCTCCTCCACGGTGGACACGGAAGCCCCACTGATTGGTTTAATCAGAGTAAGGGAAAAGCTCTCAAGACAGTAGAACAACTTTATACTACAGGTAAGTTGCCACCCAGCATCATCATTACACCAGATGGCAACGACAAACGTGGCTCTAGTCCCTATCGAGATCCCGAATATATCGATGGCCCTAACGGTAAAGTCTCTACAGCCATAGGCGATGAGTTAGTAAAAGTTGTGCAAAACCGTTATCGGACAATAAATAATCCAAATTTTTGGGCGATAGGTGGTTTATCTTCTGGTGGTTGGGGAGCAGTCAATGTGGGATTACACAATCTGGAGCATTTCTCAATTTTATTTAGTCATAGTGGTTATTTTAATGATAAAAGTGGTCCAGCAAATAGCCCAATATCTTATATCAAAACCATTCCTCCACAAGCTCAAAAAAGGTTAAAAATCTACCTGGATTCTGGTACATCAGATATTGATGAAATTGCCGAAGCCGATCGATTTAGTAAAGTCCTAAATAAACTGAAAATTCATAATTCGTTTCGTCAATTTCCTGGCAGTCACACTTGGAAATACTGGCGCGAACATTTAGCAAATTCATTAGTATTTGTCGGCGAACAATTTAGAGCTTCTGAGACAGCAAGGATGGCTGATAATTTAACTATTAATCAAAGGAAAAAGACTAAAAATAATTAAAACCATTATTAGAAATAATCCAATTCTACAAAACGTTGATATTTTCATATCAATGTGAAAAACTCTAGTGCAATTTTTCAGCAGATTAATTATAGTAAGTTCTAATGGAGGTGATTTTTTTAATCGCTAAAAGAATATGAAGATTTATAAATGGTTAATTAGCTTGGTAGGAGCGATCGCACTCTTAACTAGCGCTGGTTATTATTATGTATTCATCTTAGGTGCGCCACAACTAGACCCACCCCAAGAAGAGACAAATACTGGGCTAAAGTTTCAATTAGCAACCTTCAACTCCCAAGCAATGGGTGCAGTCCGTAACTACGGCGTGATTTTGCCCCCTAGTTATAGCAAAAATCCACAAAAGCGCTACCCTGTGATATTCTTACTACACGGTGGTCATGATGATGCTCGGGCTTATGCTGATAAATATGCACTTTTAGATGTATTGCATGAACTTTATCAAAGCCGAAAATTACCGCCATCGATTGTGATTACACCTGATGGTAATGATAATCGCGGTTCTAGTCCTTTGTACGATCCTGATTATTTTGATGGGCTGAATGGCAAAGTGGGAACTTTGATTGGATCAGAATTAGTACAAGTTGTCAAGTCGCGCTACCGGACTTTAGAAGAACCCCAGTTTTGGGCGCTGGGAGGTCTATCTTCTGGGGGATGGGGTGCATTTAATATTGGATTACGCTATTTCAAGAACTTCCAGATTTTGTTTAGCCATAGCGGTTACTTTACTGATGAGAGCGGTTCACAAAATAGTCCTCAACAAATTGTGCAACAGCTACCAGTTCAAGATAGGAAGCGATTGCGTGTTTATCTAGATGCAGGTGTGAATGATATTAATTTGCTAGCTTCTACCAAAACCTTCAACGAAACCTTAAATAAATTAGGCATTGCTCACGTATTTTATGCATTTCCTGGAGGTCATGGTTTGTCTGGTGCAGATGTAGGTTGGAACTACTTTCACAAACATCTTAAGAATTCACTCTCCTATGTCGGAGAACAGTTTAAAAAGTCAGGAGTTAGGAGTTAAGAGTTTTAACTCCGAAACAAATGATAAATGACAAATGACAAATGACAAATGACAAATGACTAATAATTTAAAAACTCGGATTGGACTTTGGAGTGCAGCTTTCCTAACAGGTTTAGTCGGAGTAGTAAATTTATTATCAGCAGTGACACCTAACCTGTATGGACGAACTCACTGGTTAAAGGAATTTTTACCATTTGAAATTCGTGCCAGTGGTCATATATTTGCAGCATTAACCGGGTTTGTTTTACTAACACTTGCGACTAATTTATTACGCCGAAAAAGAATCGCCTGGTTACTGACCATTACTTTACTAGTAATTTCTATTTGCAGCCACTTGCTGAAGGGACTGGACTATGAAGAAAGTCTACT
The DNA here is from genome assembly GCF_017115095.1 of Nostoc sp. NMS4. GTDB lineage: Bacteria > Cyanobacteriota > Cyanobacteriia > Cyanobacteriales > Nostocaceae > Nostoc. The sequence continues at coordinate 24,076 of NZ_JABXKI010000226.1, read as the reverse complement.
CTCTGGAGTTTTGCTAGTGCAATTAATCTTGATGCGCCATTTTTTCACAGCGCAATCAGACCGTCCTTCTATTGCACAGGGAGTTAGAGTGCTGATTGGCGCTTTATTATTTACCTTGGCATACGGAACTATAGGATTTTACTTATTAGATGGCAAATTTTCAGAGAATTTTAATTGGCGTGAAGCCATAGTTCAGACTTTAGCGATGTTCTTCACCGAGGATAATTGGGGACTGCAACCAAAGAGCCGATTTGGAGAATTTTTTGCTAATTCTATCTATATTATTGCCGCCGGTACTGTTACTTATGCAATGATAATGCTCTTGCAACCTGTGTTTTGGCGGAATCTCGCAACTACAAATGAGCGAAGAAAAGTTACAGAAATCGTCGAGCAATATGGATGTTCTTCTTTAGCAGCGCTCACACTCTTAAATGATAAAAGTTATTATTTCAGTCCTTCGGGTAATAGTGTAATTGCTTATGTTCCCAAAGGACGCGGTGCGATCGCATTAGGAGATCCCATCGGCCCCATTGAAGACCGCAAAGAGACAATTATTGCTTTCTGGCAGTTTTGCCAGCGCAATGATTGGTATCCAGGCTTTTACCAAACTATGCCCGATGATGTCGAGCTTTACAAATCATTGGGGTTTAAGGTACTCAAGATTGGAGAAGAAGCGATCGTTGATTTAAAAAGTTTTACGTTACAAGGTAAAGCCGGTAAAAACTTTAGACCATCAATCAGTCGTTTAACTAAACTAGGCTACCAAATCGAATTTTACCAACCACCCATCGCTAATGATTTATTGCACCAACTCAAACCTGTGAGTGATGAATGGCTGAAGATGGTACAAGGTTCAGAAAAACAATTTTCTTTGGGTTGGTTTGATGAAGCTTACCTGCGAGAGTGCGAGATTGCTGTGGTGCATAATCCTGAAGGTCAGATTAGCGCCTTTGCCAACATTATCCGCGAGTACCAACTTAACGAAGCGACTATTGACATGATGCGACATCGCTCATCTCTTGAAAATGGCACAATGGACTTTCTCTTTATTTCCCTGCTCCAGCATTTTAAAGAGGGTGGTTACGACAGCTTTAATTTCGGTCTTTCTGCACTAGCAGGAGTTGGAGACAACCCCGAATCGCGCCGCTTGGAAAAAGTGTTGCACTATCTTTACGACCATTTGAATCGCTTCTACAATTTCAAGGGACTACACGCCTACAGAGAGAAGTTTCGCCCCCGTTGGGAACCGCGTTACTTGGTTTACCCCAGTTTAGCCAGCTTACCAGATGTAGTTGTAGCATTAATTCGCGCAGATTCAGGCGATCGCCTCTTCGATTATTTCAAACCCGGAGCCTAAATCTAGACTCAAAACTACGTTAGCGCAGCGTTAGCGAGTCTTCTCCCAAGGGGAGACGCGAGCGTCATTACGAATTACGAATTATTTCTCCCTATACCCCCCAGCGTAGTCAATCACACAGATTGTTCTATATGATTTGTGAGTTCCATAAGCAACACCAGAGACTTTAAAAGCGCCGTTGAAAATATTTTTTCGATGGCCGCGATCGCGCACACCATCATCAATAATTAATTGCATGACAATATCTTGAGCGCTGTTTGGCCCATAACTGATATTTTCCCCTGCGGTTGTTTGCCATGTACCATAGCGGTTGATGCGAGTAAATGGGTTGCTACCATCGCTACCATCATGACCTATAGCACCTTTTGGGCCTTGGTCTTTTACGTGGTCTTTTGCTCCTAAAGACATACCTTTAGATGCACTCAACGCTCCCATAGGACGTGCTGATTTGAGAAATGCGATCGCTTCATCAACTGCCTTAACTCCTTCTTGAGTTCGCAAATAGGTATTATTAGAAATTTTGACTCGGTTCCCCTCAAAGCGCTTTCTATAGTTTTCCATAATTGGAAGGTATGCTTTCGGATTTATTCTTACTTTATTTGTTTCAACAATTACCTGTTGTTCTAATGGTGAAAGGTAACTCGCCTTTGCTAATAAAGTTGGACTAGTTTGTACTGCTGGATTAGGGTTGGCTACAGACGGGTTAGATTGAAACAGTTGATCTGAGCAGCCGAATATTAGGGCAATTGGCAAAAATACCCAAAATTTCATGCGACGCATCTATTACCTCACAATTTTTCTATGGATTAATTTAGTGAATTAGAAGAAATAAGAATTTTCAACGCACAGATAAGTCTGTAGACGCTTCTGCCCTTAGAAACAATATCAGGACTTAAGTAGGTTCGCTAAAGAAAGCGCAGATTAACGCGCCAATAATATTGATATTGATAAAGTTGCGATTGCCTTTGTTCCTAAAGTGTTATAAATCTATCACTTAACACCTGTTGTAACATTACAAACACTAAAACGTAAATAACCACAAAAATCTTTTTTATACTTTCAGAAACCAGCGTTGCCGATACATCAGAAAACCAACAGCCCACCACAACAACACGGTGACTAAGGCAAATAGCAGGGAACCATTCAGCATTCCCGCCCAAGATGCAAAAAAGTTCTGGTAAATCCAATTGTAGGTACTGGGAGCGTCTTTGCCAGTGCCAATAGTGGTTTTGACTAAAATTTTAATCAACAAAACCGATGCAACGAAAAGAGCGATCGCATTTAAGCCCATAATTTCAAAAGGTTTACTCCAGCGACGCATCAGCCGTACTTCGATAAATTCATAACAAGCTGCTAGCAATAGTAACGCCCAACCTGTTGTAAATACTACATAAGAACTTGTCCACAGCTTTTTGTTAATTGGGAATGTCAACCCCCACGCCCAACTGATAATTAAGCAACCGACTCCGAATAATGCTAAACCGATACTTGTACGTGACTGTACAGGTTGAGTGCGTATCCATTGACCAGTGAAGTAGCCAGCGAGGACGCTTACTATGGCGGGAATAGTACTGAAAAGTCCTTCTGGATCTCCCATAAAGTTGAAACCATCACCTTTATATAAATGTGCTTTGGGAATAATCAGGCGGTCAACATAAGCGCCAAAATTACCTTCTCGCGTCAAAACTCCTGCACCATATTCTGGCACTGCGACATACATCATCATTAGCCAGTAGCCAATGAGTAGCACTGCTGCTAGTATCCATTGACCTTTGCGCGGAAGGTTGAGAACAACTAGGGAAGCCAGCAGATAGGTAAGGCTGATGCGCTGCAACACTCCCATAATGCGGATGCTATTCAAATCAAAAGTCCAAATACCCTGATTCCAAAAGCCATTTAGTAGCAATCCCAAGGCAAAGAGAATAGCGGCGCGGCGCAATATCCGCCAGTAAACAGCTGAGGTTGGTTTATTGCTTTCAGTGTATTTTGACAGCGAGAAAGTCATTGCTACACCGACAATGAAGAGAAAGAAAGGAAATACCAAGTCCGTTGGTGTGCAGCCGTGCCAATCGGCGTGGGCTAAGGGAGGATATACATCATCTGCGACACTCGCCATATTGACGAGAATCATTCCAGCGATGGTAATGCCACGAAAAACATCGAGTGAAGTCAGGCGCATAGACGAAATTTGGTGTTAGAGAGTATTTAAGTTACCCCGGTTGATGAAGGTAATCAAGCAAAATTTATCGGTATACTTACTGAATATAGTTTTTCATCAAGGTTCCTGGAACCGTTTGGATTTCTGCCCATACTAGATTGTACGAAACTAGAAGTACGCGATCGCACCTAAGCCCCAGTTTTCGCTATCCAAAAAGGATTAGTAGCACCAGAACTGTTAATAAACTAGATATACTCAAATTTCAGCCAATCTATGGTTATTTAAGTGTAAATGCAGTTGTCTTGTCACTAAAGTTAGTATAAATTGCTATAAACAAACCTGTGATTAAAAAACAGCTAACTTTATTCAAGGCGTGTGTGCTTATATAACAACTAAAAATATTGCGGTTTTGTCTCATTAGATAAAAGGTTTAATACCGATTTAATTAGGGTATGAAAGCGAATGTATAGTCATTCACTTTCTATTTTGTTATGCACGAAAAATACTAGTTAGCTAAATCTAACAAATTATATTTAAGGATAATAATTATGATAATTCTGCCAGAAAATCATCATCATAACACCAGAAATAAATCTCATAAAAAAATACTCAAAGCAAGCACAAATATTGTTTTCATAGATCCAAAAGTTATAGATTACCAAAGCTTGATGGCTGGTATCACGCTCGGCAGTGAAGTCATTATTCTTGATGCTAATAAAGATGGTTTAGCACAAATCACCGAGTTTCTAGCAAAACGCGAATCAAATTCAGTTCAATCAATTCATATTGTTTCCCACGGAAGCACGGGAAGTTTACAACTAGGGTCAAGCAGCCTCAATCTTAGCAACCTGGACAGCTACAAAAATCAGTTACAAAAGTGGAGAAGTGCTTTAACTGATAAAGCTGACATCCTACTTTATGGCTGTGATGTAGCCAGTGGTGAAGGCGCAAAATTTGTACAGCAAATTAGCCAAATTACTGGAGCAGATGTTGCCGCTTCTACTGGCAAAACCGGAAGTGCAGCTTTAGGTGGCGACTGGGATTTAGAAGTGAAGACAGGGAAAATTGAGGCTTCCCTGGCATTTAAACCGGAAGTAATACAGGCTTACCAATCGATTTTACCAGCTAGTTTTACTGGTATATATTCTCAAAACTTCAACACATTAAATACTTCTGGAACACCGGCTTGGGTTAATGATTCAACTATTTCCGGCTGGTATTCCACAAGAACAACTTACAGCCTTGGTTCTGGCACTAATAATACAGGTGGATTGTACAGTTTTGGTACAACCACAGACCGCGCACTTGGTTCTGTAGCTTCCGCTGCTACAGGAAGTATTTATTATGGATTGCGCCTCCAAAATAATACAGGTTCACCAATTACGAAGTTGCAAGTAAATTATACGGGTGAGCAATGGCGTAATGGTGGTAATACATCGCAGCAACAGCTGAAGTTCAGTTATCAAACTGGGTCAACTCTCACAAATTTAACAACAGGAACATGGACACCTGTGACATCGCTAGATTTCACCGGGCCAATTGCAACTGCAACCGTAGGTTCCCTGAATGGTAATCAAATTGCCAATCGAACTGTCATAGCGCCTGTAATATTTAACCTGGCTACCCCAATAGCTAACGGTGAAGAGATTATATTGCGTTGGGAAGATATAGATGATGGAGGGAACGATCATGGTCTAGCAATTGACGATGTATCTGTCAAAGTAGATGGCACAATCTATATAGTTACTAACACCAATGATAGCGGTGTTGGCTCCTTAAGACAAGCTATTATCAATGCCAATAATGATCCAGGGATTGAGACAATCCTCTTTGATACGACTGGAATATTTGGTGATGCTACCCCTGACACCATTACCCTTACTTCTGGGGAATTGAGTGTTTCTCAAGCAGTGATTATTCAAGGAACTGGGGCTAATAAACTTACCATCAGTGGTAACAATACTTCCCGTGTTTTTAATGCCACTGCCCCCCTCTCAATTGATGGGTTAAACATCACTGGGGGAAATTCAGCTAGTAGTAACGGTGGCGGCATCTCCAGCAACAGTATTGTCACAGTCAGCAATAGTACTTTTTATGGCAACACTACGAACAGCAATGGCGGCGGCATTTTTAGTACCAGTAGTGTCATAGTCAGCGATAGCAGTATTTTTGGTAACATAGCGAACCTTGGGGGAGGCATCTACAGCACCAATGTCACAGTTAACAATAGTACTCTTTCTGGCAATACTGCTAACAGCAATGGCGGCGGCATTTTCAGTAACGCTAGTAACGGTAGTGTCATCATCAGCAATAGCACTATTTCTAGCAATACAGCAAAAACTCATGGTGGTGGCATTTACAGCACCAATAATACCACAGTCAGCAATAGCACTATTTTTGGCAACGCTGCTGATAGTGATAACAATACTCAAGGTGATGGTGGCGGCATTTATAAATCTGGGAGTACGGCGAACATCAGCAATAGCATCATTGCTGGCAATATTGACCCAGGCAATCAAGGAGTCGATGTCTTTGGTAATAACTTCAATGGTAACGCTTACAACCTGATTGGTAAAATTGCTGGTATATCTGGGACTCTGGGCACGGGTACAGATATTATTAATCCCAACCCCGGACTCAAACCATTAGGAGATTACGGTGGTTCGACACTAACTCATGCTCTATACTTTAACAGTCCTGCCAGAAATGCTGGTAATCCCACTTACAATGGTGGCTTAACTACCGACCAACGCGGTACAGATTTTAACCGTGTTGAAAGCGGGAGAATTGACATTGGAGCATTTGAATATGTGCTTCCAAAAGTCAACTTTGGTGCTGCTACATACAATACAACAGAAGATAGTACCGCCACTACAGTAACTATTTCTGTTACCTTAGATGCCTCTCCCGAAACTGCTGTCACAGTTCCTATTGTTGTAAAAAATAGTAGCACGGCTACCAGTGGCAACGATTACACTTTTTCCCCCGCTACCATTTCCTTTACTGCTGAGGCGACAGGCTCAAATTTAACACAGCTAATTACTTTTACTATTAACCCAGACGATTTACCTGAGAATGCAGAAACAGTTGTACTCAACTTCGGCACGCCAACAGGGGCTGATTTGGGGACAATAACTGAAACTACTCTAAATATTGCTGCTAATGATGCGATTCAATATGGAATTTCTACCGCCACCTCAAGTTTAAATGAAGGTAATAACGGGACTCAAGCTGTTAGCTTTACGGTTACTCGCAGTGGTGGTGTTGGCGTAGCTAGCACCGTAGATTATGCTTTTGGCGGTACGGCAACTTTTGGCAGTGACTATAACAATATTCAAGTGACGGGTGGAGGAACTGCTGCATCTGGGACTTTAAGCTTCGCTGTTGGGGAAACCACAAAAACAATTACAGTCGATGTTTTGGGTGACAATACATTTGAACTCAATGAAGGCATTACTGTTAACCTGAGTAACCCCAACCTCACAGCTGCACCGGCAAATTCTACAATTACTAACAGTTCAGCGACAGTAAACATTATTAATGATGATAGCCAACCAACTATCAGCATCTCGGATGTCTCAGTTACTGAAGGGAATACAGGTACAACAACTAACGCTAACTTTACTATCAGTCTCTCCAATCCTAGTTCACAGCAGATTACTGTAAATTACAACACGAGTGATGGCACTGCTAATGCTGCTGATTCTGATTATAATTCTCCTCAAGGTACGATTACTTTCAATCCCGGTGAAACGAGTAAAACCCTTAGCATTGGTGTTGTAGGGGATAACAAATTTGAAACCGACGAGACATTTTCCGTCAATCTTTTAGCTCCAACAAATGCCGCGATCGCAGATAATTTAGGTGTTGCTACTATCATCAATGATGACAGTCAACCAACGATCGCTATCTCAGATGTTTCAGTTGGCGAAGGCAATACAAGCACAACAACTAATGCTAACTTTACTATCAGTCTCTCCAATGCCAGTTATCAGCAGATTACCGTAAATTACAACACGAGTGATAGCACTGCTCAAGTTGGTGACTCTGATTACAATTCGGCTTCAGGGACAATTACTTTTAATCCTGGGGAAACTAGCAAAGTTATTAGTATTGGTGTCATCGGTGATAACAAAGCTGAAACCAACGAAACATTTTCTGTCAATCTTTTAAGTGCGACAAATGCTGCGATCGCAGATAATTTAGGAGTTGGTACTATCGTTGATGATGACAACCAACCAACTATCAGTATCTCGGATGTTTCAGTTAACGAAGGCAACACAAGTACAACAACTAACGCTAACTTTACTATCAGTCTCTCCAATCCTAGTTCTCAGCAGGTTAGTGTAAATTTCAACACAAATGATGGCACTGCTCAAGTTGCTGACTCTGATTACAATTTTACTCAGGGAACGATTATTTTCGCTCCTGGTGAAACTAGTAAAGTTATTAGTATTGGTGTCATCGGCGATAACAAATTTGAAACTGACGAGACATTTTCTGTCAATCTTTTGGGTGCAAGCAATGCTGCGATCGCAGATAATTTAGGTGTTGCTACCATTATCAATGATGATAATCAACCAACTATCAACATCTCGGATGTTTCAGTTAGTGAAGGCAACACAGGTACAACAACTAACGCTAACTTTACTATTAGTCTCTCCAATCCTAGTTCTCAGCAGGTTAGTGTAAATTTCAACACAAATGATGGCACTGCTCAAGTTGCTGACTCTGATTACAATTTTACTCAGGGAACGATTATTTTCAATCCTGGTGAAACTAGTAAAGTTATTAATATTGGTGTCATCGGTGATAATCAATTTGAAACTGACGAGACATTTTCTGTCAATCTTTCGGGTGCAACAAACGCCGCGATCGCAGATAGTTTAGGAGTTGCTACCATTATCAATGATGATAATCAACCAACTATCAATATTTCAGATGTTTCAGTTACCGAAGGCAACACAGGTACAACCACTAACGCTAACTTTACTATCAGTCTCTCCAATCCTAGTTCTCAGCAGGTTAGTGTAAATTTCAACACAAATGATGGCACTGCTCAAGTTGCTGACTCTGATTACAATTTTACTCAGGGGACGATTACTTTCAATCCTGGTGAAACTAGTAAAACTCTTAATATTGGTGTCATCGGTGATAATCAAACTGAAACTGACGAGACATTTTCTGTCAATCTTTCGGGTGCAAGCAATGCTGCGATCGCAGATAGTTTAGGTATTGGTAATATCATTGATGATGACAACCAAACAACGATCGGTATCTCGGATGTCTCAGTTGTTGAAGGTAACACAGGCACAACAACTAATGCTAACTTTACCGTCACTCTCTCTGCACCCAGTTTTCAGCAGGTTACTGTAAATTACAACACCAGTGATGGTACTGCTAAAGTTTCTGACTCGGATTACAACCCTGCTTCTGGGGCGATCGTTTTCAATCCTGGCGAAACTAGCAAAACTCTTAGTATTGGTGTCATCGGCGATAATAAAGCTGAAAATAACGAGACATTTTCTGTCAATCTCTTCGGTGCTATAAACACTACGATTACTGATAGCTTAGGAGTGGCTACTATTACAAATGATGATCAGCCTCCAGCTATTAGCATTGCAGATGTATCAGTCAAAGAAGGCACAACAGGGATGATAACTAATGCTAATTTTGTCGTTACTCTCTCTAATGAATTCTCTCAACGGGTGATTGTAAATTACAGTACGAGTGATGGTAGTGCCAAAGAATCTGACTCGGATTACAACTTTGGATTGGGGACAGTTATTTTCAACGCTGGCGAAACCAGCAAAGTTATTAGTATTGGCGTTAGAGGTGATAATAAAGTTGAACCCAATGAAACATTTTTTGTCAATATCTATGGTGCTGCAAACGCCATATTTAACAATAATCAAGGAGTTGGCACAATCAAGAATGATGACTAACTACCAAGCTTTTTCCTTTTAATAAGGCATTTCGCATTAACTAAGTGCTGTAGCAATTAGCTAGACTTAAATATAAGGTAAAATTTTGTTAAGTCTTTACCACTACTTGTTATGCCAATCAAAGTTGGAGATACAGCTCCTAATTTCACTCTACCTGCTCAAAACGGATCGACAGTTAGCCTCCAAGATTTTCGCGGCAAAAAGGCTGTTATCCTATATTTTTATCCCAAAGATGACACGCCTGGATGTACTGCTGAATCCTGCGCCTTTCGCGATCAATATGAAGTGTTTAAAACTGCTGGTGCTGAAGTTGTTGGCGTAAGTGCTGACTCAAGCGAATCTCACCAGCGATTTGCTGCGAAATACAATCTACCTTTTACTTTGTTAACTGACAAAAGCGACCAAGTGCGTAAGCTATATGGCGCAACAGCAGCCTTTGGCTTGTTCCCTGGTCGCGTTACTTACGTTATTGACCAACAGGGAGTTGTGCAATACGTGTTTGATTCAATGTTTAATTTTAAAGGTCACGTCGAGGAAGCGTTGAAAACTTTGCAACAGCTTGCGAAATGAGGGAATGGTCATTGGGCGTTAGGAGTGCTGAGTGCTGAGTTAGGAGTTAGGAGTTAGGACTTTTGTTTATCTCCTTGTCTCCCTTGTCTCCCTTGTCTCCCTCATCTCCCTTCATCCCCAGTCCCTATTTACTCGAATGCGACTTTTCCGGCATGACAATATTAGCGTGGCTTGCCTTGCCATTCTTGCCGTTAGTGTGTCCGTTACCATTGCGGGGATGGATTACACCATAACCGCCGTGGTTACGTTCGTAAATTACATTAATCTCTCCAGTTTCAGAATTGTGGAACATATAAAAGTCGTGTCCCACTAGTTGCAGTTGTTCCAGGGCTTCTGCAAGGGTCATTGGCGGCATGGAAAAATACTTGGTGCGGACGACTTCGTTGGGCAATTCGGGGGTGCGATCGCCAATTAAATCTGTGACTACCAACTCTTCAACAACTGTTTCTGTTGGTAGAGTATGAGTTTTCTGATCTTGACGACGTTCTTTGTATTTCCGCAGTTGACGGGCAATTTTATCTGCAACTAAGTCAATGCTGGCATACAGGCTTTCGCTGCTTTCCTCGGCACGAATAATGCTACCATTAGCATAAATAGTTACTTCAGCCGCTTGTCTAGTATTAATTCGGGGATTCCGGGCGACGCTAAGATGCACATCCACTTCATTTGTAATGCTCTGAAAGTGACTAACTGCTTTTTCAATCTTTTGATGTACATACTCACGAATCGCATCGGTGATTTCAATATTTTTGCCGTGGATGACAAGCTTCATGTAATACTCTCCCACTGAATATTTGGATGTGTGAATTTGCTTTGTATGAAAAGAAGTTGCGGTAAGTTTTATTACTTCCGCCAAAACAAATTGTGAACTATATTGTATCTACTGCTGGTAAGCTGTCTCTCAGCTTGCTGCATCTGAGTTGTTGTCAAGTATAACCTTGATTGACCTCCTCATCTCTGCGCTGGTATCCAATTGGATATCCACTTAGAACTCTTGAGTAAGGGAATCTAATTGTAGCTCCTACGACTACCTTTTCCTTTAAAAGAACGCCTACAGAACTGTTGATAGTTGCTCCTTCTGTGTTCGATTGAGGTTTGCTTGCTGTTGTTTAAGAATACAAGGCTTTGTGGAAGTTTGATTCTGTTTGAAATGCAAGCAATGTTATAAGAGTCATCAGCCAATCCATTCGTTCTTATCGTCTTGGCATGATGCTTATTACAGAGAATTCCTCCTAAAACCTATTGAGGTTAATATTCAAACTAGCACTTTGTATTTTCTAATGCAGGTTCCCTTGACTTTCCTTTAAAATCCTTTGCAAAACTTGACAATTTTTGATTCTAATTCTGTAACTTGAAATATATTTAGTTCTTTATACGGTTGATTTTTGGCATGATCCATAGTAGATATCCACATAAAAACCTTTGTTTGTTTTATAATCAAGGATTAATGCCTTACTTGGAAGCTCATCGATGGCAGCGATCGCTTCTAACTGAGCGCATTCATGATCCCAGTCTAGATGACGTGTTAATTTTGCTAGAACATCCACCTGTCTATACTCTGGGACAAGGAAGCAACTTAGATTTTCTCAAATTTGATATTGACAAAGGTGAGTATGATGTGCATCGAGTTGAACGAGGCGGCGAGGTTACTTACCATTGTCCCGGACAACTGGTGGGCTATCCAATTTTAAATCTGCAACGTTATCGTAAAGACCTCCATTGGTATTTACGGCAACTCGAAGAAGTAATAATTCGCGTATTGGCAGTTTATGGATTGGAAGGAGAAAGAATTCCGGCTTTTACTGGCGTTTGGTTGCAAGGGCGAAAAGTTGCGGCTATTGGGATTAAAGTCAGCCGTTGGATTACTATGCATGGCTTTGCGTTAAATGTTTGTCCAGAGATGACAGGCTTTGAGCGCATTGTACCCTGCGGTATTTCTGACAAACCTGTAGGCAGTTTAGCCCAATGGATTCCAGGTATCACCTGCCAAGAAGTGCGTTTTTATATAGCACAATCTTTTGCAGAAGTCTTTGGCGTGGAATTAGTAGAATCTCAGCCCCAAGAATTTTTCCGGTCTGAGTAAATTCAGCTTGTAATTATGTAATAAATACTATAGCAGTCCTATATAAATTGTGAGACACTTATGAGAGTAGTCCATATTTAATAGTATAAAAATAATTATTTAATACCCATTTTAAAAAATAATGTGACAGATACAAACCTAGAAAGCCAGATTAAATCAGACATTTTTAATTTTGCATTTTGTATTTTGAATTAGTGTAACTGCGGTTATCAAAGCTAAACTCTGATTATTTACAAATTTCTATACTAACTTTTTACGGCTGTCAAGCACAACTTTGCGCGTGAATTACTCAAACAATCTCCAGGTATATGCCCCATCGTTAATATCTCTCAGAGAACGTGATTGGACAGCTTTGATAGAACTATTTGATAGAGATGACGGTGATGAAATTGAAGCTGATATCCACAGTAGTTTATTTTGGCTAATACCTGAACCTTGTTGGGAGGACGATCCCTTTGATTTCTTGCGCGAATATCTTTAAAGAGTGCTGAGTGCTGAGTGCTGAGTTAGGAGTTAGGAGTTAGGAGTGCTGAGTTTAAAAGAAGCCTTTAATTACGAATTACGTTAGCGTAGCGGTAGCGAGTCTTCGATAGCGTAGCGGTAGCGAGTATTCGAGCGTCGCGTCATTACGAATTACGAATTATTTTAAGGCGACTTAGAAACATACGTAGGCGATCGCTTTGGGGATTAGTCAGTACTTCGTAGGCTGCGCCTTGTTCTGTGACAATACCTTGGTCTAAAAATATCACTTGATGGGCTACTTCTTTTGCAAACTGCATTTCATGGGTGACAACTACCATTGTCATGCCTTCTGTGGCTAATTGCTGCATTACTTGCAGAACTTCGCCGACGAGTTCGGGATCTAGGGCGCTGGTGGGTTCGTCAAATAGCATGATTTGGGGATTCATACACAAACTACGCGCGATCGCTACTCGTTGCTTTTGTCCACCAGAAAGTTGTTCGGGATAAGCAGAGGCTTTGTCAGATAAGCCAACTTTTTCGAGATATAACTCTGCTAGTTGGGCGCTTTCTTTCGGTGTTTTACCTAAGACTTTACGCGGTGCGAGTGTCATATTTTCTAAGACGCACAGATGGGGAAACAAGTTGAATTGTTGAAAAACCATACCTACTTGTGTTCGTAGTTGCCGCAGTTGGCTATAGTTGACAGTGGGTCGAGATAAGTTGATACCGTTGATGATTAAACGCCCTTTGTCAATGGTTTCTAGGCGGTTGAAGCAGCGTAGTAGGGTACTTTTACCACAGCCGGAGGAACCGATAACTGCAACGACTTCTCCTCGGTTGATTTCGCCGGTGATTCCTTTGAGAACTTTTAGGGAACCAAAGTTTTTTTCGATATTGTCAAAGATAATCGCAGGGATGGTATTGTTCATTTCTTGTGTCAAGCTGCTCTAAAGTTGATTGTAAGGTTTTTGACGAACCGCAGAGGCGCAGAGAGCGCAGAGGGGAAGAGAAAATAATATGGTTAAATTTGGTTTTGGGCGTTGGTGTCTGGCTGTGGGTTTTTGCTGTTTGTTACTGGCTGGCTGTGCTGTGAACCCTAGCGCGGGTAAAACTCTGCGGGTTGCTACCGAACCGGCGTTTCCACCTTTTGAGTTTCAAGGAAAAGGTGGCGAGTTGCAGGGGTTTTCTATTGATTTGATGAATGCGGTCGCTTCTTCTGCTAACTTTAAAGTGAATTTTCAAAGTCTGCCTTTTGATGGCATTATCCCCGCTTTGCAAGCCAAAACGGTAGATGCGGCGATTAGTTCGATCACGATTACAGAGGAAAGGGCGAAGACGATTTCTTTTTCCCGTCCCTATTTTAAGGCTGGATTAGCGATCGCAATTCGCGCAGATAATCAAAATATTACTGGTTTTGACAGTCTCAAAAATAAAAAAATTGCTGTACAACTTGGTACAACTGGGGCTGCAAAGGCTAAGAGTGTTCCTGGGGTGCAAATTCGCAGTTTTGATTCAGCACCTTTAGCTTTGCAAGAATTGCTCAACGGTAATGTGGATGCGGTAATTAATGATGCGCCTGTGACTTTATATGCCATTAATACAGGCAATCTCAAGGGAATTAAAATAGTACAGCAACTGCTGACAGAGGAATTTTACGGCATTGCTACAGCCAAAAAATCGCCGAATTTGGCATTAATAAATAATGGTTTGGATAGAGTGTTGAAAAATGGCACTTATGCCAAAATTTACCAGAAATGGTTTAAAGTTCAACCGCCATCACTACCAGCTAAATCACCATTTGAGAATCAAACTAACGCTGGCGCACCTAAAATATTAACTTCAATTCGGGTGTTTTTACAGGCTTTTCCAAGTCTATTGCAGGGTGCATTGGTAACGTTGCAATTGACGATACTTTCTGTAATGTTTGGTTTAATTGGCGGTTCCTTAATTGGTATTGTTCGCCTTTCTCATATTGCACCTGTGCGTTGGTTGGCGAGGGCGTATGTAGATTTTTTTCGAGGAACGCCTTTGCTGGTGCAAATTTTTATGATTTACTTTGGTTTACCAGCAATTTTACAAGAACTTGGTTTGACATTTTCTTTTGATCGTCTAAGTGCTGGGGTAATTGCCTTAAGTTTGAATAGTGCTGCATACATTGCCGAAGTTGTTCGTGCTGGAATTCAATCAATTGAACCAGGACAAGCAGAAGCAGCAAAATCATTAGGTTTGAGTTCTCTGCAAACTATGAGGTATGTAATTTTTCCCCAAGCTTTCCGGCGGATGATTCCACCTTTGGGTAATGAGTTTATCAGTTTGTTAAAAGATACTAGCTTAGTCTCTGTGATTGGTTTTGAAGAATTAGTACGTAAAGGACAGTTAATTATTGCTGACAACTATCGCGCCTTTGAGATTTACGCAGGTGTATCGGTGGTTTATTTATGTTTGACGTTAATTTCTTCACAGGTGTTTAGTCGCTTAGAAGTGTGGATGAATCCAGTTAAAGGACAAAGGAAATACGATACTTAATAATTTTATGTAAATGGGTTATGCCGCAAATTAACGCACCTGAACAGATGAGATGAAGCGGGTGCGTTACTTGGTTAATTAATTTTGCATATTAAGTTCCACACCTTGAGAAGGTGGATAATATATAGATGGAATGCTCTACAAAGCTAATCAACTATGTTATGTCAGCAAAAGATAAATTTCACGATGTCGTAAAATTAGGCTTACAAAAAGATGGCTGGACTATTACAGATGATCCTTTACGTATAGAGTGGGGTTTGGTTGAATTATATATTGATTTAGGAGCAGAAAAGATTATTGCAGCTGAGAGAGAAGGGCAAAAAATAGCTGTAGAGGTTAAGAGTTTTCTTGGACAATCAACTATTTCTGAATTTCATACCGCACTTGGACAATTTATTAACTATCGCTTTGCACTTTCCCAAGAACAACTAGGACGCATTTTATATTTAGCGGTTCCTTCAGATACCTACGAAGCTTTTTTTAAGCTGCCATTCCCTCAGATGATAATTCAACAAAATAAATTATATTTGCTAATTTATGACATCGAAAATGAGGTGATTGTCAAATGGCTAACTTAGATGAATATAGAAAATACATTAAGCAATTATTAACAGCATATAGTCAGTATGAAAAATCAGATAGTCAAGTGGAAGCACAAACTATCTTTGATACCGAACATGACCACTATCAATTAGTATATGTGGGTTGGCAAAATAAGCGGCGTGTATATGGTTGTGTATTACATTTAGATATTAAGAATGAAAAAATTTGGATTCAGCATAATGGAACGGAAGCTAATATTGGTGATGAATTAGTTGCTTTAGGTGTTCTCAAACAAGATATTGTCTTAGGATTTCACTCGCCTTATAAAAGACAGTTTACAGATTTTGCTGTGGGTTAAAATTTGATTGACTGATAATTTTTTCGTTTTAATCAAGGAAAAATATATGACAATTCTCAACGCTCGTAATTTATCCTTAGAAGAAGTTCAGCGTCTGTTTGGCTTTCAAAGACAGTACAATGACTCATTTTCTAACTACTTATCTCTGGAACCTCTCACTGAAGTAGAACAGCAGGAACTCAAACAAATTCAGCATGACTTTGATAGATACCTAACAATAGGCAAAGTTTCTAAAGGTCTGGTAAAGTTTCTTGCAGTTGCGCCTTTACTAAGATTAGCTGGTTTTTATCGCTATCCGATCGAGATTATTTTGGAGGAAAATATTGCTGATATTGAAGTTGAAGATGAAGATATCAAAATTAAAGGAAGATTTGATATTTTAGCGATTAGTAAGGCTAAACATACAAAACCTCAAGGATATTTTTGGGTATTGTTAATTGAATCTAAAAATAGTCAGATTGATATATCAACAGGTTTACCTCAGCTACTCACATACTCTTATAAAAATTTAGATAATCAAAAATCAGTTTGGGGATTAACGACTAATGGTAGAAGTTATCAGTTTGTCTATATCGAACAAGGAAATCCCCCGATTTATTATCTGTTACCAGAATTAAATTTAATGGAAAGAGAGCGTTCAATTCATTTGCTACAAGTTTTAAAAGCAATTTGTCAGTAAATCCCTGGCGACTAGAAGTCACGGCTACACTAGACTTTACCCACCTCCGTGGGTTAAAAACCTTGATTTTTTCTTAGTCCACGGAGGTGGACTTGGTTTGTGTAGTAGCGAATTCTATTCGCCCAATACTTTTAAAACAATTACGAATTAGCCCGATCGCAATACACTTCACCAAAACTACGATCGCTATAAATCTCAATTACCATATCAACCACTGTCGCATCTTTTACCAACGGCTTGATGAATAATTCCGGGTGCAGCGATCGCCAAAAATAATTGACAAATTGCTCTATCTCTGCATTGCTCATCCCCGATTTACCCGCAGCAATCATCTGTTGTTCCGCTTGTTTGCGCCACTCTAAAGAACAACGGTAATCGCTGGGATAAAGCAAAATTAAGCTGTCTAATCGCTCCCACAATGGTAGATAATCGTGGAGGCGAAGATTAATATCGCGGGCAAATGCTCTATCTTCATCTGTGACAATTGGCGGCGGTGCTGTATCAAATAAATTTGGGTCGATTGGTCGCACACCCACAAACCAACCTTCAAATAGTAGAATATCTACATCCGTTACCATTTCGGAAGTAGTGCGATCGCCAGCACCTCCACAAGCTGATTTATCAAAGCGAGGAAGCATCACCGGGCTTTGCAACTGGCGAATTTGCTCTAGTACATTTAAGCCTAAGTCTATATCGTGGGTTCCTGGTGGCCCTCGCCAAATCAAGCGGGGATCTTGCTGTGTTAAAACCAAGCGATCGCTGTAAGTTTTATATAAGTCATCTAAAGATAAACTCACAGTCCGATATCCCAAATGATCGAGAATCAAAATCAGAACTTTAGACATTGTGGTTTTACCAGTACCTTGTCCTCCCAAAATTCCTTGAATCAGGGGACGTTCCGACTGTTGGCGCTGCGATGCTAGTTTGATCCCCAAAGGCAACCACAAGTCCCACAACACTTGTAACATTTCTTGGGGTTGGATTTGGAGATTAGTTAGGCAGAATTGGCTAAAAGCTGGGAAGACGGATTTTAGTAAATGCGATCGCCTTTCGAGCATTTCATCAACATTTTCCGGCGTAATGTCAAAAGCTTTTGCCCTTAACTCATCTGCCAGCGCTGCTTCTCTTGCTTGCTGCTGCCAAGTTTTCCCCATTCCATTGCTTGCCAAAACACCCAGCCATGAATTCATAAATTCTGCCTCTGCCCCTTTTTACGATCCCAACTTAAAGGCTTCGAGAAACAGGCTGTAGATGAAACCAACTTTGAGGAGATTTAGTGAGTCTACCAAGAGCGATCGCCTATCCAAAAACCTGCGACTATAAAATATCCGGCTGGTAATTTCCGTCAAGAGTACTAAAAAACCAGCTGCCACAATATCTAATTCTGCCCGTTGACCGGCTGTAGTGGAAACTGCGTTTCCCAGAAAAAAACCGAACAAAAAACTAATTATCAGCAACGATAGCCGCCGCCAAGGATTTAAAAACCATTGCCCAAAGCGTGCAGCAATGGCATCGAACAAGTTATTCAGACGAGTATTTTGCATCAAAGGGACTTCTGGGAAAAGTCAAGATATCTTGAAATATATCTATATTAAGTTGACACTCCCCGGTCTAAAGACACGGGGATTCTTGAATCTAAGACATGACTTGCTCAATCAGGATTACTCCAGATTGAGTAGAGGTCTCATCTCCCCAAGCGTTGCTTGCATCAAGTGCAAAGGTTCCGGTATGCCCTACCGTACCCAATCCCCGACTAAGGATGATTCTAGCTGCGTTTTCATCCCTATCCATCACGCAACCACATTTACAAACATGGGTTCGAGTGGATAGTGTTTTCTTAACAATGACACCACAACTAGAGCATTCTTGACTCGTATATTGCGGGTTAACCGCAACCGTGACTCTTAAAAATACTTTTGCAAAGTACTCAATCCAGACACGAAACTGATACCAAGATGCGTCATTAATGGACTTGGCTAAACAATGATTTTTTACCATATTTTTAATCCTCAAATCTTCATAGGCGATCAAGTCGTTAGACTGAACTACGCACCGTGCTAATTTCACAGCTTGGTCTTTACGTTGCCTACTTATTTTGAGGTGGCGTTTCCCTAAAATCTGTCTAGCCTTGCCTCTGTTTTTTGAACCTTTTACCCTTCTGGAAATGCGACGTTGTGAACGCTTGAGAACTTTCTCACCAATACGAAGAAACTTAGGATTTTCAACCATTATCCCATCAGAATCGGTGTAGTATTCTTTCAATCCAACGTCTAACCCTATCGTTTTACCAGTAGGTTCTATATCCTCAGAACGGTCTACGTCAATGCAGAACTGAACATACACACCATCCGCACGTTTTACCAATCTCACCCGTTTAATCTGGTTTATTTGGTAGAAGTGCAAGTCACGAGTACCTTTGAGCTTTAAACGACCAATACCTTTTTTATCACTGAAAGTTATAGATTTACGATTATCTGCAAGCTTCCATCCTGATGTTTTGTACTCAACAGAGCGACAATCTTTCTGGAATTGAGGATATCCTTTTAAGCCTGGAATGCCCTTCTTGCAGTTGTCATAAAACCGAGAGATAGAAGACCATGCCCGTTCTGCGCTGGCTTGTCTAGCCATTGAGTTAAGTTCATTAGCAAAGGGAAAGTTAGCTGCAAGTACAGCACAATATTTCTGCAAATCATTTTTACCTGTGCCTTTTACATCCATCCATAGCCGAATACAGCTATTGCGAACAAACTTTGCAGTCCGAATTGCATCATCTATTGCCGCTAACTGCGCTGACTTTCCATAAGCTTTGAACTCAAATACAAGCATGATTTTACCTCCCTTCTTATACTACCATGTTTGGTATAAGATATTGAGTTAGTTAAAATACTCTATGCAATCTTCAAAGGCATTTAAATTTGCCCGTGTCGCTTTTCATCCCCCATCTAAAGAACGGAAGTCGGTACTGCGTACCTGTTCCTTGGGGGCTTTCAAGCTCCCGCTATTTTCTGGTAAGCTACCCGTAGCGTCTCTCAACAAGAGAAGGACTTGCGTAGATTTAGGAAGGAGGATCTTTAAGCACTTGCGATATCACCAAGTACTTTCCAAACATTCTTTTCAGGTAGCTTTTCATCGCAAAATATAAAATATACCACTTAGATTTATCTGATGTTTAGTAAAGGATACCTGTAGACTCCGCTAGCGATTTCAGGAAACTTTTGTTTTTTTATACAAGTGAATTGCCTGGGCAAGTATCAAATTATCTTGTTTTTATCCATACTTACGGTCAAAATCCGAAGTAATGGATGTCTGTACCCCTGATTTGTCAAACATCAAAGAGATTTTTTCCTGCAAATGTTTTCTAATCAAAATGATATTTATAATACATTCGTATTTCTAATTTTAGGAAAGTCTATATTTGGCTATTTTGTGTGATTGTATTTTGGGATAATAGGCTACTATTTGGTCAAGCCTATACAAAATATTTATTTCTAATAACTATCAATATGAAATCTTCAGTGTATCGTAACGTCGGTATTACAGCTTCTTGCTTGGGACTGCTTGTTGCTCTAGTGGGATGCCTTGGAGTGAGCGTATCCTTGGAGTCCACAAACCCAGATACATCATCACAACAGCCAACAGAAACTCAAGAGTGGCAAACAACTTCGGTTGTACCTGAAAAAGGTATTTCTGCTAGTCTATCGACTCCAGTACCTACCCCAAGCAATCAAGTAGAACATAGCAGTAAAGAGAATACTTATCCTGTTTTGGCAAATCGTGATAAATCAGCAAGCATTGCCAAAGATCAAGGGACTTTGCGAATGAGCAATCAAACAAATCAGCCTGTGCGCCTGGTTATACTGGCACGGCAGTCGGTAGCAAAAGGAGCTAGTAAAAAACAGACTCACTATGATGTACCGGCGCATTGGGATTTTGCTCCCGAAGAAGGTAGTGAGAAGGGACTGGTTCTATCCTTACCTGAGAATAATTTAAAGGTGGAGAAGGGAGATATTTTAGTTGCTTTTGCAGAAGATGGTTCCCGGCGTTACTGGGGCCCTTATGTTGTTGGCGAAACTCAATTACCTAAGTGGAATTCCCAAAACAGAGAATGGCAACTAGTGCTGAGTCAATAAATCATGCCATTGGCTCAAACCTTTATTTTTACATCATTACCCTACAGTTGGTAAAGTGTTAAGTAAGGAAAATTATTGAATTAAAAACTCCGAAGAACAAAAGATAGATAACCAACGACTATTGATTAGTGATTGTTGACTATTGACTAAATGAGAATGAAATTGAGTGTTAAGCACACTGTTGATCGGTGGTTCAACAAAATAGCAAAAAATCCAGCCCTGAGTGTAACTGTGTCGGCTTTGTGGTTGATGGTAGTTGGCTGGGTGGCTTTTGGGTGGAATTTGGGCAACATTGGCTTGATTGATGAGACAGAGCCGCTCTTTGCCGAAGCTTCCCGCCAGATGTTCGTCACAGGTGATTGGATTACCCCATTTTTCAATGGTGACACTCGTTTCGATAAACCTGCTTTAATTTACTGGTGTCAGGCGATCGCATATCATCTAATTGGCGTGAATGAATGGGCAGTACGCCTTCCTTCTGCGATCGCCGCATTCGGCTTAGTTTGTTTAGCTTTTTACACCATGCAGTGGTATCTGGCTAAACAAGACGAACTAGAACAAGTTTCACGTCCGACTCGCCGCTACTTAATATCTTTTATAGCAGCAGCCCTCATGGCACTCAATCCCGAAACTATTATTTGGGCGAGAACGGGTGTTTCTGATATGCTGCTCACCGGATGCATGGCATCAGCTTTGTTATGTTTCTTTCTAGGATACGCAGGGGGAGCAGGGGGAGAAAGAATAACCAATGCTCCATTCCCTAATAAATGGTACTTAGCTTTTTATGTACTGATTGCTGGCGCAATTTTGACTAAAGGGCCAGTGGGAATTGTTTTGCCGGGGCTAATTGTTGCCGCCTTTTTGCTTTACGTGGGGAAAGTGCGAGAGGTGTTGCGGGAAATGCACCTTCTCGTAGGTATGCTGATAATTATTGCTTTGTCAGTTCCTTGGTATGCTTTAGTCATTTGGCGCAATGGCTGGAATTATATTAACTCCTTTTTTGGTTATCACAACCTGGAACGCTTTACAGAAGTGGTTAATGGTCACTCCGCACCTTGGTATTTTTACTTTTTAGTCGTGCTGCTGGGTTTTGCACCATACTCAATATATTTACCAGCATCTATAGTCAGACTAAAGTTTTGGCAGCGATCGCATTGGCGATCGCTTGAGCGTTTTCAGCAATTTGGTTTATTTGCCTGGTTCTGGTTTGCTAGCATCTTTGCCTTTTTCAGCATTGCTGTCACTAAACTTCCTAGTTATGTATTGCCTTTAATGCCAGCAGCAGCAATCCTGGTAGCCCTATTGTGGAGCGACCTTTTTCCAGATACGGAGACACAGCAAACAACTTCTGTTTCTCCCCCATTCCTTTGGAGTGGTTGGGTGAATGTAGTGTTTTTGTCATTTTTGGCAACAGCACTGCTCAACATAACCCACATATTAGGTACTGATCCAGCGATCAGTAACTTCCACGAACTAATTGAACAATCTGGTTTACCAGTAATCGCAGGTATAATTTGGCTAGTTTCTGCTGTTTTGGTTGCGGCTTTATTATTGAGTCGTCGCTGGAACTACATTATCAGTATTAATTTAATCGGGTTTGTGGCGTTTGTAATTTTTGTCTTAACACCTGCTTCCTTCTTTATCGATCGAGAACGTCAATTACCCTTAAGGGAATTATCTGCTGTCATCTTAGAAGCAAAACAACCAAACGAAGAATTGATCATGCTTGGCTTCAAAAAGCCTAGTGTGGTATTTTACAGCCACATTCACGTAAATTATTTAAAATTTCCCAAAGAGGCTGTAGAGCATATTAAAAAACAGGCTGCCAAAGGACTAAAACCCTCATCAGTGCTACTGTTAGCCGAACAGAAAAAGTTTTTACAAATGGACTTACAGCCAGATGATTACAAGAATTTATCGACCAAAGGTGCTTATAACTTGGTTCGAGTTCCTTTTAAGAAAATGAAAAATCAAAAAATAGACATATCTTGAAGAAGAATGCAGAATTCAGAATTCAGAATTCAGAATCAAGACGCTCGATAGCGCAGCGTTAGCGAGTCCGCGAGCGTCTTGAAGACCACCAAATCGTAGATTTGGTGGGGGTCTTAAACCTTGTCAGCATAAATCTCGAACGCCGCCCTGATAAATATATTGCTGTCTAATTTTCCAGGTGACTCTAATGGGACAAATCATTACTCAGGTTGATGCTTTTACCAATACACCTTTTGCCGGTAATCCTGCTGCTGTCTGTGTTTTGCCTACTCCCAAAGATGAGCGCTGGATGCAAAGCGTGGCGCAGGAAATGAATTTATCTGAAACAGCTTTTCTAGTTAGACAGGATGATGGCTTTAATCTGCGTTGGTTTACGCCGACTGTGGAAGTACCGCTTTGTGGTCACGCAACTTTAGCTAGCGCCCATGTACTTTGGTCAGAGGGACATTTATCACCTGATGAAGTTGCACGTTTTTATACCAAAAGTGGAGTGCTGACTGCTAAGTTACAAGGTGACTGGATTGAGTTAGATTTTCCTGTAAATCACTCACAAGCTGCGATCGCTCCTCCAGAACTCAAGCAAGCTTTGGGCATACCCTACAAATCTGTCTTACAGAATTCATTAGGTTATCTAGTGGAATTAGAATCTGAAGAATTGGTGCGACAAATACAGCCGAATTTTCAACTACTCAAAACGTTACCACTTGGCAAAGTTATAGTTACTAGCTTGACTAATCCCGATTCAGATTATGATTTTGTCTCTCGCTTTTTTGCACCAGGGGTAGGTATTAATGAAGATCCGGTGACTGGTTCAGCCCATTGTTGCCTTGCTTCCTTCTGGCGCGCTCGTTTGTACAAAAATGATTTTTTGGCTTATCAAGCATCTAGTCGTGGTGGCGTGGTGAAAGTATATTACGAAGGAGGCGATCGCGTCTTTCTCGCGGGACAAGCGGTAACGGTGCTGCGAGGTGAGTTATGGCAAAGTGTTGGCTGAGTGATTCTATTCTTCATTCAGCAAGAATCCTTCAACAGCTTACTGGATTAATATATAGGACTAGTAGTCTATGTCATTAATTCTGATGGGTTAAGAAAACGAACCGCAAAGGACGCAAAGAGCGCAAAGTTAAGAGGTAAAGAAGATAAATTTAAAACTGATTCACCTCTCAAAACTTTTGGGACAGACTACTAGTAGTGTATGTCATTAATTCTGATGGGTTGGATAAATCTTTAAAAGCTTAACTCTTGCGTCTTCTGTACGAAAACGCCAATTTAC